>DASYLT010000189.1:0-52554 GCA_036009425.1 Baekduia sp. | reverse complement strand
GATCCGCTCGGAGCGGCGTCTTTGCAGGCATGAAACACGCATCAGCGCCCGTCCTCGCGGTCATGGCCGCCGCAGTCGTGATGGCCGGCTGCGGCTCCAGCTCGGACTCGTCGGGGTCGGGGGCGGGCGCTGGCGGCGGGGGCTACGGCGGCGGATCGGCCCCGGCCACCACCAAGGCCAAGCCCGCGGCCACCACGACCGCGGCCGGGACGCTCGCGCTGACCGCCGGCGAGCAGGGCGGCCTGTCGTTCTCCCCCAAGGCGCTCGGCGCAAAGGCGGGCACGGTCACCCTCAAGCTCGCCAACCCGGGCGCCAACGGCATGCCGCACGCGATCGCGATCGAGGGCCAGGGCGTCACGAAGGTGGGGGCGATCGCACAGCCGGGCGGCAGCTCGACGGTGACCGCCAAGCTCGCCCCCGGCACCTACACCTTCTACTGCCCGGTGGGCAGCCACCGTGCCAACGGCATGGAGGGGAAGCTGACGGTGAGCTGACGCTCGTGACGACTCAGGCCATCGCGGTTACAGTCGGGAGGATGCCCTCCGAGGGACGGGCTCGCCCCCTCGACCCCCAGCGGCTCGGCGATCACGTCGACCGGCTGTACCGCGCCGCGCTGGCGCTCTGCGGCAACACCCACGACGCGGAGGATCTCGTCCAGGAGACCTACGCCCGGGTGCTCGCGCGGCCGCGCTTCCTGCGTCACGACGACGATCTCGGCTACCTGCTCCGCGTGCTGCGCAACACCTTCATCAACCGACTGCGCAGCCAGCGGCGGCGCCCGGCCCCGGTCGAGCTCGACGACGAGCGCGACGGCCTGCCGCGCTCCACCGACCCGCGCCACCCAGAGGCGGCGCTGGAGGCCAGCGAGCTGCTCGCCGCGATCGCGCGCCTGCCCGACGACCAGCGCGACGCCGTCGTCGCCGTGGACGTGGTCGGTCTGTCCTACCGTGAAGCCGCAGACGCGCTGCGCACCAAGGAGGCGACGATCACCACCCGCGTGCATCGCGGCCGCGCCCGGCTGGCGCGCACGCTGCAGGCGCCGGCACCGGACCCGGCGTCGAGGAAGCCATGATCGACCCACCGAACCCCCATGACGAGGAATCTGAGGCCATCGGCCTGCGCATCGGCGCGGCCGCGCAGTCGGTCGAGGCGCCGCCGCGGCTGCGGTCCCGCCTGGCCGAGCAGCGGGCGGCTGCCGACGCACCGGCCGCGCGCCGGGGCCGCCTCCGGCTGCCTGCGGTCGTCGCCGCAGGCCTCGCCGCGGCCGCGGTCGCAGTGGTGCTCCTGGTCAGCGGTGGTGGCGGCACGGACGGACCCTCGTTCGACCAGGCCGCGCAGCTGGCGATCGCCCCGCCGACCGCCGCGGCGCCGGCGAGCGACCCGACCGACGCGCGCATCGTGCAGGCCGCCGTGGGCGGCGTGCAGTTCCCCAACTACTCCTACCAGTGGCCGCGGTGGAAGGCGGTCGGCACGCGGCACGACCGCCTCGCCGGGCGCGACGCCGTGAGCGTCACCTACCGCGGTCCCAAGGGCGACGTCGGCTACACGATCGTCGACGGCGCGCCGTTGAAGGAGCCGTCCGGCG
Organism: Baekduia sp.; assembly: GCA_036009425.1. Taxonomy (GTDB): domain Bacteria; phylum Actinomycetota; class Thermoleophilia; order Solirubrobacterales; family Solirubrobacteraceae; genus Baekduia. The sequence goes on along the minus strand of DASYLT010000189.1, from coordinate 50,969 downwards.
CGCGGCACATCAGCACCGGCGGCGTGCGGCTGGCGGTCGTGCACCGGGGGGCGACCACGCTCGTCACCTGGCGACGCGACGGGCACACCTGCGTGCTGGCGGGTCACGAGCCGGGCGTCGAGCAGCAGCTCGTGCGCTTCGCGACCTGGGCATGATCCTGGCGTGAGCCAGGAGCGCTGGAACGCCGTCGACGACTACCTGTCCGAGCATCTCGTCGGGACCGACGCGGTGTTGGAGGCCGTGCTGGCCGATGCGGCGCGCGCGGGCCTCCCGGCCGCCGGCGTCGCCGCCAACCAAGGCAAGCTGCTGCACCTGCTGGCGCGGATGTGCGGTGCGCGCACGATCCTGGAGCTCGGCACGCTGGCCGGCTACAGCACCATCTGGCTGGCGCGCGCGCTCCCGGCCGGCGGCCGGCTGGTGACCGTCGAGGCCGATGCCGGCTACGCGGAGGTCGCCCGCGGCAACATCGCTCGCGCGGGCGTGGCCGACGTGGTGGATGTCCGCGTCGGGCCGGCGCTCGAGGTCCTGCCGCGTTTGGAGGCCGAGGGCGCGGGCCCGTTCGACTTCGTGTTCCTCGACGCCGACAAGCAGCGCAACCCGGAGTACCTCGAGTGGTCGCTGCGCCTCACCGCGCCGGGCAGCGTGATCGTCGCCGACAACGTCGTCCGCGACGGGGCGCTGATCGACGGCGACAGCGACGATCCGCGGGTGCAGGGAATCCGGCGTTTCACCGAGCTGCTCGGCGCGGCGGCGGGCGTGACGGCGACGGCGGTTCAGACCGTCGGCAGCAAGGGCTACGACGGGTTCGCGATCGCCTTGGTGGACGGCGAGGCGCGCCGGCCCTAGGCGGGCGCGACGACCTTGTCGATCGCCGACAGGACCCGCGGTGCCTGGAACGGCTTGGCGATGAAGTCCTTCGCACCGGCCTTGACGGCCTCCAGCACCTTGGACTCCTGCGCCAGCGCGGAGCACATGACGACCTTGGCGCCCGGGTCGAAGGCGATGATCTCCCGGAGCGCCGTGAGGCCGTCCTTCTCGGGCATCGTGATGTCGAGCGTGGTCACGTCGGGGCGCAGCTCGCGGTAGCGCTCCAGCGCCTCGTTGCCGTCGACCCCCTCGCCGACGATCTCGTGGCCTCCGGTCTGCAGGACGTCGATCACCATGCGGCGCATGAACGCCGCGTCGTCAACCACGAGGATGCGTGCCATCTTCCCCCAGTCGTCGGCCGGGCGTGGCGAAGCTGAACGCGCGGGCCAGCAGCGCGGCGACCTCGGCGTCGCTCACCGGCGTGAAGTCGGCATACCAGGAGCCGACGGCACGGAAGCGGCGCGGGACCGTCGGACACAGCAGCGCGTCGACCTCGGCGTCGAGCTCCAAGCACGCCTCGCGTGAGCCGACGGGGACCGCGACGACGATGCGCGCGGCGTCGCGGTCGCGGAGCGCCTCGACGGCGGCGCGCATGGTCGCGCCGGTGGCCAGGCCGTCGTCGACGACCACGACCGTGCGTCCCGCGACGTCGGCCGCCGGCCGGTCGCCGCGGTACTGCCGCTCGCGACGGGCCAGCTCGGCGAGCTCGCGCTCCACGACCGCCGCCACCTCGGTGGGGTCGGGCGCGGAGGCGCGCAGCACGTCCGGGTTGAGGACCTGGATGCCGCCGGAGGCGATCGCGCCGAAAGCCAGCTCCTCACGGCCCGGCACGCCGAGCTTGCGGACGAGCAGGAGGTCGAGCTCGAGCTGCAGCGCCTCGGCGATCACGACCGCGACCGGCACGCCGCCGCGCGGCAGGGCGAGGACGAGCGTGTCGGCCGCGCCGGCCTCCAGCAGCGCCTCGGCCACGAGCGGGGCGAGCCGGCGTCCCGCGTCTGCGCGGTCCTCGTAGGTCGCCATGTCCTTCGCCTGCCCGGCGCGGAGGCCGGGCAACCGCGATCGCCGCTACCGTGCCGCGCGATGCTGAACGTCGCCCCTGAAGTCGCCGAGACCCTGGCCGCCGGCCGCGCGGTCGTCGCGCTGGAGTCCACGATCATCTCGCACGGCCTGCCGCGCCCCGACAACGTGGCGATCGCCCGGCGGATCGAGGCGGCGGTGCGCGAGGGCGGAGCCGTGCCGGCGACGATCGCGCTGGTCGACGGGCAGGTGCGCGTCGGGCTCGACGACGCGGCCCTGGAGGCGATCGCGACGCGCGACGACGTCATCAAGTGCAGCGCGCGGGACCTGCCGATCGCCGCGGCGCGCGGCGCGACCGGCGCGACCACGGTCGCCGCGACCGCGCACCTCGCGGCGCAGGCCGGCATCGAGCTGTTCGCCACCGGCGGCCTCGGTGGCGTGCACCGCGAGGCGCGCGACACGTGGGACGAGTCGGCCGACCTCCTGGCGCTGTCGCGCACGCGGATCTGCGTCGTGTGCGCGGGGGTCAAGTCGATCCTCGACATCGCCGCGACGTTGGAGCGCCTGGAGACGCTGGGCATCGGCGTCGCCGGCTACCGCACCGACACCTTCCCGGCGTTCTATCTGACCGACAGCGGCTTCGAGCTCCCGTGGCGGCTGGAGTCGCCGCAGGAGATCGCCGACGTGCTGGTCGCACGCGGCGCGCTGGGCCTCGACGGCTCCGCGTTGATCGTCGCCAACCCGCTGCCCGAGGACGAGCAGCTCGATCCCGAGCTCCACGAGCGCGTGCTGCGCGAGTCGCTGGAGGCGGCCGCCGCCGAGGGCGTCAGCGGCCGCGACGTGACCCCGTTCCTGCTCGGGCGCTTCCACGCCGGAACCGGTGGGGAGTCGCTGCGGGCCAACGTCGCGCTCGTGCTCGCCAACGCGCGGCTGGCGGGCCAGATCGCCGCGGCCCAGCAGGGATGACGCTGCCGCCGATCGTCGTCGTCGGCGATCTGATGGTGGACGTGGTGGCCGCTGCGGCGGCGCCCTTGGCGCACGCCTCCGACACCGATGCGCGGGTGCGCTGGACCGGCGGCGGCGCGGCGGCGAACGTCGCCGCGTGGCTGGGCGCGGGCGGCGCGCCGGTGGCGCTCGTGGCGCGGGCGGGCGACGACGTGGCGGGACGCGGGGCGGTGGCCGAGTTGGCGGTCGCCGGCGTTGATGTACGGGTTGCGCTGGATCCCGAGCGGCCGACCGGCACCTGCGTGGTGGTGATCGGCGCCGACGGCGAGCGGACGATGCTGCCCGACCGGGGCGCGAACCTGGCGCTGGCGGCGGGCGATCTGCCGGCCGAGCTGTTCGTGGATGGTGGCCATCTCCATCTGTCGGGCTACGTGTTGCTGCACGACGGTCCACGCCCGGCGGGGCTGGCGGCGCTGCAGCGGGCGCGGGCGGCGGGCATGACGGTGTCGGTCGACCCGGCCTCGGCCGCGCCGTTGCGGGCGGCCGGCGTCGAGGCGGTGCTCGGCTGGATCGCGGGCGTCGACGTGCTGCTGCCCAACCGCGACGAGGTGACGGCGCTGACCGGCGAGGCCGAGCCGGAGCGCGCGGCGCGGGCGCTGGCCGAGCGTGCGGGCGTGGGTGAGGTGGTCGTGACGCTGGGCGCCGAGGGCGCGCTGTGGACCGACGGGTCGCGGGTCGTGCGGGTGGCGTCGGTGGCGGTCGAGGTCGTCGACACGACGGGCGCAGGCGACGCATTCGCCGCGGGGTGGCTGGCCGCGCGGCGGGATGGGGCCGACGCGGGCGAGGCGCTGGAGGCGGCGTGTGCGCTGGGGGCGCGCGCGGTGGGGCGGGTGGGGGCGCGGCCGTAGGCGGTACGCGGCTCGGCGGGCGGGGTGTGAGGGAGCTCCGCTCCGGCGATGTCGTGCCGCGGAGCGTGGTTCGGGATCACTGACGAGAGCGAGCCGTCGGGAGGGCTCGGGCGGGGCGCGTCGTCCGCCTGCGTCGGCGGTTCGGGGCGAGACGCAGATGGACGTTGCATCTCAACGGCCAGGTGCGTCTCGACCGGATGGGTGGCACCTGGGGGGCGCTATGCGACCCCGAAGTGCCATCCGTCTCCGAGAGACGACGCCCGCGCGCCCGCGGACGTCCGGCGGCGCCGGCACTGCCGCTTCGCTCGCATTCCGTCAGTGCCCCGAACCACGCGCCGCAGCACAGCGGCAAATCGCGCCGGGCGCCTCAAACGCCGGCGCCTCAACGCAACCCCTCACGCCGAGACCGACACCGTCTCCCCATCGCGCAGCACCGACCGCGCGTCGTCGAGCTGCCGCGCCTGCAGCAGCAGGCCCGCGCCACCTGACTCGGCGGGAGCGTCGACGGCGGTGGCGGCGACCGAGAGCGCCAGGAGGTGGCGGCTGTCGGCGACGGACATGGTCGGTGAGACGTTCATGGCCCGAGGAAGTATGTGGGCCGGCACCGCAGCGTCCACGTCACCGTGGACGCGCGCCTCAGCGCTCGTGCGGCGGTGTGTCGGGCGCCGCGTCGCGGACCTCTTCGAGCACGCCGAGGATCTCGCCGACGCGGCAGACCAGCAGGCGCTCCTCGTCGACCTCGATCCACGCGCCCGCCGAGGCCGGGAACACGACGTGGTCGCCCGGGCTGATCGGCATCCGGAAGCCGACGTGCTCCCACCAGTCCTGGCCCTGCCCGACCGCCAGGACGATGCCGTGCTGGGGTGGCGGCTCGTTGGATCCCGAGGGCACGAGCAGGCCCGACTGGCGGAACCGCTCGGGCTCGAGCTCCTTGATGACCACGCGGTCGAAGAGGGGACGCAGGAGATGCCTCATGGCGGCGCAGCGTACGAGACCGGGCCGCCGACCCACCGTCCGGCAAGATGGCGCCGTGCACAGGACCAGGGTCGCGGCCGCCGGAAGCGTCGCGTTCTTCCTCGCCGGCCCGGGGCTCGAGGCCGGGCTCGGCCCGTGGCTGCTCGTCCAGGTCGCGGGCAGCGACCGCGCCGACTGGCCGGCCGCGCTGCGGGTGCTCGGCGTCGCGCTGATCGTCGCCGGCGTCGCCGTGCTGGCCGACGTCTTCGTGCGGTTCGTCGCCGACGGCGCGGGCACGCCGTCGCCTGCCGCGCCCGCGCAGCGCCTGCTCGCGCGTGGCGCGTTCGCCCACCTGCGCCACCCGATGTACGTCGCCACCGCGACCGTCATCGCCGGCGAGGCGCTGGCCTTCGCCCAGCCGATCCTGCTGGTCGGCGCGCTGGCCTACGTCGCGGCGATGGTCACGCTCGCGGGCGCGCTGGAGGACCCGCGGCTGGCCCGCCGGTTCGGCGACGAGTACGACGCCTACCGGCGAGCCGTGCCGGGCTGGTGGCCGCGGCTGCGCCCATGGCGCGGCGACGGCGACCCCGCGCCCGACCCCTAGGCCGCCGCCGCCTCGGGCTGCTCGAGGAACCCGACGACCGTGCGCAGGCGGCCGTCGGCCGACACCGTCCCGAAGTCGTGGCCGACGGCGACCACGGCGCCGCCCTCGGCCGGCTCCAGGTGCCAGGTGAACCGCACCCGGCCGTGATGGGCGTCCGGCGCGCCGGCGAGCACGAACCGGTGCCCCGGGAGCTGCTGCTGGGCGGCGCCGATCATGGCGGCGATCTCGCCGGCGCCCGACCCCGACATCATGGGGTCGAGGTAGGTCGCCTCGGTGGTGAACGCCTGGTCGACGAGCGCGCGCCGGCGATCGGGCTCGGCCTCGTTCCAGGCCGAGATGTAGGTGTCGATGAGCTGGTTGATGGGGTTGGTCATGGACGGCAGCGTGCCAGCGGGCCGGCGCGCCGTCGATGACCTCCGAGGTCATGCCCGCGGGGCCCGACCGGCCTCGTCCATCAGCTTGCGGATCCGCTTGGCGCTGACCTGACCGTGCACGCCCAATGCCTGGGCGAAGTGGCTGACGCGCAGCTCCTGCAGCATCCAGCCCGCGTCGCGCAGGGCGCCCGGAACCGCCCGGCCCACCGATACGTAGGTGTTGGTCTGTGTCCGCAGCTCCGCCTCCAGCTCACGCACCGCGGTCATCCGGTCGCGGTCGACCGGCACGACGTCGGGCAGCCGCTCCAGCCGCCGCTCCGCGGCCCGGAGGTAGCGCAGGACATCCGGCAGCCTCGCAGCGCCCGTGGCGGCCACGAAGCCGGGGTACACGAGGCCGCCGAGCTGCTCGGCGACGTCCTGGCGCGCGGGTCGCAGCGGCTCGGCGACCAGCGTCTCCATCAGGCGGTGCAGGTCGGCGCGGGCGCCCAGGATCGCCACGACGTCCTTCATGACCCGGGCGGTGCGCATGGCGAGACCGCCGGCGACGTGGTCGCGCAGCCGGGCGAAGCCGGCCTCGTCCCACGCCGGCCCGCCGGCCTCGTCGGTCAGCGCGTCGGCCGCCGCGACCGTCGCGTCGTCGATGACGGCGGCCAGCGAGCCGTGCGGCGCGGCCGCCAGCAGGAGTTGGGCCTGGTTGCCGAGCGTGCCCTGGACGTGCCGGGCGGGGGAGGGGATCGACAGCAGCAGCAGGCGCCGCGTGCCGGCGCGCATCGCCTGCTCCTGCGCGGCACGCGACTCCATCATCCGCAGCCCGACCGTCGCGCCCTCGTCGACCAGCGCCGGATAGGCGCGCACCGCCTCGCCCGTGCCGGGCAGCACGATGTCGCGCGCCAGGCTGCCCATCGTCCACGCCGTCAGTCCCGAGCGCTCCAGCCCCGCCGTCGCGGCCGACAGCGCGGCGCGCAGCCGCGGCTTGACCTGCTCGCGCACGGCCGCGAGATCATGGCCGGACGCCAGCACCGCGCCCGCCTCGTCCTCGATCGCAAACGTCATTCGCAGGTGCGCCGGAAGCTTGGCCGGGTCCCAGGCGCCGGCGGGGATCGGGACGCCGCGCATGGCGCCCAGCGCGCGCCCGAGCACCTCCACCAGCGGACCGGACCGCGGCTTCATCTGCGCCAGTGCGAGCGCCGCGGTCTCCGGGACCGGCACGAGCGGCCGGCGCAGCTCCTTGGGCAGCCCGCGGATCAGCGTGGTGACCAGCTCGGCGCGGAACGCCGGCACGAGCCAGTCGAAGCCGGTCGACCGGATCTGCGGGAGCACGGCCAGCGGGATGTGCACGGTCACGCCGTCGTGCTCGGCGCCGGGCTCGAAGCGGTAGGTCAGCGGGAGCGTCAGCTCGCCCTGGCGCCACGCGGCCGGGCGGCCGGCGCCCGACAGCGCCGAGGTCGCCTCGGGCGTGACGAGCAGCTCCTGCGTGTAGGCCAGCAGGTCCGGATCGGCGGCCCGCGCGTCCCTCCACCACTGGTCGAAGTGCGCGCCCGACACGACGCTCTCCGGGATCCGCGCCGCGAAGAAGTCATACAACGTCTGGTCATCGACCATGATGTCGCGGCGCCGCTCGCGCTGCTCGAGCGCGTCGATCTCCTCGAGCATCTTCCCGTTGGCGGCGAAGAACGCGTGCCGCGTGTCCCAGTCGCGCTCCACCAGCGCGCGGCGGATGAACAGATCGCGCGCGAGCTCCGGGTCGATGCGCGCGTAGGGCACCTTGCGCCCCGCGACGATCGGCAACCCGTACAACGTGACACGCTCGGTCGCGACGACCGCCCCGCGCCGTCGCTCCCAGCGCGGCTCGCTGTAGGTCCGCTTGACGAGGTGGCCGGCCAGCGGCTCCACCCACTCGGGCTGGATGCGGGCCGCGGTGCGCCCGAACAGCCGGGCCGTCTCGACCAGCTCGGACACCATGATCCACGCGGGCTGCTTCTTGGAGAGCACCGAGCCGGGGAAGACGTTGAACCGCGCGCCGCGCGCGCCCAGGTACTCGCGCCGCGCGACGTCCTTCACGCCGATGTGCGACAACAACCCCGACAGCAGCGCGACGTGGATGTGCTGCGGATCGCCCGGCTGCTGGTTGCGCGTGACGCCGAGCTCCTTGGCCGTGGCCCGCAGCTGCGCCACGAGGTCCTGCCACTCGCGGATGCGCAGGTAGTGCAGGTACTCGGCCTTGCAGCGCTTGCGGAACTGGCTGCCCGACAGCTCGCGCTGCTGCTCGCGCAGGTGGTTCCACAGGTTGAGATAGACGAGGAAGTCGGAGTGCTCGTCGGCGAAGCGCGCGTGGAGCTGGTCGGCGTGGGCGCGATGCTCGACCGGCCGCTCGCGGACGTCCTGGATCGACAGGGCCGCGGCGATGACGATGACCTCGTCGACGCACGACAGCCGGTCGGCCTCGAGGATCATGCGCGCCATGCGCGGGTCGACCGGCAGGCGCGCGAGCTTGCGTCCGACGCCGGTCAGCCGCTTGCCGCTCTCGGCCTTCGGGTCGATCGCGCCGAGCTCGTGCAGCAGGTTGATGCCGTCGCGCACCTGGCGCGGATCGGGCGGGTCCAGGAACGGGAAGTCGGCGACCGTGCCGAGGTCCAACGCGGCCATCTGCAGGATCACCGACGCGAGGTTCGTGCGCAGGATCTCGGGGTCGGTGAAGCGCGGCCGCTCGAGGAAGTCCTCTTCGTCGAAGAGGCGGATGCAGATGCCGTCCGACGTGCGCCCGCAACGGCCCTTGCGCTGGTCGGCCGACGCCTGCGAGATCGGCTCGATCGGCAGGCGCTGGACCTTGAGCCGCGCGCTGTAGCGGCTCATCCGTGCGAAGCCGGGATCGACGACGTACTTGATGCCGGGCACCGTCAGCGACGTCTCGGCGACGTTGGTGGCCAGCACCACGCGCCGGCCGCGGTGCGATTGGAAGACCCGCTGTTGCTCGGCGTTCGACAGCCGGGCGTACAGCGGCAGGATCTCGACATCGTCGCGCAGACGCCCGCGCAGCACGTCGGCGGTGTCGCGGATCTCACGTTCGCCGCTGAGGAAGACCAGGACGTCGCCGTCGCGCGACTCGGCCATCAGCTCCTCCACGGCGTCGCCGATCGCCTCGGGCTGGTCGCGCTCGCCGGCCTCGGGACGCTCGGGATCGATCGTCGGCCGGTAGCGGACCTCGACCGGGAACGTGCGGCCCGAGACCTCGACCACCGGCGCGTCGCCGAAGTGGCGGCTGAACTGGCCCGGGTCGATCGTCGCCGAGGTGATGATCAGCTTGAGGTCGGGGCGGCGGGGCAGCAGCCGCTGCAGATAGCCCAACAGGAAGTCGATGTTGAGGCTGCGCTCGTGCGCCTCGTCGATGATGATGGTGTCGTAGCGGCGCAGGAGCGGGTCGCGCTGCACCTCGGCCAGCAGCAGGCCGTCGGTGACGAGCCGGACCAGCGTGTCCTCGCCGGAGCGGTCGTTGAACCGCACGGAGTAGCCGACCGCCGAGCCCAGCTCCACGCCCAGCTCGTCGGCGATGCGCTGCGCGACGGTGCGCGCCGCGATCCGGCGCGGCTGCGTGTGGGCGATCGCGCCGCGCACGCCGCGGCCCAGCTCGAGGCACATCTTCGGAATCTGGGTGGTCTTGCCCGACCCTGTCTCGCCGGCGACGACGACGACCTGGTGGTCGCGGATGGCCTCCAGGAGCTCCTCGCGGCGCGCGCTGACGGGCAGCGCCGGGGGATAGGTGATCTCCGGAACGGCGGCGCGGCGGCGAGCGATGCGCTGCTCGGCGGCGGCGAAGTCGCGGTCCAGGCGGGCCAGCGCACGTTCGTCCTCGGGGTGGCGACGGGCCTTCTCCAGGCGCCGGCCCAACCGGTGCTCGTCGAGGAGCGACAACTCGTCCAGGCGGGATCTCAGCTCGGCGAGCGGCACTCCCATTCAGGATAGGGGCGCCCCGAGGGCGATTCCGGGGTATCTACACCTCCGGACCGTTGGGATCGGCCCGGGGCGCGTGGGGGGCGATCTCCTCGGGGTCGAACAGGCGGTACCAGGCGCGGATGCGGCCGCCGACCACCCGGATTGCGCCGCCCGTCGTGTGCCCCTCGGCGCCTTGGCAGTCGCCGCCGACACGGGTCGTGAGCCGGAAGCGCACGAGCGTGTAGCCACTGGCGGCGCCGAAGCGCGTCGGCACGGCGCCGCAGGTGAACCCGGAGATGACGGCCAGCACGTCGATCCGGCGCCGCAGCGTCAGGACCGGCGTGCCGTTCTGGAAGCGCGCGGGCAGGGCGAAGAGCCGCGCGGCGGCGCGGAAGTCGCCGCGGCGCACGTCCCGCGACCAGGCCTCGATCACGCGCACCGCCGCCGGGTTGGGCGCATCGACCGGGCGCCTCGGCACCGACCGCGGGGGCAGGATGGTGGGGTCGAGCCCCCGGCCGCCCTGCGGCGCCGGGGCAGCGCGCCTGGCGGTGGTCGCCGGACGATCGGTCGACCCGCCGCCGCACCCTGCCACGGCCACCGCCGCGACCAGCACCGCCGGGAGCAGCGCGGCAGCGCGAACCGGCCTCATGGACAGCATGATGCTCCTCGGGCCGGGCCCGCGTACGCCAACATGCCGGGGTGTGCGCTGCGGGCCGCGCGACGGATCACCGGCGATCGTCGAGAATGCCCGAGCGCCCATGGCTCCGCCCACGTCCATCGCGCCGGAACCCGGCTCCGTCCTGACGCCGCGCGCGCTGAACCGCGCGCTGCTGGCCCGCCAGCTGCTGCTCGCGCGCGCCGAGCGATCGGTGCAGGACGCGATCGAGCACCTCGTCGGCCTGCAGGCCCAAGCGCCGCGGGCGCCGTACGTCGCGCTGTGGTCACGGCTGGCGGGCTTCGCGGCCGACGACCTCGCGGGGCTGATCGCCAGGCGCCACGCGGTGCGCGGCTCGTTCATGCGGGCGACCGTCCATCTGCTCAGCGCGCGGGACGCCGCGGCGATCCGTCCGGTCGTCCAGCCGGTGCTCGAGGCGCGCTTCAGCGCCTCGGCGTCCGCGCGGGCCATCGCGGAGGTCGACCGCGACGACCTCCTGGCCGCCGGCCGCGCGGCGATGGAGGAGTCGCCTCGCACGCACGCCGAGCTGCGCGCGCTGCTGAGCGAGCGGTGGCCCGGCATCGATCCCGATGCCCTCGCCTACGCCATCGCGTTCCTCGTGCCCTCGGCGCAGATGCCGCCGCGCGGATTGTGGGACCGCGGCGGACCCGCGCGACGCGCCCCGCTGGAGACATTCCTCGGGCGGCCGCCGGCGTCCGACGCCACCCCCGACGCGCTCGTGCTTCGCTACCTGGCGGCCTTCGGCCCGGCCACGGCCGCCGACGTGCGCACCTGGTCGGGCCTGGCCGGGGTCGGCCCGGTGCTCGAGCGGTTGCGACCGGAGTTGGTGTCCTTCTCCGACGAGGCCGGTCGTGAGCTGCTGGACCTCCCCGACGCGCCACGCCCCGATCCCGGCACGCCCGCCCCGCCGCGCTTCCTGCCCGAGTACGACAACTTGCTGCTCTCACACGCCGATCGCGCGCGGATCATCGAGGCTCCGCGGCGCGTGCCGCTGCCGCCCGGCAACGGGGGCGTCGCCGGCACGCTCCTGGTCGACGGCTTCTGGCGAGCCACGTGGCGGATCGAGCGCGACGGCGCAGGCCGCGACCGCGAGGCGACGGCAAGGCTCCGTATCGCGCCGTTCACGCGCGTCGATGCCGCCGACCGCAAGGCGGTCACGACCGAGGGCCTCGCGCTGCTGTCCTTCGCTGCGGCCGACGCCACCGAACGGGAGGTCGAGATCCTCGATGCCGGCTGAGGTCCTGACCACCCGGGCGCTGAACCGGGCGCTGCTGGCGCGTCAGGGCCTGCTGGAGCGCACGTCGCGCGCGCCGCTGGAGGTCGTCGAGCACCTCGTCGGCCTCCAGGCACAGGACCCCAAGGCGCCGTACTACGGGCTGTGGACGCGGATCGCCGACTTCGAACCGGAGGCGCTGTCGGAGCTGCTGCTGGAGCGCGCGGTGGTGCGAGTCGCGCTCATGCGCTCGACGATCCACCTCGTCAGCGGGCGGGACGCGCTGGCGCTGCGCCCCCTGCTGCAGCCGCTGATCGAGCGCGCGACGCAGACCAACTGGGGCGCGGGGGTGACCGGCGTGGACCGTGCGGCACTGGCGGCGGCCGGCCGGGCGCTGGTCGACCGCGAGCCGCGGACCTTCGCGCAGCTCGGGGAGGCGCTGAGCGTCCGCTGGCCCGACGCCGACCCGAAGGCCCTGGCGCAGATGGTCCGCGCCCTGGTCGCCCTCGTCCAGGTCCCGCCGCGCGGGCTCTGGGGCCGCGGCGGCGCGGCCGCGCACACGTCGGCCGAGGCGTGGCTGGCGGGCGTGGGGGCGGCAGCGCCCGCCCCGTCGGCGGCCGAAGTCGTCTGCCGGTACCTCGCCGCGTTCGGTCCCGCCACCGTGGCTGACGTGCAGAAGTGGTCGGGCCTCACGCGGCTGGCTCCCGTCCTCGACGCGCTCCGTCCCGAGTTGGTGTGCTTCTCCGACGAAGCGGGACGCGACCTCTTCGACCTGCCGGACGCTCCGCGGCCCGACCCGTCCACACCCGTGCCGCTGCGGCTCGTCGCGCCGTTCGACAACGTCCTGCTCTCGCACGTCGACACCACGCGGATCCTGCCCGCCGAGCACCAGGGCAAGGTGATGACCCAGAACGGCCTGGTGTCCGGGACCTATCTGGTCGACGGCTTCGTGCAGGGCGCGTGGAAGGTCCAGGCGGCCGGCAGGCGCGCGGCGACGCTCGCGGTCACGCCCTTCGGCAAGACCACCAAGAAGACGCAGGCGGCGCTCACCCGCGAGGGCGAGCGCCTGCTGGCCTTCGCGGCCCCCGGCGCGACCGAGCGCAGGGTCCAGATCAGCGGCGGCGGATGACGCGCGCGCCGCGCGACGGGATCATCGTGACGTTGCGGTGGGTGGCGTGCTCGGGCGCGGGATCGTCGACCTCGAGGTCCAGGCGCCGCGCCATGTGCTCCAGCACGACGCGCTGCTCGGCCATCGCCAGCGCGGCGCCGAGGCAGCGCCGGATGCCGCCGCCGAACGGGATCCACGTGTAGGTCCCGGGCTTGTTGTCGTCCCAGCGCTCCGGGCGGAACGCGAACGGGTCGGGGTAGACGTCCTCGCGATGGTGGACGAGCAGGATGCTCATGGTCACCGGCGTGTTGGCCGGCACCGCGTACTCGCCCAGCCGCCACGGGACCATCACGCGGCGTCCGATGATCGGGATCACCGGGCGCGAGCGCATCGACTCCAGGATGGTCGACTCGACCGCCGCGGCGGATGCCTCGGCGTCGCCGGAGCGCACCGCCTCCCGCAGCCGCTCGTAGGCCGCCGGGGTGCGCACGAGGCGCTCCCACGTCCAGGCCAGCTGGTTGGCCGTCGTCTCGTGGCCGGCGAGGACGAGCGTGAGCAGCTCATCGCGCAGCTCCTGGTCGCTGAGCGCCTCGCCGTCCTCGGTGCGCGCCTGCAGCAGCAGCGACAGGATGTCGCGACGGTCCTCGAGGTCGGCGGCCGCGCGGCGCGCGCGGATCACCTGGTAGGTCGGGCGATCGAGCATCGCCAATCCGACCTTGGTCAGGCCGACCGGCTCTTCGCGGCCGATGTTCATCAACTCGACGAGCTGGGCGGCGGGCAGCGTCGACGCGGTGATCAGCGCCTTGGTGGCCTGGCGCAGACCGTGCTCGGGTGTCCCGCGCTGCGGGCGCCCCTCGATGCCGAAGATCCCGGCCATGATGACGTCGAGCGTGATCGCCTGCATGCGCGGCGCCAGCGCGAACGGACGGCCGACGGGCCAGCCGTCGATCTCGCGGTCGGCGGCGTGGGCGATCATCTCCGCGTAGCGCTCGATGGCCTCGCCGTGAAACGGCGGCAGCAGCAGCTTGCGCTGGCGCATGTGCCGCGGCCCGATCGCGGTCAGGACGGAGTTCGGGCCGACGATCGGCCGCAGCGGCGACTCGCCGGTGAGTGACGGCGCCTGCTCGGGCTTGGCGGTGAACAGCGACTGGACGTGATCGGGGTGGCTGGTGATGACCGGGTCCTCGTCGAGGATTCCGCGCATGCGGAAGACCTCGCCGAGCTCGCGCCGGGCGCGGAAGACGAACTCGATCTGGCGCTGGTTGAAGCGCAGCACCTGCAGCCGGCGGTCGAGCCGGATGTCCGGCGGGCCCGGGAGCCCGCGCGCCTCCTCGTCAGACAGCGGTCCCGCGGGCGAGGGCGGCGCCTCGCCGACGAGCTGCCGGGGTGTCAGAACCGAGGCGAGGGCATCCATGACACCGCTGAGTGTGTCATGGATCGATGTCAGGGATGTGTGCCTTCTGGCACGTAATCTGACCCACTCATATCCGCGCCGACCACGGGTACTCTCGGGGTGTGGCACTTCTCAGCGCCGTGCGGGCCTTCGGGCGCCGCCATCGCGTCCTCATCACCATCTTCGGCTCGCTGGCCGCCGTGGCGGCGCTGGCGTTCGCGCTGGCCGGCCGGCGCCACGAGTTCGCCACAGCCCTGGATCGGGCGCCGCTGCCGATCCTGGGCGCGACCGTGCTGTTGCAGATCGTCGCCCTGTTGTCGCGCAGCGAGGCCTGGCACCTGACGATCGAGGCGGCGGGCGGCACCGTCCCGCGCCGCATCCTGTACCGCGCCTCGAGCATGCAGGTCCTCGGCTCGGTCATCAACGGCAACCTCGGCGTCGCGGCCCGCATCGCGGCGCTGCGACGCTCGTCGCCGGAGGTCAGCCCTCAGGTCCCGACGCTCATCGCCGCGGAGTTCCCCATCCTCACGATCGAGGCGGCGCTCGCCGCGCTGACCTCGTTCACGCTCGTCGGCCCGCTCGGCCTGCCGTGGTGGGCGCCGGTCATCGGCATCGCGGTGATGGCGACGGTGAGCGCCGGGCTGCGGCACCTCGCCGCGCGCAAGGGGCGCGAGCTGTGGCAGGGCCTGGCCGTGGTCCGCACGCTGGGCGGCGGCGGCAGGGTGTTCTGCTTCGTGCTGGTCGCGGTGTTGTCGCAGATCCTCCGCAACTGGATGCTGCTGCACGCGGTCGGGGTCGACGCGTCGTTGTTCGACGCGATCGCCGTCCTGATCGGCGTCGTGACGCTCGGCCAGCTGCCGGTGGGCCCGAGCCTCGGCGCGGCGGCCTCGGTGCTGATCCTCGGCAGCCACGGTGTCGCCGGAGCCGCCGCGGCGGGCGTGCTCATGACCGTCACCGGCACCGTGGGCGGCCTCTGCTTCGCGGCGTGGGCAGCCCTGGACGGCGTGTGGGTCGCCTACCGCCAGCGCGTGCACCATGCGCGGCCCGCGCGGGCCGCGACCTGACGAGAGCGCTGCGCGGGGCGGCCCGCGTGCGGCATCATCGTCGGATCGCCACGCGCAACGACACCGAGCCCGACCCGCCACTGGACCTCGTCGCGACCATGGGCGGGCCGCTGGGCGTCGTCGAGACGTCCGTGCCCGCCATAGCGTTCGCGGCCGTCTACGGCTTCTTCGGCACCAACCCGGCTGCGATCGCGGCCGTGGCGCTGACGCTGATCCTGACCGTGGCGCGACTCGTCCGGCGCGAGTCGCCGCGGCACGCGCTGTCGGGCCTGGTCGGCGTCGCGTTCGCCGCCTTCATCGCCGCCCGCAGCGGCAAGGCGGAGAACTTCTACCTGCCCGGACTGCTGCTGAACGCCGCCTACGCCTCCGCGTTCTTGGTGTCGCTGGCGCTGCGCAAGCCGCTGGTCGG
The DNA here is from genome assembly GCA_036009425.1 of Baekduia sp. Lineage (GTDB taxonomy): Bacteria > Actinomycetota > Thermoleophilia > Solirubrobacterales > Solirubrobacteraceae > Baekduia. The sequence goes on along the minus strand of DASYLT010000189.1, from coordinate 35,507 downwards.
CCTGGTGGCCGGCCAGATCCCCGGCACGCTGGCCGACCATCGCGACGACCCCCGATACACCCGCCGCTACGTGATGGCCACCTGGCTGTGGGCGTTCCTCTTCCTGGCGCGTGTCGTCGTGCAGCTGCCGCTCTATCTCGCCGGCGCCGTCGTCGCGCTCGGCGTCGTCCGCACGGCGATGGGCCTGCCGCTGTTCGCGCTCGGCCTCTACCTGACGTGGCGCCTGGTCCGCGTCGAGGCGCCGGAGCCCGCAGCGCCGGCACCGGCCTCGCCCGAGCCGCCGAAGCCCGCGTCGGCCGTGGGCTGACGTCGGTCGCGCCGCCGCCCGGCGGCCGTTGCGTAGGCTGACCTGCGCATGTCCTCGACCCCCGCCGACCCCACCCGCCGGCCTGCCACGGGCGGCGCAGGCCGGCGCCAGCAGCTCTCGGCGGCCGAGGCGCGGCGGATCGCGCTCGCCGCGCAGGGGTTCGCCGAAGCGCCGCTGGGCCGCACCGTCGACGCGCGGGCGCTGCGCAGCCGCGTGCTCGACAAGGTCGGGCTGATCCAGATCGACTCGGTCAACGTCCTGCAGCGCGCGCACTACCTGCCGACCTTCAGCCGGCTGGGGACCTACGACCCGAACCTGCTCGACAAGCTGTCGCACTACGCGCCGCGGCGGCTGTTCGAGTACTGGGGCCACGAGGCGTCGCTGATCCCCGTCGAGCTGCATCCCCATCTGCGCTGGCGGATGCGCCGCGCCCACGACGACGCCTGGGGCGGCATGCGCCGCATCGCCACCGACCGGCCCGACCTCGTCGCCGCCGTGCTCGCCGACATCGGAGACCGCGGCCCGCTGACCGCCGCGCAGCTGGCGCACCTCGACGAGCCGCGCGCGCCGAAGGGCCCGTGGTGGGACTGGTCCGACGTCAAGCGAGCGCTGGAGTACCTGTTCTGGAGCGGCGAGGTCACCAGCGCCCGGCGCGTGCGCTTCGAGCGCCGCTACGACCTCCCCGAGCGCGTGCTGCCCGCCGCCGTGATCAACGCGCCGACGCCCGACGACGACGAGGCGCAGCGGACGCTGTTGCGCACCGCCGCGCGGGCGCTGGGCGTGGCGACCGAGCCTGACCTGCGCGACTACTTCCGCCTGCCGTCGGCCGAGTCCAAGCTGCGGGTCGCCGAGCTGGTCGAGGCCGGCGACCTGCATCCCGTCGCGGTCGAGGGGTGGACCGCTCCGGCCTATCTCGCCGCCGGCGTCCGCGTGCCGCGCCGGGTGCAGGCGCGCGCGCTGGTGGGTCCGTTCGACTCGCTGATCTGGGAGCGCCCGCGCGTCGAGCGGGTCTTCGGGTTTCGCTACCGCATCGAGATCTACGTGCCCAAGGCCCAGCGCGTGCACGGCTACTACGTGCTGCCGTTCCTGCTCGGCGATCAGCTCGTCGGCCGCGTGGACCTCAAGAGCGACCGCGCCGCCGGCGCCCTGCTCGTGCAGGCCGCGCACGCCGAGCCCGGCGCGCCGCCCGAGACCGCCGAGGCGCTGGCCGTCGAGCTGCGGCGGCTGGCGGGCTGGCTCGAGCTCGACGACGTGGTGGTCGTCGGCCCGGGCGATCTCTCGCCCGAGCTTGCCGCGGCCCTGCGCTGAGTCAGCCGGCGGCGAGGCGCGTGCCGGGACCGGTCCGGTCCTGCGGCGCCGGGTCGACGCCCCAGGCCTCGCCGAGCAGCGCGTAGGACCGCAGCCGCGCGTCGAAGTCATAGGCGTCGGTCGCGACGATGACCTCGTCGGCGCCCGTGCGCTCCAGCAGCGACTCCAGCCCGGCGCGGACCGTGTCGGGGCTGCCGACGATCGCCTCGCGGAGCTGCGAGTCGATCGAGGCCCGCTCCATGGGCGACCAGAACGCGTCGATGTCGTCGACCGGCGGCGAGGTCGGCCGCGGGTTGCCGCGCATCAGCCACGTGTGCTTCTGCTGGGTCGACGTGAACAGCCGCCGCGCCTCCTCGTCGGTCTCGGCCACGACCACGTAGGCGCCGACGATCGCGTAGGGCTCGGGGAACTCCGGCGAGGGCCGGAAGCCGGACCGGTAGAGCTCGAGCGCCTCGAGCATCATCTGCGGCGCGAAGTGCGCGGCGAACGCGAAGCCCAGGCCCTCCTGGGCGGCCAGCTGGGCGCTGAACGTGCTGGAGCCGAGCAGGTAGATCGGGATCGACGATCCCGCCCCCGGGACGGCGGTGATGCGCTGCCCCGGCTGGGCCGGAGCGAGGAACGCCCGCAGCTCCTGCAGGTCGGTCGGGAACGACTGGCCGTTGTCCTGGGCCCGGCGCAGGGCGTAGGCGGTCGCCATGTCGGCGCCGGGGGCGCGGCCGAGCCCGAGGTCGATGCGGCCCGGGAACAGCGCCGCGAGGGTCCCGAACTGCTCGGCGATCACCATCGGCGCGTGGTTGGGCAGCATCACGCCGCCGGAGCCGACGCGGATGCGCTGCGTCGCGGCGGCGACCTGGCCGACGAGCACGGCCGTCGCCGCGCTCGCGATGCCCGGGATGTTGTGGTGCTCGGCCAGCCAGAAGCGGTGGTAGCCGAGCTCCTCGGCGGTGCGCGCGAGCTGGAGGGTCTCCTGCAGGGCCTCGCCGACGGTGCCGCCGGCGCGGATGGGCGCGAGATCCAGGACGGAGAGGGGAGCGCGGCCGGTGGCCGGGTGCGACGTGGTCATGGGGAAGAGCCTCCGGAGGGGGTGTCCATCTCGATGGTAGGCCGGGCCACGAGCGCCGCCGGCGGGTGAGCGCTCGGCGTCAGGCCGCGCGCCAACCCGACCAGCGCTCCACGTCCACGACGATCAGCGCCCCCGCCGGCGGCTGGTCGCCGTAGGGCTCGTAGCGCTCGCGCAGCGCGGCGACGGCGCGGGCGCGCAGCTCGACCTCCTGATCGGCCGCGACGACCCGGGCCGTCCCGTCCGCGCGCGCCCACCACAGCTGCGTCCAGTCCTCGGCGTAGTGGTCGGCCAGCACCGAGACCTGCGGGTTGGCCACGATGTTGGCCAGCCGCCGCAGCGCAACGGTGCGCTTGGGCTTGTGGTCGATCGCGCTGACGATCGTCGTCGCGTCGAGCACCGCGAACGTGATCGGGACGAGGTGGGGGCGACCGGCGGCGTCGGCGGTGGCCAGCCGGGCGACGCGAGCACCGGCGAGCCGCTCCCGCGCGGCGCCGGCGTGGATCTCAGTCAAGGCCGTGGTACGCGGAGATCGCCGCCTCCCAGTCCTGCAGGGCACGCTCGACGACGGAGCGGCCACCCGAGGGCAGCCAGTGCACGGCGCGCGTCAGGCCCTCCTGCTCGCAGCGCTCGATGTGGCGCGGGTCCGCCGGGACGCCGATGGCCTGGACTTCGATCCGCCGCTCGGCACGCGCGCGCAGCTCGGCGATGCGCTCGAACATCCCCTCGTCGTAGTTGGGGAACCAGGCGTCGCCGAAGGACAGGACGCGCTCCAGCACCGTCGCGCCCTCGCCGCCGACCAGGATCGGCGGATGCGGGCGCTGCAGCGGCTTGGGGAAGGACCAGATGGCCTCGAAGTCCACGTGCTCGCCATGGTAGGTCGCCGGGTCCTGCGTCCAGATCGCCTTCATCGCCTCGACGCGCTCGCGCAGCACGTCCATGCGCCGGCGCGGGTCGGTGCCGTGGTTGCGCATCTCCTCGCGGTTCCAGCCGGCGCCGACGCCGAACTCGAAGCGCCCACCCGAGAGGTGGTCGATGCTCGCGACCTCCTTGGCGGTGATGATCGGATCGCGCTGGATGACCAGGCAGATGCCGCTGCCCACGCGCAGGCGCGACGTCGCCGCCGCCGACGTGGTCAGCGCGACGAACAGGTCGTAGGCGTGCCAGTACTTGCGGGGCAGCTCGCCACCCGGGTACGGCGACTCGCGCGAGGAGGGGATGTGCGTGTGCTCGGCGAAGAACAGCGACTCCTGGCCGTGCTCCTCGACCAGGCGCGCGACCTCGCCGGGGCCCATGCCGTCGTGCGTGGGGAAGTATCCGCAGCCGAGCTCCATGGCGACGACCGCTACGGCTCCACGTGCGGGCCCTTGACGTCCCGGACGGTCGGCGCGCGGAACGGGGTGTCCACGTCCTCGGTGTGGAACCCGCCGTCGAGCTCGTGCACGAGGATGAGCGGCTCGCCGAACTGCATGGCGAACGCGCGGGCCTCGGCGCGGGCGTCGGTGAGCGTCGGCGCCTCGGCCAGCGGCGTCACGTCGCCCTCGTAGCGGACGATCCAGTGATGGCGCGATTGCGGCAGGATCTCGAGGCGGTGCTGGGTCATGCGGCGTCCTCCTGGGCGTCGGGCTCTTCCGGGACCTAGGCCGCGACACCCGTAGCGCCAGCGCGACGGTCCCGCTCAGGCCACCGCGGGCACGAGCTCGTGGCCGATCAGCTCGACCGTGTCGAGGTCGCGGTGCACCAGGTGCTGGAGGTAGATGCGCTGCACGCCGGCCTGCTCGTAGGTCTGCAGGCGCTGCACGACCTGCTCGACGGTGCCGGCGATCCAGGTGTCGCGCACGGCGTCCAGGTCGACCGGCTCGCCCCGCCACGTCGCCAGGTCCTGCGCGCGACGAGCGAGGTCGGCCTCGTCGGTCCCGATCAGCGCGGTGGTCATCACCGTGAACGGGATCGGCTCGCGCTCCGCGCGCTCGCAGGCGGCGACGATCGCTGCGCGGCGCTCGACGATCTCCTCGAGCGTCGCCATGACCGTGTTGTACTCGTCGGCGAACCGGGCGGCGAGGCGCGCCGCGCGCGGGCCCGCCATGCCGCCCATGATCAGCGGCGGGTGCGGGCGCTGCACGGGCTTGGGGCGCGCGTCCAGATCATCCAACGTGTAGTGCTTGCCGTGGAAGCTGAACGGCCCGGTGCCCCAGTGGCCGTCGTGGATGATCTCGAGCTGCTCGGCGAGCACGTCCATCCGCTCGCGCATGGGCATGAACGGGAAGCCGTTGGCCTTGTGCTCGACCTCCGACCATCCGGTGCCGAGACCGAGCTCGATCCGGCCCCCGGACACGTGATCGGCGGTGGTGACCATCCGCGCGAGCACCGAGGGATGGCGGAAGCTCGCGGGGGAGACCAGGGTGCCGAGCCGCAGCGTGGTGGTCCGGGCCGCCAGCGCGTTGACCGTCGCCCACGCGTCCAGCGCGCCACGCTCGTGCGCGCCGCTGACCGACAGGTAGTGGTCGGATCGGAAGAGCGCCTCGATGCCGGAGCGCTCGCAGGTCTCCGCCAGGGCGACCCAGTCCTCCCAGGTGACGTCCTCCTGGCCTTCGATCATGAGGGCGACGCGCATGGGTCAGTCATACCGCGTTTGCCCAGGCGGGCTTGTCCCTCGATGCCCCGGTCCTACCGCCACGGGCGATGCGCTACGCCAGCTTCGTCACGACCGTCGAACGCCTCAGCGGCCTGAGCCGGCCCGCCTCCGAGCGGGCGATCGAGGCCACGCTGCGGACGCTCTCGGAGCGGATCAGCGGGGGTGAGGCGCAGGACATCGCCGCGTTCCTGCCCCAGGAGGTCCGGGCCTGGCTCACGTCGGCCCCGGAGCCGGCCGAGCCCTTCGACCGCCACGAGTTCATCCGCCGCGTCGCGGATCGCGAGCGCGTCGATCCGTCGCTCGCCGAGGAGCACGTGCGCGCCGTCTTCCAGGCGCTCGGGTTCGCGGTCGCTCCCGGCGAGCTGCGCGACATGGCCGCTCAGCTTCCGCAGGACTACGAGGACCTGCTCGAGGCGGCGGGCGTCGGGCGCCGCCAGGCGATGGTCCAGGACGACCTCGTCGGCCGCGTCGCCGAGCTGCTGCACACCGATCGCGATCCGGCGCGCCGGGCGACCGAGGCGGTGCTGGAGACGCTGGCGGTGCGCATCTCGGCCGGCGAGGTCGACGACCTCGAGGACGAGCTACCGGCCGACGTGCACGCCGCGCTGGAGCGCGGGCTGGTCGAGAGCCGTGCGGCCAAGCCGATGAGCGAGCAGGACTTCGTGGCGCGCGTGGCCCAGCTGGAGGGCGTCTCGCCCGATGAGGCCGAGCGCCACGCGCACGCGGTCTTCCAGACGCTGCGCGAGGCGCTGAGCAACCAGGAGTTCTCCGACATGGCGGCGCAGCTGTCTGACGACTACGCGCCGCTGCTGGTGTAGCAGCGGCGCGGGCGCGTGGCCGCTAGCGGCTCATCGCGGCCGTGAGCGTCTCGCCCGCCCGCGCCACGGCCTGGAGGTCGGCGACCTCGGGCATGTTGACGATGAGGCCGTCGAGCCCGGCGTCGAGGTAGGCGGCGACCTGCTCGCCGACGCCGTCGGGGTCGCCGGCGATGACCAGCGCGTCGAAGCGGTCGCCCGGGATCTGCTCGCGCATCGGCGCGATCTTCTCCTGCGCTTCCTCGTGCGTGTCGGCGATGACGAGCGTCGCGAGCTTGGTCTTGGTGATCTGCCCCGGATCGCGCCCGACGTCGGCGCAGTGGCCCTCCAGGACCTCCACCAGGTGCCGCACGGTGGCGACGTCGCCGAAGATGTTGGAGGCGTCGGCGTACTGGGCGACCATGCGCAGCGTCTTGCGCTCTCCGCTGCCGCCGACGAGGATCGGGATGTCGCCGCGGATCGGCTTCGGGTTGTTGTAGGCCTGGTTGACCGAGTGGTGCTTGCCCTCGTAGGTCGCGCGCTCCTGGGTGAACATGGCGCGGGAGATGTTCAGCGCGTCCTCGAGCTCCTCGAAGCGCTGGCGCAGCGGCGGGAAGGGGTAGCCGTAGGCGAGGTGCTCGCCCTCGAACCAGGCCGCGCCGAGGCTGTGGATCGCGCGGCCGCCGGAGAGCACGTCGATCGTCGTGGTGATCTTGGCGTGCAGCGCCGGGTTGCGATAGGTGACGGCGCCGACCATCAGGCCGAGGTGGGCCGTGTGGGTCACGCCCGCGAGCGCCCCGAGCGTCGTGTTGCCCTCCAGCATCCAGTCCGACTCGGGGCCCACCCCGCGGATCTGGTGCAGGTGGTCCATGTCGTAGAGCGAGTCGAACCCGGCCGTCTCGGCCGCCGTCGCGATCGCGGTCAGCGCATTCAGCAGCCCGGCGGGCTCCACCCCCGGCAGGTTGAAGCTGGGGATCTGCAGGCCGGCGCGAATCGGGGCGGGAGGCATGGCCCCACGTTAGACCTCGCGACGAGGTCCTTGACCGTCCTGACGTGGTCGGGCAGGGTCCCGACCATGACGACGCCCGCCGGCCCGGCCGCCTCGCCCTCCGTCTCGGCCTCCGCCGTCGAGCACTTCCGCCGCGACGGCGTCGTGCTGCTGCGCGCGGTGCTCGACGAGGACGAGGTGGCGACGCTGGCGCGCGGCGTGGAGCGCAACCTCGCCGACCTGAGCCCGCTGGGCATCAACGGCACGCAGCCCGGCCGGCCCGGTGCGTTCGTGGAGGACTTCCGCAACTGGGACCGGATCGCGGAGTACGAGCAGGTCATCCGGAGCTCGGCCCTCGCGGGCGCGGCGGGCGCGCTCATGGGCTCGCGCGAGGTGCGCCTCTTCCACGACCACCTGCTGGTCAAGGAGGCCGGGACGCTGGACCACAGCCCGTGGCATCAGGACCAGCCCTACTACGGCATCGATGGGTCCCAGACGGTCTCCTTCTGGATCCCGCTGGACCCGGTCGCACGCGCGAGCGCCCTCGAGTTCGTGGCCGGCTCGCACGCCGGTGGCACCTGGTACATGCCGCGCTCGTTCGTGGCCAAGACGCCGATGGTCTTCGACGAGGGCGCGCTCGAGGAGGTGCCCGACGTCGACGCCGACCGCGACGCCTTCGCCATCAAGGGCTGGGCGATGGAGCCCGGCGATGCGGTGGCCTTCAACATGCTCACGCTGCACGCGGCGGCGGGCAGCCCGACGCGCCGCCGCGCGTTCTCGGTGCGCTTCACCGGCGACGACGTCACCTGGGCGCCGCGCCCGCACCGCACGAGCCCGCCGTTCGACGAGGTCGGCGACGCGCTGGCCGCGGGCGACCCGCTCGAGCACGCGCTGTTCCCGGTGGTCTGGTCGGCGCCGCAGGCCTGAGAGGGTCACCAGCGAGGCGCGACGGGGCGGCCGTCGGCCGGCACGCTCGCCGAGCCATCGCTCGCCCTGCCGTGATGGGTGCGCCAGTCGACGATGAGGATCTGCAGCGTGCCGGCCACGGGGATCGCCGCCAAGGCGCCGAGCACGCCCGCGACCTCGGCGCCGATCAGGACGGAGATGAGCACCGCCAGCGGCGAGAGCTCGACGGTGCGTCCGTAGACCAGCGGCTGGAGCAGGTGGTTCTCGAGCTGCTGGTAGAGCACGAAGAACACCGCCACGACGACGCCGGCGGTCGTCGAAGTCAGGAAGGCCACGGTCACGATGACGATGCCTGCGAGGGTCGCGCCCGCCAGCGGGATGAGGTCGAGGATGGCCACCAGCAACCCCAGGGCCAGCGCGTAGGGCACGCCGAAGATGAACAGCACCAGCGCCGACGCCGCACCGGCGATCACGCTGATCAGCAGGTTGCCGGTGACGTAGCCGCTGACGGTCTCGGCGATGCGCCGCCCGACGTCCTCCCAGCGGGGCCGGCTCTCGGGCGGCGCGAGGCTGTAGATCCGGTCCATCCACGCGGGACCTTCCAGGATCATGAAGAACGTCAGGAACGCAACGGTCACGATGCCGGCCACCGCGGTGAGCACGCCCTTGGTGATCGACAGGGCCGTCGTGGCGCCGCCGGCCAGGTTCGCCCCGCCGTTCTGCGTCGCCTGCCGGACCTTGTCGACGATGTGGTACTTCGTCTGCAGGAACCCGAGCGGGCCCCGGCCGGCGGTGAGGTCCTGCACGTAGCCGGGCGCGGCATCGGCGAGCCCGGTCGTCTGATCGACGATCGGCGGGATCAGCAGGAACCCCACGCCGACGATGGCGGCCAGCGCCGCGACGTAGATGATGGCCGCGGCCGCGCCGCGGTGCGGGATGCGCGCGTGGCGTTCGACGGACTCGACCGCCGGGTTGAGCGCCAGTGCCAGGAAGAGCGCGACGAAGACCCAGGTCAGGACGTGCCGCGAGGCGTAGAGCACCCAGAGGGCGAGCGCGAGCCCCACGAGGATCAGCGCCACCGAGACCACGTTGCGGGGATTGAAGGACACGAGGCGCTGAGGAGGGCCCATGCTGGACGAGATGCCCGCCGCGACGCCCAACCATCCGCCGGCCATCGAGACGGAGGCGGCGGACGGTCCGAGTCCTTGCACGCCGGTTCACGCCGGGGGCCGATCGGGGTACGTCCGCCGTCACCCGATCACCCGATCACCAGGAGAGGCACGATGCCCACCCGCACCACCCACCGCTCAGCGGCCTCCGCCGGCCGGTTCGGCCGGCAGGCCACGACCCCGAACCGCTTCGGCCGTCCGGCGCCCACCCCCAATCGCTTCGGCCGGACGGCCACACCGGCGCCGCGCTTCGCGAGCGGGCGTCGCCGCCAGCCGGCCAAGAAGTCCATCGCCCAGCACATGATGAGCGCCGTTCCCGGCCTCTCCAAGGGGTCGTCGAAGCGGCGCCGCAGCAGCGGCGGTGGCCGCGGGCGCAAGCGGGCGGGCGGGATGGCGCTGCTGGCCGGCGGTCTCGGCCTGGCGATGAAGAACCGCGACAAGATCGGCGGGCTCCTGGGGCGCCACTCCTCCGACACGGGCCAGACGCCGCCGGCGGCCGCGCCGCCGCCGGCCGCGCCCCCGGCGGTCTAGCCGGACCGTGGATGTCGCGCGCCGAAGCGCGCGGCTCAGCCCGGCCGGCGCAGCTCCGCACGCCACCAGTCGACCGGCGACTGGGCGTGGCGGGCGATCTCGATCGTGACCGGCTGCAGGCCGCCGGTCGCGAACGCCTGGATCTCGCGGCGGGTCAGCGGCCAGGGCGGACCGTCGGCCGCCGGGGCGCCATCGGCGCGCGCCGCCGCGACGGCCAGCAGCGTGCCTCCGGGCGCGACGAACCCCGAGACCTGCGCGATGGCGGCGCCCCGTGGAGGGTCGGGCAGAGCCTGGACGGTCATGACCTCGACGACGAGGTCGAAGGCCTCGTGCCACTCCGCGGGCGGGTCGAGCAGGTCGGCGGCCACGTAGTCGACGCGCGACTCCGGGAAGCGGGAGCGGGCGGCCCGGACGGCGGTCTCCGAGATGTCGAAGGCGACGGTCGCGAAGCCCACCCGGGCCAGGAGCTCGGCGTCGTGGCCCGGACCGGCGCCGACGACCACGGCCCGGCGGCCGGTGCCGTCCAGCCCCCGCTGCTCGATCCACTCCTGCAGCAGCGGGTTGGGACCGGACCGGTCCCACGGCACGATCGCGTCTCCGGTCTGCGCCGCGGCATACAGGCGCTCGAACCAGCCGGTCGGGTCGTCGGCGGCGAGGGAGGCGCGCGCCAGCCGGGTGGCGTCGCGGTCGCGGGGCTCGTCCTGGTCGGCCATGGTCACTCGGCAGCGGCCTGCAGCGCGGCGCCGGCCGTGACGATCAGCTCGACGCAGGCCTCGAGCGGCAGGCGGGTGGAGTCGATCACCAGGTCATAGAGCCTCGGGTCGGCGGCGTCGCGGTCGTAGTAGCGGCGGACATAGGTCTCGCGGGCGCGGTCGACCTTGCGCTGGCGACGCTCGGCCGTCTCGCGATCGACGCCCTCGATGTGCATCGCCTGGACGATCCGGCGCGCCTCCGGCCCGTCGAGCCGCACGTGCAGCGCCCGCGGATCGTCGGCGAGGACGATGGCCGCCGCGCGGCCGAGGATCACCGCCCGCCCGGTGGCGGCGAGCTCGCGGATGACCTCGGCGGCCGACTCGTGGTGGGCGGTGAGGCGCAGCAGGGCGGGGTCGACCCCGCCGACGCCGTACAGCTCCGCCATCGGCGCGAGGTTGGTCAGGATGCGATCGAGGCCCCGCTCGACGTCCTCGTCGCGGCGGTGGGCCTCCTCGTGCGTGATGCCGAGGCGGTCGGCGACCGCCGTGGGGATCGCCCGGTCGGCGAAGGGGACGCCGAGCCGCTGCGCCACCGCCGGGCCCACCTCGCTGCCGCCCGCGCCGTAGGACGCCGAGATCGTGACGAGGGTCATCGGCGTCGGCCGTCCGCGAGCGTGGCCGCCGGGGGTCTCTCCATGCGCTGATCCTTCTCCCGTGCGGCGGATGGGAAACCTGCGGCGGTGAGACGTGCGGCCTACGCCGCTTCGAGCTCGGCCAGCTTCTCCCGGCCACCCTTGGTGAGCGTCAGGCCGTTGGGCCCGCGGGTGACGAGCCTGCTCTTGTCAAGGTAGGTGGTGATGGCGCGGCGCACCGCAGCGACGGCGATGTCCGTCTTCTCGGAGATCTCCTCGGGCGTGGTCGCACCGTTGCGGATCGCCCGCAGGATGGCGCCCTGCTGGGCGCCGCGGGGCGCCCGTGGTGCCCGTGGCGCGCTCGCGGCCCGCGGTGCTCGACGGGTGCTCGGCGACGCGGCGCCGAGCGCTTGGAGATCCTCTTCGATCTGGGCCAGCTCGGCGAGCGGTGCCTTGACTTGGCGCTGCAGCAGCGTGCGGCGGTCCTTGAGCTTCTTGATGGTGTCGCGGAGGATCGGGCTGGCCATGGCCTCGCCACGTTACCCGCGCACGGCGCGAGCCCGCCTAAGCGCGCCGCTGCGCCGGGCGCTGCGGACGGGCTTCCGCCAGGGCGCGGCGCAGCTCGTCGGCCTTGAGCTCTGGCCCGTAGGACGGCGTGCCGGGCTCCTGGCGCCAGGACTCGGCGAGCGGGCCGGCGTCGACCGCGTCGAAGCCGATCTCCCGCACCAAGTCCATCACCTTGGCCTTGCCCTCGGGGTCGTCGCCCGCGACGGGCAGCGCGATGCGCTCGGGATCGCCCGCGGGCCGCGCGGCGTCGATCAGGTTGTGGGCGTAGATCCCGTTGAACACCTTGAAGACGGGATGGCCGAGCTGCTGCGCGACCCATTCGGCTTCCGTGAGGCCGTCCTCGATCGGGGCGATCCGCCCGTCACGCTGCGGGTAGTAGTTGGTGGTCTCGATCACGACCGCGCCGGGCGCTGCGCCGTCCAGGACGCCGGGGGGCAGGTCCGCGACGCTGTGGGTGGGGATGCTGACGATGACGGCGTCGGCGTCCTTGGCGATGTCGGCGAGGGCGACGGGCGTCGCGCCGGTCTCGGCCGCGAGGTCGCCCAGGGTCTGCGGCCCGCGCGAGTTGGCCACGCGGACGTCGCGGCCCGCGGCCGTGAACCGTCGCGCGAGGTTGCCGCCGATGCTGCCGGCTCCGATGATCCCGATCCTCATCGCTGCTCCCATCCGTCCTCGCGGCCCGCGAGCGAGCCGGCGACGAGTGCCGCGGCACGGCTCTGCGACCGCGCGGTCACGCCCGCGACCAGCGCCCGCTCCCAATCGGCGTCGCTGACCGGGCCGGCCGTGCCCGGCGACAGGCGCGGGAGGATCACGTCGCGGTCGGTGTGGTCGGCCAGCGTCCGGGCCAGCTCCTGGGCGGCGGCGTGCTGGACTCGCAGCAGCGAGGTGCGCCCGGGTCCGGCGCAGTCCTGGAGGACGCGCTCGGAGGTCGGCCCGATGGCCTGGCGCTCGCAGCGGGCCCACGGCGCCTCGGCGCCGGCGTGCTGCAGTGCCTGGCGGAGGTACTTCCAGCCTTCGTGCCGGGTGCCGGCACGGCGGATGAGGACGCGTGCGAGCTCGTCGGCCAGCGCGCGGTCGTCGGCGTCGGGATCTCCGGCCCGGAAGCCCAACGCACGCAGCGCCTCGGCGAAGCTCCGGCCGGCCCGCACGGCGCGCACGAGCTCGGCGTTCGTGTGCCGTCTGGGAGCGCGCGGGTTCGGGGCGTGGGCGTCCAAGGACATCAACGGTAGTCGCATCGGCAACCGGACGAAGGTGACGACTCCGACGACGGTGGCGCGCCGGCGCACTTGACCCGCGGTCATCCGGTCTGGTTCGCTGGCGCCATGCTCGGCAAGGTCCGGATGGGGCGCGGCGTGCTGCTCGCGCTGGTGATCGTGGGATTCGGTGCGGCGGGGCCCGCCTCGGCGGCGCCGCTGGGCGGCTGGCAGCCGCAGGCGCGCGGGGGTGGAGGGACGGCCGCGCCGGGCATCGTCACCGCGCTCAGGCAGGGCGGTGGGGGAGGGGCCACCGGCGCGCCCGGCCTCGGCGACCCGCTCTTCCCGCTCGGCGGCAACGGCGGCTACGACGTCCGCCACTACGCGCTCCAGCTCGGCTACGACCCCGCGACGACCGTCCTCGACGGCAGCGCCCTGATCATCGCCTCCGCGACGCAGGACCTCGGCCGCTTCGACCTCGATCTGCGCGGCTTCACCGTCAGCGGCGTCCGCGTCGACGGCCGGCCGGCGGCGTTCACGCGCGACGGCCAGGAGCTGCAGATCACGCCGGGGCGCGCGCTGCGCGCAGGCAGTTCGTTCGCGGTCACGGTCCGCTACTCGGGCACGCCCGAGGTGATCGTCGACCCCGACGGGTCGATCGAGGGCTGGGTGCCGACGGCCGACGGGGCGTTCGTCGTGGGCGAGCCGCAGGGCGCGCCCGGATGGTTCCCGGCCAACGACAACCCGCAGGACAAGGCGACCTACGACGTCGCGGTGACCGTGCCGAGCGGCCTCACGGCCGTCTCCAACGGCGTGCTGCTCGGTCAGCTCACGCGCGCGGGGCGCACGACGTTCCTGTGGCACGAGTCCTCGCCGATGGCGACCTACCTCGCCACGGCGACGCTCGGGCGCTTCGACGTCGCGCGCTCGCGGATCGGCGGCGTGCCGTCCTACGTGGCGGTCGACCCGTCCCAGGCGGCGGACGCCGCTCCGGTGCTCGCGCAGCTGCCCGAGATCGTGGACTTCTTCACCTCGACCTACGGGCGCTATCCGTTCGACGCGGTGGGGGCGATCGTCGACGACGCACCCGAGGTCGGCTACGCGCTGGAGTCGCAGACCAAGCCGAACTTCGACCGGGCGCCCGACGACTTCACCCTCGCCCACGAGATCTCGCACCAGTGGTACGGCGACAGCGTGACGCTCGAGCAGTGGCCCGACATCTGGCTGCACGAGGGCTTTGCGACCTACTCCGAGTGGCTGTGGGCCGACCACACCGGCCAGTTCACGCCTCAGGACGCCTTCGACTACTACTACGCGAACTTCCCGGCCGACGACCCGCTCTGGAGCCCGCCGCCCGGCGCGGTCACCGACGCCGCCGACCTGTTCTCCAACAGCGTCTACGTCCGCGGCGCGATGACGCTGCAGGCGCTGCGCGGCAAGGTCGGCGACGCGCCGTTCTTCCGGATCCTGCGCCGCTGGTACGCCGAGCACCGCGACGGCAACGTCACCACGGCGGACTTCATCGCGCTCGCTCAGCGGGAATCCGGTCAGGATCTGCGCGCGTTCTTCGACGCCTGGCTGTACCAGGAGGGCCGCCCGGCGAGCTGGTGAGGACGCCTACGGGAGGCCCAGCTTCAGCACCGCGCGCACGTGGCGGCGGACCTGCTGCGGCGAGAGGGTTCCGGCGGGCAGCTCCACGGTGATCGAGGAGTCGCGCGGAAGGTGATGGTTCTGCCAGTTGGAGGCGGTGCCGGCGAGCCAGCGATGGTGGTAATACCGCATCCCCGCGGCGCGGGCGTAACGGCGACCGGCAGCGCTGCTGGGTCCCCAGGCCCAAACGAGATCCATGTGCTGGTGAAACCAGACGGTCGCGTGCGGGCGAACACGCAGGATCAGATCGCGGGCGATCCGCGCCTCGCGCTCCGAGAACGGGCGCGGGCCCGGGTAGTAGGTGTCCCACCGACGACCACCGCCGGGCCACTGCGACGGCCAGTTGCGGTTGAGATCGACGCCGCGGGCGTTCTGTCGCGTGCCGCGGGCGCGGCCGTCGGGATTCAGGTCGGCGACGATCCAGAGATCGGCACCGGAGTGAACCCGCTCCAGCGCGTGGGCGATGGCGACTCCTGCGCATTCGTTGCCGTGGATGCAGCCGAACACGAGGACCCGTTGGCCGTGCGGGTCGCCGGCGCGCACCACGGCGATCCGTCGCCCGTCCTCGGAGCGGCCGAGCGGCATCGGGCCGGAGGCGCGGTGGGCACGCGCAGGCACTCCGGCGCGGAGCGCAGGGACGAGCAGCATCATCGCGATGAGCACGACGATCCTCACGGGTCGCAGGCTACGCCTCCATCACAGCACGCCGAGGATCAGCAGCAGCACGACGGTCCCCACGATCGACAGCAGGATCGAGCCGAGGCATCCGAGGTTGCTGGAGAAGAAGAGGAACATCAACTTCTCAGCAGCGACTGGACGCGCCGCTCGACGTCTTCGCGCAGGGGATGGCCGGTGGCGTCGGTCGGGAGCTCGACGACGACGCCGCCGTCGCCGGTCTCGATGCGCAGCGGCATGGCGGCCGCGGGCGTGTCGGCCGGCAGCTCGATCACGATGCCGTTCTCGTAGGAGTCGATCACGCGCGGGTCGATGTAGGACGCCCGCGCGACCGCCGGCGTGTTGCCCAGTGCGGTGCTGACCTCGCGGACCGCCTGGTTGACCGCCCGCTTGGTGGCCGGCCGGCCCGCGGCGTGCGCGCGGGCGAGCGCCGCCGCGGCGAGGACGGTCCCGGCCCAGGTGCGGAACTCCTTCGCCGAATACGGCCCCTCGGCCCAGGAGCGCAGCGCGTTGTTGACGTCGGAGGCCGTGACGCGGTGCCATGCGCCGTTGGTCCGGTAGGCGAGCAGCTCGACCGGCTCGCCGCGGCGGCGCCGCAGCGGGCCGATCGCCACGACGGCGTCGGGGTCGCGCACCGTCATGCGCCGCCGCTTGCCCTGCTTGCCGATGTAGTCGAACCGCACCGCATCGTCGAGCACCGTGACCTGCTCGCGGCGCAGGGTCGTCAGGCCGACATGGCCGTTGTCGCGCGCGTAGCGGTCCCATCCGACGCGGAACAGGCCGACGTCGAGCAGCCGGATCGCCAGCGCCAGCGCGTGCTCGCGTGGGGCGCCCTCGGCGCCGAGCCGCTCCTGGGCGGCCTGTCGCAGCGCCGGCAGCGCCGCGGCGAAGTCCAACATGTCGTCGAACTTCTCGGCGTCGCGCCGGTGGCGCCACTCCGGGTGGTACAGGTACTGGCGCCGGCTCTTGGCGTCCAGGCCAGTCGCCTGCAGATGCGTGTCGGGCCGGGCGGAGATCCACACGTCGGTCCACGCCGGCGGGACGTGCAGCGCCTCGACGCGGGCGATCGTCTCGGGGTCGGTCACGGGCTGGCCGGTGGCGTCGTCGACGCAGACGAGCTTGCTGCCGCGGCGCTCGCGCCGCAGCCCGGGCTCGCCACCGTGGACGTGCACGAGCTCCATCGACATACCTGGCGACTGTAGGCCGATGGCGGCGAGCCGCAACCGACCGGGGCGCTCAGCCGGCCGGCCGGGCGGGGACCACCAGCACCGGCAGGTCGCTGACGTGCAGCAGCCGCTGCGCGACGTTGCCGACCAGCAGGCCGGCGAGCACCGACCGGCCGCGCGTGCCGACGACGATCAGGTCGGCGCCCGCCTCGTGGGCGATGTGCAGGATCGCGGGCGCAGGTCCACCCAGGACCGCGCGGTGGACGTGGACGGTCACGTCGAGGCCCTGCCCCGACAGCTCGTCGGCGTCACGCCGGAGGTCGTTCTCGATCTCCTCGGCGGCGATCGGCACCGGCGAGGCGCCGCCCTTGCCCACCACCTCCTGCTCGACGTAGGCGATGACGATCCGCACGCCGCTGCCGGCGCGCGCCAGGTCCACCGCGAGGGCGAGCGCCCGCCGCGCCCCGTCGGAGCCGTCGTGTCCGACCACGATCACCTTGAACATGGGCTTCTCCTCGATGCTGCCCGGGTGGACGGGTCAGTCCCGGATCCCGAGGACGTTGTCGTCGAGGTCGCGGAACCAGGCGAAGTGATGCTCGCCGATGGTCGCCACGCCATCGACGGTCTTGAGCTCGGGCAGGTCGTAGTCGTCGAAGACGACGCCGCGCTCGCGGAGCTCGCGGACCGCTCCGGCGACGTCGTCGACCACGAAGTGCGCGAAGGTCATGTGCGGCGGCGGTGAGCCGGCCCATTCGTAGACCAGCAGCGCGGATCCGCCGCCGAGCTCGTAGAGCAGGTCCGTCCGGGGCGCGAGCGAGCCGCCGGTCGGCAGGTCGAGCACCTCACCGTAGAACCGGGCCGCCCGCTCCAGGTCGAGTGCGGGAACCGTCGCCTCCACGCGAGCATCCGCGAACATCGCCAGTCCTCCTGCTCGGCCGGACCAGCGTCCGGCGTGGACACCGTCATCCGGGGCATTAGGCCGGCGATGGGCCAGGACAAGCGGCGGGCGCACGGTCGTCAGAGGCGGCCGGCGGCCCGCGGCCGGCGGCGGCGCCGCAGGAGGGCGCGGGCGCGCTGCGTCGCGTAGGCGGCGAGGGCGCCGGCGCCGGCGACGCCCAGCGGCGCGAAGCCCAGGAGCGTCTCCTCGACCGGCATTCCGGCGACGTGGCCCAAGATCGGCATGTCCCCGCTCAGCTCCGGCGGCGTCCGAGCAGGAACGCCCCGACCGCCAGCGCGGCGGCCAGGACGCCGAGGGTGCGCGGGTCGCGGAGGCGGCCGAGCGCTGCCGCCTTGACGACGGTGCCGACCGGGAGCGCCGCGTCGGCCGGCGAGGGTGACGGCGGGGGTGGTGGCGCGATGGCTCCGTCCGGCGCCGCCGCGGCCGCGGCCGCGGCTGACGGGGGCGCGGGCGCGGGTGCGCCGCCGCGGTCGACCATCGCCGCGAGGTTCTGCGCGAAGGTGTCGGTCAGCGAGGCGGCGACGTCCTTGATGATGCCCTGACCCATCGCCGCGGCCTTGCCGCTCATCTGCATCGAGGTGATGATCGAGGCCTCGGTCCCGCCGGGCTGCTCGCGCAGCGCCATGCGGATGTCGGCCGACGCGGTGCCCTGGCCGCGGGCCTCCTTGGCCTTCGCGCGCATGGTCGCCTGGCGGGTGGACGCGTCCTTGTCGAGGATCTCGACGTCGCCCTTGTAGTTCATGGTCATGGGTCCGAGCCGGATCTTGACCGCCACCTTGTAGGCGTCGTCGCCGGTCTGCTCGAGCACCTGGGCGCCCGGCATGCACGGCGCGATGCGCTCGACGTCGAGCAGCAGGTCCCACACCTCGTCGACGGGGGCCTGGACCAAGAACGTGTTCTCGAACTCCATGGTGTCGTCCTTCAGCTCGGTGTCGTCGTGTCGCGCGCGCCGATCGCCGCGATGGCGTCGCCGAGCGCGAGCAGGTTGTGGCCGCCGACCAGCGCGTCGCAGTAGGGCAGCGCCGCCGCCATGCCGCCGGCGGTGGGTTCGAAGCCCGGCGCGGCGAGGCGCGGGTTGACCCACACGATCCGATGGGCGAGCCGGCCCAGCCGCGCCATCTCGCGGCCGACGCGCTCGGGGTCGCCGACCTCCCAGCCGTCGGAGACGATCACGACGACCGCGCCGCGCGCCAGGCCGCGCCGGCCGTAGTCGTCGTCGAACCGCTGCAGCGCCGCGCCGATCCGCGTGCCGCCCGACCAGTCGGGCGCCGCGGCGGCGGCACGCGCGATCGCGAGCTCGGTCTGGTGGCCGCGCAGCGCCCGCGTCAGGCGGGTCAGGCGCGTGGCGAAGACGAACGCCTCGGCGTCCGCGCCGCCGACGGCGCTGTGCAAGAACATCAGGAACGCGCGCGAATAGGGCTCCATGGACCCGGAGACGTCGCAGAGCACGACCAGCGGCCGGTGGCGCAGCACGCGCCGGCGCCGCAGCCGGCGGACCGGGTCGCCGCCGGTGCGATGGCTGGCGCGGAGCGTGGCGCGGACGTCGAGGTGCTCGCCGCGGCGCGCGCGACGCGCCCGCCGGGTGCGCCGCAGGGGCGTGGCCACCTTCAACTGGGTCATGAGGCGGCGCAAGGCGCTCAGCTCGTCGGGCTCGAGGTCGGCGAAGTCCTTGCTCGCCAGCCGCTCGTCGGCACTGGCGGCCGGGACGGCGAGCTCCTGCGCCGGGAGGTCGTGGTCGGGCGCGGCGGCGGGGGAGGAGGAGGCACGCGGCGAGCCGCCGGCCTCCGAGGCGCTGCTGAGCGGCGCGCCGGGGGGCGGCGGCCGGTCACCGCGCTCGCTGCCGGCCGGGGGCGGGGCGTCCTGGTCGCCACGCGTGTCGGCGGGATCGACGAGCCCGTCGAAGACGCGGGCGAACACGCCGTCGAACGCCGGCACCTGGGCGTGTGACGAGACGAACACGGTGCGGGCGGTCCAGTACAGCCGGTCGCGCCCGCCGGGCGGCGCGATCTCCAGCGCGCGCGCGAACCGCACCGATCGCTCCGGCGAGCACGGGATCCCGGCCTCGCGCACAGCGCGTCCGAAGCGGGCGGCGAGCAGCGGCAGGTCGAACCCTTCAGGCGGCATCGCCCGCCTCCGCTCCGACCAGGCGGCCGAGGCCGGCGGCGCGCGCCTGCTCCTGGTCCTCGCGGTACTTGAGGACCGCCCCCAGCGTCCGGTCGGCGGCGCCGGCGTCGAGCGTGTAGATGCCGAGTGCCCGCAGGGCGGCGACCCAGTCGATCGCCTCGGCGATGCCCGGTGGCTTCTGGATGTCGGCCGCGCGCAGGCGGCGGACCGCGCCGGCGACGTCGGCGGCGAGCCGGGGTGTGGCCGCGGGCACGCGCCGGCGCACGATCTCGGCCTCGCGCTCGGCGGTCGGATAGTCGATCCAGTGGTACAGGCAGCGCCGCTTGAGCGCGTCGTGGAGGTCGCGCGTGCGGTTGGAGGTCAGGACGACGATCGGCGGGTGCTGGGCGACGATCGTGCCCAGTTCGGGGATCGTCAGCGACGCCTCGGCCAGCAGCTCCAGCAGGAACGCCTCGAAGTCGTCGTCGGCGCGGTCCAGCTCGTCGATCAGCAGCACCGCCGGCCGCGGGCCCGGATGCTCGATGGCCCGCAGCAACGGCCGCCGGACGAGGTACTCGTCGGAGAACAGGGCGTCCTCGGTCAGCTGGGCGTCGCCGGCCTCGGCCAGCCGGATCGCCAGTAGCTGGCGCGGGTAGTTCCACTCATACAGCACTTCGGCCGAGTCGATGCCCTCGTAGCACTGCACGCGGATCAGCGGCGTGTCCAGCGCGGCCGCCAGCGCCTTGGCCGCCTCGGTCTTGCCGACGCCCGCCTCGCCCTCCAGCAGCAGCGGCTGGGGGAGGGCCAACGCGAGGTACAACGCGGTCGCCAGACCCTCGTCGGCGAGGTAGTCGACGTCGGCCAACCGGGCCGCGAGCGCGTCGGGGTCGGCGAAGAGCGGCGCGCCGGCGCTCACGCCGGGGCCTCTCGCAGGACGGCCTCGTAGTCCTCCCACGTGTCGACGTCGCGCGGCACCGGGCCGGCGATCGGCACGCCGACGACCGCCGTGGCGTGGCGCTCGAGCAGCTTCCACACGGCCTTGTCACCGTGCATCGCGGCCAGCTCGCCGAACGCCGCACGGCCGAACGCGAACGGATGGCCGCGGCCGTCGTCATAGCGGCACACTGCGAACGCGGCATCGCCGCGGCCGGCCAGCAGGGCGCGCACGGATTGCGCGCGCACGCCCGGCTGGTCGCCGAGCAACAACACCAACACGGTCGTCCGGGGGTCGACGGCAGGCAGCGCCGCGACGATCGAGGACGAGCAGCCCTCGCCGTAGACCGCGTTGCGCACGACCTCGACGCCGCCGAGGTCGACCTGCGCCAGGACGTCCTCGGCGCCGCCGCCGACCGCGCAGATCAGCTGGTCGAACCCGCAGCGGCGCCCTGTGTCGAGCGCGTGGTCGAGCAGCGTCTGCCCGGCGAACGGCAGCAGCTGCTTGGGCCGGCCGAGGCGCCGCGACCCTCCGGCCGCCAGAACGAGGCCGCAGACGAGCGCGGGATCACCCATGGCCGCCGTGGCAGCACTCGCCGCCGCCGGGCCCCGACGCCGGGACCTCGACGCCGATCTCGGTGACGGGGGTGCCGCGCGGTGCGCCGGAACGGCGCTCGGAGACGATCTCGGCGAGGATCGAGAGCGCGATCTCCGCCGGCGTGCGTGCGTGGATGTCGAGACCGGCCGGGGTGTGGAGGTGGCTCTTGAGCTCCTCGGGCACGTCGAGCGCGGCCCGGACGGCGGCACCCCGCCGCGGCGAGGCGACCAGCCCGACGTACGGCACGCCCTCCAGCAGCGCGGCCGTCAACGCCGCCTCCTCGTCCCGGCCGTGCGAGGCGACGACCAGCGCGAGGTCCTCGCCGCTGACCGACACGACCCCCTCATGCGGGGACTGCGGCTCGAGCCCGACGTGGGGTGACAGCTCGCGCAGCGCGATCGCCACCGGCGCGTCGCCCACGACCACCACGCGCGGCGGCGGCAGCGACGGGTCCAGGAAGATCTCCAGCGCGCCGCCGCTCAAGCAGGGGTTGTGCTCGACCACCGCGCCGGGGTCCGCGCCGTCGTCGTCGAGGCCACCGGCGTCCGGCACCAGCCGCAACAACAACGGCTCGCCCGTCTCCAGCGCGCGCAGGGCGTGCAGCCGCACCGAGGTCTCGGCGCAGACGCCGCCGACGAACCCCTCGACGGTCCCGTCGGTCACCACCAGCGCCACGTCGCCCGGCCGCGCGCTGGTCGGGCTGCGCGCGCGGACGACGGTGGCCGTGACGAACGCCTGGCGCGCGGCCGCGAGCTCGCGCGCGCGCTCCGAGAGCCGGGTCGTGATCATTGGGGCGGCGCTGCGTTGCCCTGCATCGCGTCCCACACCCGGCCCGGCGTGCACGGCATGTCGATGTGGTCGAGCCCGTAGCGGTCGTGCAGCGCGTCGATGATCGCGTTGACGATCGCCGGCGGCGAGCCCACCGTCGGCGACTCGCCGACGCCCTTGGCGCCGATCGGATGGTGGGGCGACGGCGTGATCGTCTCGCCCAGCTCGTACTCGGGGACCTCCAACGCGGTCGGGATCAGGTAGTCCATGAACGACCCGCCGAGGCAGTTGCCCTGGTCGTCGAAGGCGATCAGCTCCATCAGGGCGATCCCGATGCCCTCGGCCAGGCCGCCGTGGATCTGGCCCTCGACGATCATGGGGTTGATCTTCACGCCGCAGTCGTCGACGGCGATGAACCGCCGCACCGACACCTGCGCCGTGCCGGGATCGATGTCCACGACGCAGATGTAGGCGCCGAACGGGAACGTCAGGTTCGGCGGGTTGTAGACCGCGATGTCCTCCAGCACGCCCTCGACGCCGGGCGGCAGGTCGCCGGCGCCGTGCGCCCTCATCGCGATCTCGGAGATCGTCTTGGAGGCCGACGGATCGCCCTTGACGTGGAACTCGCCCTTGGTCCACTCGAGGTCGTCGGGGGAGACCTCCAGCATGCTCGCGGCGATCAGGCGCGCGCGCTCGCGGACCTTGCGCGCCACCAGCGCGGTGGCCGCGCCGGACACCGGGGTCGATCGTGACCCGTAGGTCCCCAGGCCGTACGGCGTGCGGTGCGTGTCCCCGTTGACGACCTCGATGTCGGCCACCGGGATTCCCAGCTCCTCGGCCACGATCTGCGCGAACGTCGTCTCGTGGCCCTGGCCCTGGCTCATGCAGCTCACCGCCAGCACGGCCGTCCCGGTCGGGTGCACGCGGAGCTCGGCGCCGTCGTTCATCGCCAGCCCGAGGATGTCCATGTCCTTGCGCGGCCCGGCGCCGACCGTCTCGGTGAAGAACGAGATGCCGATCCCCATGAGCTCGCCCCGGGTGCGCTTCTCGGCCTGCTCGCGGCGCAGCTCGTCGTAGCCGGCCATCTCCATCGCCAGCTTCATCGCCCGCGGGTAGTCACCGGAGTCGTACTCCCAGCCGGTCTTGCACTGGTAGGGGAACTGGTCGGGCTGGATGAAGTTCTTGAGCCGCAGCTCCGCGGGGTCGATCCCGACCTCCATCGCGAACGCGTCGACCATGCGTTCGACCAGGTACACCGCCTCGGTCACCCGGAACGAGCAGCGGTAGGCCACGCCGCCCGGCGCCTTGTTGGTGTACACGCCGTGGACGGCGCAGTGCGCCGCCTCCAGGTCATAGGACCCGCTGAAGATGTGGAAGAACCCGGCGGGGTACTTCGTCGGCTGCGCGGTGGCGTTGAACGCCCCGTGGTCGGCGGTCACGTCGACCCGCAACCCCGTGATCTTGCCGTCCTTGGTGCCGCAGATCTCGCCCTTCATGATGTAGTCGCGGGCGAAGCCGGTCGACATGAGGTTCTCGGCGCGGTCCTCCTGCCACTTGACCGGCTTGCCGGTCAGGATCGAGCCGACGATCGCGCACACGTAGCCGGGGTAGACCGGCACCTTGTTGCCGAAGCCGCCACCCAGATCGCCCGGGATGATCCGGATCTTGTGCTCGGGGAGCCCCGCGACCAAGGAGTACACAGTGCGGTGCGCGTGCGGCGCCTGCGTGGTGGTGTAGAGCGTCAGGTCGCCCATCACCGGGTCCATGTCCGCGACCGCGCCGCAGGTCTCCAGCGGTGCCGGATGGCAGCGCGGGTAGATCATGTCGCGCGCGACGACCACCTCGGCCGCGTCGAAGACCACGTCGGCGGCGGCCTTGTCGCCGGCCTCCCAGTCGAAGATGTGGTTGGTGGTCTGGCCCTCCTTGTCGTCGCGGATCACCGGGGCGTCGGCGTCCAGCGCGCGCCGGGCGTCCACGACGACCGCCAGCTCCTCGTACTCGACCTCGATGAGCTCCAGCGCGTCGCGCGCGGCGTAGCGATCCTCAGCGACGACGAACGCGACCTCCTGGCCCTGGAAGCGCACCTTGTCGGTGGCCAGCACGGCCTGCGTGTCGGACGACATCGTCGGCATCCACGCCAGGTTCAGCCCCGCGAGGTCGGCGCCCGTGACGACGGCGCGGACCTTGGGATGCGCGACCGCCGCCGACGTGTCGATCGAGAGGATCTTCGCGTGCGCGAGGGGGCTGCGCAGGATCGCTCCGTGGAGCATGCCCGGCAGCTTGAGGTCGTCGATGTACCGTCCTTGTCCTCGGACGAAGCGCGGGTCCTCCTTGCGCGTCATCCGCCCGTAGCCCATCGGGGGCGTGGCGGCGGGCTCCTGGATCGCGGCCATGGCTCAGACCTCCTCGGCGGCGGTCACCGTCTGGGGCGCGTGGTCGGCCGCCCAGCGGATCGCCTTGACGATGTTGGTGTACCCGGTGCACCGGCAGATCTGGCCCGAGATCGCCTCGCGGATCTCCGCGTCGGTCGGGTTCGGGTTCTCGTCCAGGAGGGCCCGCGCGGTGAGCAGCATGCCTGGCGTGCAGAACCCGCACTGGAGCCCGTGCTGGGCGATGAAGCCCTGCTGGACCGGATCGAGGACACCATCCTGCTCCATGCCCTCGACGGTGCGGATCTCGTGGCCCGCGGCGGTGGCGGCGAGCATGGTGCAGGACTTGACCGGCCGTCCGTCGACCAGGACCACGCACGCGCCGCAGTTGGACGTGTCGCAGCCCCAGTGCGTCCCGGTCAGGTCGAGGTCGTCGCGGATGAAGTGCACCAACAGCGTGCGCGGCTCGACCTCGGCCGTCCGCTCGTCGCCGTTGATCGTCAGCGTGACCTGCATCAGCTCAGCTCTCCTCTCGCAGTGCCCGTGCAGTCGCCGAGCGCAGGGCGCGCAGCGTCAGCTCGTGGGCCAGATGGCGCTTGTACTCGGCCGACCCGCGCTGGTCGGTCTGCGGGGCGCAGTCCTCGGCGGCCAGGCGCGCCGCCGCGTCGAAGGTCTCCTCCGACGGCGCCGCGCCGGTCAGCGCGTCCGAGGCGCGCTCAGACGTCACGTCGCCACCGACGGCCGTCAGCGCGACGGCGCCCTGGGCGATCGTCCCGCCGTCGAGCCGCACGGCCGCGGCCGTCGCGGCGATCGCCCAATCGCCGACACGCCGCTTGACCTTCTCATAGGCGCTGCCGATTCCGGGCTGCACCGGAAGGCGCACCTCGACGAGCATCTCGGCGTCGCCGATCGTCGTCTCGTACGGGCCGCGGTGCAGCTCCCGCATGGTGATCGTGCGCTCGCCGTCCAGGCCCCGGATGACGAGCCGCGCGCCGACGACCGCACACGCCGCGCTGATGTCCTCGGCCGGATCGGCCTGGCACAGCGCGCCGCCGATCGTCCCGCGGTTGCGCACCACGGGATCGGCGATCAGCTTCTCGGCGTCGGTGAAGACGCCGAAGCGCGCGGCGATCAGCGTCGACTCGAGGATCTCTCGGTGGCGCGTCAGCGCGCCGATGCAGACGTCGCCGTCGGCCTCGCGGATGTACCCCAGCTCGCCGGCGAGGTCGTCGAGGTCGATCAGCAGCTCCGGGGCGGCGAGGCGCAGCTTCATCATCGGCAGCAGCGAGTGGCCGCCGGCCAGCAGCCGGGCCTCCGGACCGCCGGACTGCAGCAGCTCCAGCGCATGTTCGACGCTCGTGGCGCGCTCGTACTCGAACGCGGCGGGGATCTGCATTGACCCTTCTCTCCTCTGACCGTGCGGGACAGGACGGCTTGCGACCTCGAACGTCGCAGGCGTACGCTCGCGCCGGCAAGCGGCGATGAACCAATTGCTTCATGACCCTCCGACAGCTCGCCATCTTCGCGACGGTCGCCCGGCTCGGGTCGGTCAAGGCGGCCGCGCGGGAGCTGGGCGTGAGCGAGCCGGCGGTGTCGGCGGCGGTGCGGATCCTGCGCGAAGAGCTGGGCGACGAGCTCTACCACCGCGCGGGGCACGGGCTCGTGCTGACCGCACCGGGCGCGCGGCTGGCGTCGCTGGCGACCGAGATCGGCGCGCTGGCGCTGCGGGCGCGCGTCGCGCTGGGTGAGGATGAGGAGCCGGCCCAGCGGCTGCTGCACATCGCGGTGACCGGCACGGTCGAGGAGCACGTGATCGGGCCGCTCCTGGCTGCGTTCGCCGAGCGCACGCCGGAGGTCCACGCGACGGTCGACGTCGCCCCGCCGGCGCGCTTCGCCGAACTGCTGGACCGCCGCCGCGCCGACATCGCGCTGGGACCGCGCCCGTCGATCCACGCGTCCCCCGACCTGGTGGTCGTGCCGTTCCTGCGGTACCGGATGGTCGTCGTGGCGCCGCGGGGCCACCGGCTGGCGGGACGCGACGCGATCGCGCCGTCCGAGCTCGCCGATGCGCGCTGGCTGGTCGGCGCCGACGGCGTCGAGCGCGGGGCCCCGGCCGCGATGTACTTCGCCCGCGCCCGGATCGCGCCCGCCGACGTGCGCGCGTTCCCGAGCGACGCGGCGGCGCTGTCGGCGGTCGCCGCGGGGGAGGGGATCATGCTCGCGGTGTGGCACGCGGCGGCCGCGGCGCTGCGCCGGCGGGCGATCGCGCGGCTGGCCGTGCGCGGCACGCCGGTCGTCGACCTCTGGTACGCCACGACGCTGCCCGACGAGCACTGCCTGACCGGCGCGTCGCGCCTGCGACGCTTCACCACCAGCGCCGAGGCGACCCAGGCGATTGCGGCGCCACGCCGCGGCGTGCCGGCCGCGCTGGTCCGCGCGCCGGTGCACGCGACGCTGTGGCACTCGGTCGCGCGCCCGGACCCGTCGACATGACCGCTCACAAGGATTGGATCGGCGCGCGAACGGCCTAGGGGACGGAGGTATGTCGACCATCGGCATGTCCTCTCCCGCTGCGTGGGTCCTGCGCAGTCTGATGGAGCACCCTCACCTTCGAACGGTCGACGCGATCGTCGCGGGTCCGGTCGCCCCTGAGACCGCCGCGGCGCAGCAGGTCGCCGACGGCCTCGCCGAGTTGAAGGAGCGCGGCCTCGCGGTCGAGGAGCCCGGGAAGGGCTGGCGCGTCACCGACGCGGCGCGCGCGGCGGGTCAGGCATCCTGATCAGCCGCTCGGGTTCGGGCTCGGCCCGCGGCTGAGCAGTCGCACGAGGCCGCGCAACAGGCGCTCGTGCGCGTCACCGTGGACCGAGACCTGCAGGACGGCCCGACCCTGCATCCACTGGTAGACGACGTGGCCGCCGTACACGCCAGGGAAGGCGCCGTAGTCGGGCTCGCGAAAGCGTGTGACCTGGACGTCGCCGATCCGAACACGACGACGCGTGACCGGCTTGCTGTGCCCGAAGGCGGTGAGCTGATCGCGCATCGCGCCGGGCGTGCCCGCCGCGATGGTCCAGTGCCCGGGATCGGGCGCGCCCTTCTCCCGCAGGCCCGCGCTGTCGATCGAGATCTCGTAGCCGGCGCCGAAGTCGTCGCTGCGGGCCGTGACCCCGCTGACCGCGCTGATGGCCAGGCGGCCGCCGGGCGTCAGCGTCGGGCAGAGCACCGTCCACTCGGTGTGAGCCGCTGCCTTGGCGCATGCCGCGCGAAGTCGCGGGGGAGTGGCGCGCAGGAGCCCGACGTCGGCCAGCGCCGCCCGCTCGCGGTCATCGATCTTGGGGTAGAACGGACGCCGCGGGCTCGGCGCGGAGGCGCGTGTCGTCGTCGGCGGCGTCGGGTGCGAGTTGCCGCCACCACACCCGGTCATAGAGGCGGCCAGGACGAGCACGCAGGACGCGGCGCGGATGGGCCGGTGGCTCGCAAGCAGGATCGCTAGCTGCGCTCGATTCCACCCATGAGCGTTGTGTACCCGATGCATCGGTGCCGAGCAAGATCAGCGGTCAGCGATCGTGCGCTTCGAGCTGCGGCACCGGCGCCCGCGACGCGCCGTCGAACGCGGACGTCGCGACGCGACCGCATGAATCGGGCCCGCATGTCGTTACCAGCTCCAACACCAGGAGGAGACCGAGTGAACGTTCGCAATTGCAGGATGATGATGTTGGTCGTCGTCGTGGCGGTGGCCGTGGGCACACCGGCGGCCGGCGCTCAGACGGCCGCCAAGACCCGCGACGTCGTGATGGTCGGCAACAACTGGGACGGCACCGCCGACGTGCTCGACGGGCACACGTTCCAGCGGCTGACGCGGTTCGACGTGGTTCCCGACCTCGCGCAGCGGATGGCCGAGATCCAGACCGACCCGGCGCGGCTCGCCTACTTCCTGGCGATCCGCCAGGAGATCGGCGAAGGCCACGACCAGTTCGTGGACGACATCTTCACCTCGCCCGACGGGCGGTACGCCTACGTGTCGCGGCCCAGCCTGGCCGATGTCGTCGCGGTCGATCTCACGACCAAGAAGATCGTCTGGCGCGTCCAGGTGGACGGCCAGCGCTCCGACCACATGGCGCTCTCGGCCGACGGCGCGCGCCTGCTCGTCTCCGCGTCGACCGCGCGCGTCGTCGACGTGATCGACACCGCCAAGGGCGCGATCGTGGCCCGCATCGACTCGGGCGACTCGCCGCACGAGAGCAATTTCTCCAAGGACGGCACGAAGATCTTCCACGCCAGCATCGGCACGGTGTACACGCCGCTGGACGCCCCGGAGCTCGACGCGACCAAGGGCGACCGCTGGTTCGAGGTCATCGACGCCAAGACCTACAAGGTGCTCAAGCGCCTCGACATGGGCAAGATCCTCAGCGACTACGGCTTTCCGAACATGAGCTCGGCGGTGCGGCCGATGACGCTCTCGCCCGACGAGCGCTACCTGTACTTCCAGGTGTCGTTCTTCCACGGCTTCGTCGAGTTCGACCTCCAGGAGGAGAAGCCGACGCGGCTGGCGCTGCTGCCGGTCAGCGAAGCTGCGCAGAAGCTGCGCCGCGACGAGTACGTCCTGGACTCGGCCCATCACGGCCTGGCGATGAACGGTGCCGGGACGAAGCTGTGCGTCGCCGGAACGATGTCGGACTACGCGGCGGTCGTGGATCGGGCGACGTTCACCACCCAGATCGCCGCGCAGGGCCAGAAGCCGTACTGGGCCACCAACAGCATCGACGGCAAGCACTGCCTGGTCTCGTTCAGCGGCGACGACCGCGTCGGCGTGATCTCCTACGCAGACGCCAAGGAGGTGGCCAGCATCCCGGTGGGCGACCACCCGCAGCGGATGCGCACCGGCCGCATGCTGGAGGCCGGCCTGCCCGGCTGACGTCGGGCGCTCCTCTCACGGATCGCGGTGGGCGGGACGTCCGCTCTTCCCAGGGCCGTCGTGACCGCCGGCGTGTGCGCCCTGTGCCGTCGCACGGCTCCACCTGGCCCGTGGGTCAGTGAGCGGGCGCCCGCGTCGGTGACACCGTGCGACGGGTGTCGTGTCCCCGACCTGCCGAGGTGTCGATGCCGCGTTCAAGCCTGCCCCGCCATGACATGAAGGCGAGCTGACGGTGTCCGACATCAGCCGGCGACGGCTCCTTGCCGGCGGCGCCGTGCTCGCGGCGTCGGCGGGCACCACGCGACTGACGAAGGCCGCGCAGGACCTGCCGCAGCCGCAGCGCGGCGGCGACGGCTCGACGATCCTCGGCCCGCGCAACGAGCCGCTCGAGCAGCAGAACCCCGACCTGCTCGCGCCGCCGAACACCGACGCGGGCGATCTCCCCAACCTGAAGTTCTCGTTCGACGACGCGCACACGCGCATGACCGCCGGGGGCTGGACGCGCCAGGTCACCGCCCGCGAGCTGCCGGTCGCGACGACGATGGCCGGCGTCGACATGCGCCTGAAGCCCGGCGCGATCCGCGAGCTACACTGGCACGACTCGGCCGAGTGGGCGCTCATGCTGGCCGGCAGCGCCCGCATCACGGCCGTCGACGCCAACGGGCGCAACTTCATCGCCGACATCGGGGAGGGCGACCTGTGGTTCTTCCCGCAGGGGATTCCGCACTCGATCCAGGGCCTCGCGGACGGCTGCGAGTTCTTGTTGGTCTTCAACGACGGCGACTTCAACGAGTTCGACACCTTCCTGCTCACCGACTGGTTCGCGCACACTCCGGGCGGCGTCCTCGCTGAGAACTTCGGCGTGCCGGCGCGGGCGTTCGCGAGCATTCCGCCCGACATCGAGCAGAGCCGCTACATCTTCCCGGCCAAGGTCCCCGGCCCGCTCGCCGCAGATACGGTGAAGTCTCCCGCCGGCACCGTCCCGCGGAGCTTCGCCTACAAGCTGAGCGCCCAGAAGCCGATCGAGTGCCCGGGCGGACGCGTCCGGATCGTCGACTCGACCAACTTCCCGGCCTCGACCGCGATCGCCGCCGCGCTCGTGGAGGTGGAGCCCGGTGGCATGCGGGAGCTGCACTGGCACCCCAACTCCGACGAATGGCAGTACTACATCAGCGGCCAGGCGCGCATGACGGTCTTCGCCGCCAGCGGCACCGCCGGCACCTTCGACTACCGAGCCGGTGACGTCGGCTACATCCCGCGCCCGATGGGCCACTACATCGAGAACACGGGCAGCGACACGCTCCGCTTCCTGGAGATGTTCGCCAGCGACCGCTACGCCGACGTCTCGCTGGACCAGTGGCTGGCGCTCACCCCGCCCGACCTGGTGCAGGACCACCTGCCCCTCGACAAGCAGACCATGGCCGCGCTGTCCAAGCGCAAGCGCATCGTCGTCCCGCCCCGGCCGTGACGAGCGACCCACCGCTCAGCGCGGGTCGGCGAGGCTGATCTCGTCGAACGATCGGGGTCGCCGCTTGCAGACGCTCCTGCTTCCCATGTACTAGGGGAGGGGGAGGTCTGCGGCGACGAGCGTGCCGCCCTTGGCCGGGCCCTCGACCCGGAGCTGGCCGTCGAGGACGGCCAGCCGGTCGGCCAGCCCGACGAGCCCACTCCCGTCGGGTCGGGCGCCTCCGACGCCGTCGTCGCGCACCTGGACGCGTAAGGTGCCGTCCTCGACGCGCGCCGTGACCGTGGCGCGTCGGGCGCGAGCGTGTTTGGCGACGTTGGTGAGCGCCTCGGCGATGACGAAGTACGCGGTCGCCTCGACCGCGGCAGGCAGCCGGCCGACGGACACATCGTTGTCGACCGGCACCGCCATCCGCGAAGCCAGCGCATCGACGCCCGCGCCAAGCCCGCCGCGGGTGAGGACCGCCGGCAAGATGCCGTGGGCGAGCTCGCGCAGCTCGGCGGTGGCCTGCTCGGCATGTTCGAGCGCCTCGGTCAGCAGCGCGGGGCCTCGGTGCTCGTCGTTCGGCCAGGCGCGGCGCGCCAGCTTCAGCGTGATGACGGTATGGACGAGGCGCTGCTGCGCGCCGTCGTGCAGATCGCGAACCACCCGCCGGCGCTCCTCGTCGGTCGCCGCCACGATCCGCGCCCGGGACGCCGCCACCTCGTTGCGCGCTTCGCTGTTCGAGATCGCCGTCGCCACGAGCTCCGTGAACGAAGCGAGGCGCGACTCGGTATCCACGGGGAGCGGCTCGGGGTGTGTCGTGTGGACGGCCAGCGCGCCCCACAGGCGGCCCTCGACCAGGATCGGGCTGGCGACCGAGGACCTGATCCCGCGCTCACGGATGGCGGCGGCGATCGGCCCGGGAACGCCGTCGTAGTCGTCGGTCCGGGCTGGTCGGCCCGTCCGCGAGATCGTCGTCGACAGACCGGCCTGATCGAGCGGCGAGCGAGCCCCGACCTCGGGCTGCTCGCCGGCGGCGGCCCAGGCGGCCACGTGCGTCACCGTGTCGTCGACGTCGTAGCGGGCCATCCCCGCGAGGTCCGCGCCGAGCAGCGCGCCGACCTCTTCGGTGACAGCACCGAAGAGGTCGCTCGAAGGCACACCTTGTGCGACCAGCGTCGCCACGCGCCGCAGTGCGGCCTGCTCGTCCGCCAGCCGGCCGAGCTCCGCTCGACTCGTGCTGTTCGAGATCGCGGTGGCGACCAAGTCGGTGAACTCCGCGAGCCGGTCCTCGATGTGATCGGGCAGCGGCTCGCGATCGGCCGAGCCGGTCCCCATCACGCCCCAGATGTCGCCGTCGACGATGATCGGGGCGCCGGCGGACGAGCACATCCCCGCCTGGCGGATGGCGGCTGCGCGCGTGCCGGGGACATCTGCCAAGTCGTCGATCC
Source organism: Baekduia sp. (assembly GCA_036009425.1). Classification (GTDB taxonomy): domain Bacteria; phylum Actinomycetota; class Thermoleophilia; order Solirubrobacterales; family Solirubrobacteraceae; genus Baekduia. Next base: position 3,695 of record DASYLT010000189.1, on the reverse strand, counting down.
TCGCCGGGCGGCCGGTCTTCAGGACCATGGCGGCGACCGTCGGGCTGTCGAGCGGCCAGCGGGTGCCGGCCTGGAACGGATGCGGCCGCTCGCCCCAGGCGCCCATCACCGTCGTCGTCCCGTCGTGCTCGTAGCGCCACACCGTGACCAGCGGGAGGCCGATCACGCGGCCGACCTCCCTGGCGATCGCGGCGAACACCTCTGCCGACGCGGCCCCGCCGGCCACCAGCGCCGCGAGCCGCCGTTGCGCCGCAAGCATCGCCTCGTGCTCGCGCCGCAACTCGTCCCCACGTACGCGCTCCCCGGCGTCGCTGAAGGCCACGACGACGCCGCGACCCTCCGGCATCGCGATCGGCACCGAGACATAGGACACCGGCAACAGCGAGCCATCGCGCCGGACGAACCAGTCGAGATCGCGCGCGACCGTCTCCCCGGTGGTCCGCGGCAGCAGCATCGGCCAATCCGCGGCGGCCTCCGGCATCCCGTCCCGGCGCCGCTCGTGCATCGTCTCGTGGCTGTGACGCCCCAACAGCTCGTCCGCCGCGTCGTAGTCGAGCGCCGCGATCGCGGCGCGGTTCGCGAACCGGATCCGTCCCCCCGGATCCACGAGGCAGATCGGCTGCGCAGCCTTCTCCAAGACGGCAACGAGGAAAACCTCGGCATTGCCCTTCAGACCAGCCAAGTCGGTGAGCGAGTGCGGCACGCGAAGCCTCTGAGCACGATCGAGTTTACGCCCGGCCCATGTTCCGAGGTCAAGAAGCGCTGAGCCTTCGCCGCGGCTTCGTTCCGCGTCACGGGCGTGTCGTCGCTGCTGCTTTCGCCTGACAGGAGCAGCCCTGCGCCTGCGCCTGCGGCCTCCGCCGCCGACGCGTTGTCGCTAGGCCGGTGCGACGGCGGGCGCTGCCCCGGGACGGTCTTCGCGACTGTCGGCCCGGAGGATCGGCGATGACGGCCTGAAGCCCTTGAACGTGCAGTAGACGCCGAGGAAGAGTTCCCACAGGAACTCCGGGATCGTCGCGAGGCCCTGAAGCGAGCGCAGGGTGTCGCTCGGATCGTCGCCGGCGAACATCACGGCCGTCCCCGACACGATGATCAGCGGCCCGGCGATCAGACCGAGCAATGCGGCCTGTCGCGGCACGAGTTCGGAGCGGTACATCAGGTAGCCGAGGATCAGCCCGTTCCCCCAACCGACGACCCAGCCGGGGCCGAGGAGGAAGGTCCAGTCCTTGATCGCCGCGAGGGTGTAAGCGACCGTGCCCTCGGACGCACCGGCGACCTCGTTCCGCAGCGTGATGATGCCGAGCACGGAGAGGATGCCCACGAGGATGAACGTGCATTCGATCACCCGCGCGGTCACGTAGCCGAGCGCCAACTCCTCGTTCTGTCGTCGGACGATCGGGAAGATCACGACCGCGGTGCCGATGTTCGCGATGATCAGCAGCAGCTCCAGCAGGGCTGCGAACAAGATCTGCGTGTCATGCCCGGCGCCTGCGATGTAGCCGACCGGGTCGTCGAGGACAGGCTGGTAGAGCGCCAGCGCCGGGATCGACGTGACGAACGTGATGAGAAAGAGCACGCCAAAGACACGCGCTCTCCTCTGGTCCACACTCATGCCTGCTCGGACCCCTCTCTCCGGCGATGGCACCAGGCCGATTCCCAGCCCACCGGACCGGCTGGGGCATCACCCTATATGAGGAAGTCCCCGCTTCTGCCGCGGCGGGTCGGACGTCCATCCTCGTATTGGGGGACATAACGCCGATTAGCGAGCATTGGTACTGCGGACGCCGGTCGGCACAGCGTGTCCGGATGTCCCGCTGTGCGCGCGCGGACATACACTCGTTACGGTCGGACCGGCCGCTCCACAAGAGCCGATGTGGCCGCCGGGATGCGATCTCCAGATGCTGGCCCTGCGCGACTTCATTCCCGCCGACGACGATGCGCTCATCGCCTGGGCTCCGACGGCCGAGGCGCTCATGCTCTTCGCCGGCTCGACGCTCGCGTTCCCGCTGACCGCCGCGCAGCTGCACGCGCTCCGCGACACGCCGCATCTCCACACCTGGACGGCCTACGTCGGACCGGACGCCGACGTCCCCGTCGGCCATGCCGAACTGCTTCGCACCGGCTCGGAGTCCGGCCGCCTCGCCCGCATCGTCGTCGACCCGGCCCGCCGCGGCGCAGGCCTCGGGCGCGCGCTCGTCGCCGCCGCGATCGAGCGGGCGGAAGCCCTCGCGCTCCGGAGGCTCAGCCTCCGTGTCTACGACGGCAACGACGCGGCGATCCGCACCTACCTCGCGCTGGGCTTCACCGACGCCGGGCCGTTGCCGGGCGACCGGAGCGTGCGCATCTTCACTCGCGCGCCGGGCTGAACCGCTCCGCCCGCAGCCCTCCACTCGCCGGTTCGTGCCCGCCGCACCCCGACCGTCGGAGCTGCCGCCACGCCGGACACCGGTCACCCGCTCTTTCCCGCGGCCGGCCGCTTGCCAGCCTGATGGCCATGGCCTCCTCCCCTCCCCACCGCACCACGATCCTCACCGCTTCCCGCACTGTCGCCGACGACCTCGCCGCCGAGGCCGCCGCGCAGCGCCCCGACCTCGCCTCCGCGTTCGCCGACGGGGGCTGGGTCGCCGTCGAGATCCACGACACCGTGCTGACCCGCCACGGCGTCGCGTTCCACGGCGGCGACGTCGCGATCGCGCTCCCCGCCGTCGGCCGACGCCTCGACGACTTCATCGTCTACAGCGCACGCACCGCGAGCCTGGCCGGCCTCCGCCACGGCGAGCACTTCGCGTTCGCCGACGACGCCGGATGAGCACCCGGACCGCGCCGCCGGATCTGCGCTCGCTACCACGCGAATGCTGGGCCGCCGCGCTCACCGAGCACTACCGCACCGGGTTGCCCGGACTGCTGGACCTCGAGATCCTGCACATCGAGCCCGGCCGGGCCGAAGGCCGGCTCGTCCTGCGCGACGAGCTCATGCTGAGCGCCGGCGACCTCCTGCACGCGGGCACCGTCGTCGCCGTCGCCGACTCGTTCGCCGGCTGGGGCTGCCTCGCCTCACTGCCCGACGGCATCGCCGGCTTCGCGACCGGCGAGCTGAAGGTCAACCTCGTCGCGACCACCGGCGTGCCCGACGCGCTCACCGCCGTCGCCCGCATGGTGCACGGCGGCCGCAGCACCCAGGTCTGGGACGTCACGATCGCCCGTGAGTCCGACGCTCGCGTCCTGGCGCACTACCGCTGCACCCAGCACCTCGTGCCCGCGCGTCGCTGAGGCGAGGCGGCGGCCGAGCGTCGGCGACCGCGCCCGGACGGGTCGGGACGGATGTGCACGCGCCAACGAATCGCCGTTGCCCGCGCCCGGGTAGTCCCCGCGATCCATTCCACCCTCTGCCAAGGAGGAAAGGACCATGGAAGTTCCCGGCCGTGACGTGACGGCAGATGCCCTGGGCCCCGACACGGAGACCCCGCGAACCGAGGGGATGCCGGAGCCCGAGGTCACCCGACCCGATGCCGCTCGGGCGGCATCCGCCCGCGACGACGACGATGAGAGCCTCGGCGACAAGGTGCGGGAGGTGGCCGAGAAGGTGAAGGACGCGGTCACCCCGGACCACGACAAGCCCTGAGCTCAACCCTGCCCGAGCCCTGCGCGGGCACGAGACCCGGCGGCCGGCCCGGCCGGCCGCCGCGGTCGGGTGC
>DASYLT010000188.1:0-15011 GCA_036009425.1 Baekduia sp. | reverse complement strand
CGTCGGCCCCGAGCTCGAGTACTTCCTGTTCAAGGACAAGAACGGCACCGAGGTCCTCGACGAGGGCGGCTACTTCGACCTCACGACGCTCGACGCCGGCTCCGACGTCCGCCGCGAGACGGTCATCGCGCTCGAGCAGCTGGGCATCCACGTGGAGTACTCCCACCACGAGGTCGGCCCGTCCCAGCATGAGGTCGACATGCGCTACGCCGACGCCATGAAGATGGCCGACGACTGCATGACCTACCGCATCACGGTCAAGGAGTACGCCATGAAGTACGGCTGGCATGCCACCTTCATGCCCAAGCCGCTCTTCGGCGAGAACGGCTCCGGCATGCACACGCACATGAGCCTGTTCAAGGACGGGCGCAACGCGATGTTCGACGCCGACGACCCCTACTTCCTCTCCGACATCGGCAAGGCGTTCATCGCCGGCCAGCTCAAGCACGCGCGCGAGCTCAGCTCGATCTTCGCCCAGTGGGTCAACTCGTACAAGCGCCTGGTGCCGGGCTTCGAGGCGCCGGTCTACGTGGCCTGGAGCCGCCGCAACCGCAGCGCCCTCGTCCGTGTGCCGCTCTACCACCCCGGCAAGGAGCAGGGAACCCGCATGGAGCTGCGCTGCCCCGACCCGGCGTGCAACCCCTACCTGACCTTCGCCGCGCTCCTGCAGGCGGGGCTGGAGGGCATCGAGAAGGGCTACGAGCTGCCCGAGCCGATGGAGAAGAACCTGTACCACCTGTCGCCGGACGAGCGCAAGCGCCTCGGCATCGAGCAGCTGCCCGAGACGCTCGGCGAGGCGGTCGAGCTGACGGCGGAGTCCGAGCTGGTGCTCCGGACCCTCGGCGAGCACATGTTCAACCGCTTCATCGAGATCAAGCGCCAGGAGTGGGAGGACTACCGCGTGCAGGTCACGCAGTGGGAGCTCGACCGCTACCTGCCGGTCCTCTAGCGCCGCACCGCTAGCGCACGAACACCGAGATCTTCAGCACCAGCGCCGGGCGCGTCGTCGCGGCGTAGTGCTGGTGGCCGTCGACCTGCACGGTCCAGGCTCCGGCGTGCACGCCGGGCACGGGGATCCCGGCGGCGCGGGCGTGCAGCATGCCGCACTCGCCGGTCGCCGTGCCGAAGCGGTGGTTGGCCACCGTTCGTCCCTTCAGCCGGACGTGGCCGTAGACGACCGTGCCCGTCGCAAAGCCCGAGAAGTGCCAGGTGCGGGTCGTGCGGGGGTCGCGGCTGGTGCCACGGTCGACGTCGAAGTTCACCAGCCGGTAGTCCGCAGACGCGGTCTGCGCGAGCGGGCCGAGGTCGGTGACGGTGAGCTTCGCCGGCACCGATCCCCTCGCGCCCAGCTTCGGCGACGGCGGCGCGATCAAGCCGACCCGGAAGTTGCCCGCCGGGTCCGCCGTGACCGCGGGGAACTGCTGGTAGCCACCGAGCATCACCGGCGCGCCGGGCGAGAACGCCGTGCCCGACGCGATCATCGGCTGGCCGCCGACGTAGCAGGGCCGGTCGAGCGACACCGTCGCTGCCTGCGCGGCGCTCGCCGCGACGACGAGGACGGCCGCCGCGACCGCGGCGGCGGAAGCGGGCAGGGGCGCGCGACGGCTGGACATGGCGCTTCCATGCCCAGGACGGCGGTTCTTCGAACACGCTCCCTCAGCGATGGGGCGGTTCGTGCGCCGACCGCGGACGGGGTCAGCCCGGCACGTGGGGATCGAGCAGGGCCCGGAGCTCCCCGGCCTCGGTGACCGGCATGCGACACGCGAACCGCTCGCAGACGTAGGCGGCCGGCACCCCGTCGACGGCGTCCCGGCCCTCCATGAGCGGCACGCCCTCGCCGGGCGGTCCGGCCAGCACGACGCCCGGGCGCAGACGCTCGCGCACGACGCCGGCCAGCGCACCGACCGCCCAGGGATCCTCACCGGCCAGCGCGACCTCGAGGCCCGGGGAGACCAGCAGGTCCAGCGCGACCAGCGCGTGCGCGAAGGCCTGCGGGTGGCGGCCCAGCAGCGGGGCGACGAGCCGCAGGTGCGAGACCGCGGCCTCCTCGTAGCGGGCCTCGCCGGTGAGCGCGGCGAGCCGCAGCAGCCCGACCGCGGCCGAGGAGGAGCCGGATGGGATCGGCGCGTCCTCGATGTCCTTGCGGCGCACCACGAGCTGCTCGTGGTCCGACGACGTGGCGAAGAACCCGCCGGCCTCGGGGTCGGGGTCGGCGAAGCGCTCGAGGATGGCGTCGGCCAGCGTCCGGGCCTCGGCGAACCAGCGCGGGTCGAACGTCGCCTCGTAGACGGCGAGCATCGCCTCCAGCAGGAACGCGTGGTCCTCGAGATAGGCGTTCAGCTTGCCCTCACCGTCCTTCCACGTGCGCAGCAGGCGGCCGTCTGAGTCGCGCAGCGAGCGCACGACGAACTCGGCGCCCGCGACGGCGATCGCGACGAAGTCCTCGCGGCCGAGCGCGGCGCCCGCCTCGGCGAACGCGTGGATGGCCAGCCCGTTCCACGCGGTCAGGCGCTTGTCGTCCAGGCCCGGTCGCACGCGCGCGGCCCGCGCCGCCAGCAGCGCGCTGCGGATCCGGGCGCGTTGCGGCGCGGGCGGCTCCGGCCCGCGCCCGGTCAGGACGTTCCACCCCGGCTGCGGATGGTGCGGATCGACGAAGTTGCCCTCCTCGGTGACGCCGAGCCAGGCCAGCGCCGCCTCCGCGTCGCCGGGCTCGACCGCGCCGCGCAGCTCGCCGACCGTCCACACGTAGAACTTGCCCTCGACGCCCTCGCTGTCGGCGTCCAGCGCGCTCAGGAAGCCGCCTTCGGGGCCGCGCAGCTCCCTCGCGACGAACTCCAGCGTCTCCTCGGTCACGCGCCGGAACGCGGCGTCGCCGGTCATCAGCCAGCCGTGGAGGTAGCCGCGCGCCAGCAGCGCGTTGTCGTACAACATCTTCTCGAAGTGCGGGACGGTCCAGGTCGCGTCGACCGCGTAGCGCGCGAACCCGCCGCCGATCTGGTCGACCATGCCGCCCGCGGCCATCGCCCGCAGCGTCGCGCCGGCCATGTCCCCGGCCTTGGTGGCCCATGGCCCGCCGCGCGCCGCCCGGGCCCAGAGGAACAGGAGCGCGGGCGACGGCGGGAACTTCGGCGCCCCGCCGAAGCCGCCGTTCTCGGCGTCGAACGCCGCGCGGAGGTTGCGCACCGCGTCGTCGAGCGGCTCGTCGCCGAGCTCCACGCCCTCGGCCGGGCGCAGGGCGCCGGTCTGCGCGAGGCGCTCGGCCATCCGCGCGCCCTGCTCGGTGATCTCCGCCCGCCGGTCGCGCCACGCCTCGGCGACCGCCTCGAGCACCGCCGGCCACGCCGGCATCCCGTGGCGCGGCGCGGGCGGGAAGTACGTCCCGCCGTAGAACGGCACCTGGTCGGGGGTGAGGAAGACGTTCAGCGGCCAGCCGCCGTGGCCGGTCATCATCTGCACCGCCTCCATGGCGATGGCGTCGACGTCGGGCCGCTCCTCGCGGTCGACCTTGACGCACACGAACGACGCGTTCATCAGCGCCGCGACGGCCGGGTCCTCGAAGGACTCCCGCTCCATCACGTGGCACCAATGGCAGGCCGAGTAGCCGATCGACACCAGCAGCGGGACGTCGCGCTGCTGCGCCCGGGCGAGCGCCTCCGGCCCCCAGGGGAGCCAGTCGACGGGGTTCTCGCGATGCTGGAGGAGGTACGGCGAGGTCTCGTGCGCGAGGGCGTTGGCCATCGCGCCGAGGCTACCCGCCAGGCGCGATCAGCGACCCACGCGCGGGTGGGCGAGAACGTCGGCGAGCGTCGGCAGCGTCGAGCGCCTGGCGCTGGAGGCCGCGATGCTGACGCGGTGGCCGCCGAGCCGGCCGCTGACGGCGCCGTTGGCCGACAGCTTCAGCGAGCCGCTCGCCGCGCCGCCGCCGTGGATCGTGATCTTCGCGTTCTGGGACTTGTCGACGGTCCCGCTGACCACGACGCCGGGGATGTACTGGTACTTGGTCAGGCGGAAGCTGCCGCCGCTGTTGACCGTCGCGTTGCCGCCGCGCAGGCCGCCGACGTGCTTGGGCAGCGCGCTCAGCGCGATCGCGTCGCCGATGATCTGGCGTGCCGCGTCGGTGACCGTGCCCTGGGCGGCGATGATCGTCCGCTTGGTGGCGCTCTTGACCCCGAGGGCGCTCAGCCGCGTCGGCGGGCGGCGCGTGGGGGAGAACGGGTTGGTGCCGGGCGTGCATGCGCCGGGCGTGCCGCCGGCGAAGAACGTGGCCAGCGCGCCCTTGGTGCAGGCGCTGTCGGGCGTGGCGTCAGAGCTGACCGTCGAGTGCCCGGTGAACGGCACCTGCACGACGCTGGCGCCGGGGATGCGCGTGGCGAGCTGGGCGGCGTCCTCGTAGGGCGTGCGCAGGTCCATCTGCCCGTCGAGCACGAGCGTGCGGACGGCCGGCAGCGCGGGCGAGGCGACCGGCGCGGGCGAGGCGTCGGGCCAGCCGAGGCAGAACGGGACCGGACCGCCCTGCACGGCGGCGGCCGGGGAGAACGGGCCGAGCTGGGCGCGCGGGATCGCCTGGGCCGCGGCGGTGATCTCCTTGGCACGCTGGTCGACGCCGGCGGTCCGCGTCCAGGCGAACGGCGCCTCCTCGCACGTCGTCGCGAGGAACAGCGCGTCGCTGCTGTCGGGCCCGGAGGTCTGCAGTCCGGTGGTCAGCCCCTCGGAGCGGACGCTGAGGCGCAGGATCGGTGACGCGTCGCCGCGCAGCGCCGCGCGCATCGAGCCGGGCAGCTCGGCGCGGAGCGTCGGGTTCAGGTCGCCCGCCAGCAGGATGTCGACGAGGCTGGTCTGATCCATGCCGAAGCTCACGCGCCGGCCGGAGCTGAGCGTCACCTTGCCGTGCAGCGAGCCCTTGCGCAGCTTGGCTGCGAAGGTGCGCAGGTCGCGCTTGACGTCGTCGGTGGCGCCGCTGCATGCGTTGCCGGCGCACAGGTCGCCGAGCACCCGCGGCGCGTTCGACAGCGACGAGCGCTGGAACGGATCAGGACCCTCGGGCAGCACGACGCTGTCGAGCACGAGCGCCTCGACGTTGCCGGGGTAGGCGGCGGCGTAGTCCTCGGCGACCTTGGTGCCGTAGCTGACGCCGAAGAGGATCAGCTTGGAGTAGCCGCCGGCAACGCGGAGCGCCTCGATGTCCTGGACGCTGTCGGCGGTCCGGTAGAAGCCGCGGCTGGCGCCCAGCTCGCTCGCGCAACCCGAGGCCTGCTTGAAGACGGTGGAGTCGGTGCGCAGCGACGAGCAGCTGAGCGCGCCCGACATGCCCGTGCCGCGCTGGTCGAAGATCAGCAGGTCGCGGTCGGCGATCGCGGGCTTGAGGATGTCGAGGAAGGACTGCGAGAGCGGGAGGGCGGCTTGGCCGGGGCCGCCGGCCAGCGGGACGACCGCGGTGGCGTTCGGGTTCGAGGACGCGGGGACGCGCGAGACGGCCAAGGAGACGTTCCCCGCGGTCGCGCCGGTCCGGTCCAGCGGCACGTCGACGTGCGCGCATTCGAAGCCGGCGGTGGGACATGCCGCCCATGGGATCGCGGCCGAGGCGGAGCTGCTGAGGACGCCCAGCGCGGTCAGGACCAGCGCGGCCGGCAGCAGGACGCGGGCCGTGGACGGGAGGCGGCGGGCGATCATGAGGCGCGGACGGTAGCGTCCAGAACCAAGAGTCGTCGAAGGAGAACCGCACACGATGTCATCTGATCGTCAGGCCATCACCGCTGAGGGCGCCCCCGCCGCCGTCGGTCCCTACAGCCACGCGGTGCGCTCCGGCGACCTGCTGTTCCTGTCGGGCCAGACGCCGCTGGATCCGGCGACCGGAAGGCTCGTCGAGGGCTCGGTCGGCGAGCAGACACGCCAGTGCCTGAAGAACCTCCAGGCGGTGTGCACGGCCGCCGGCGCGTCGCTGGAGCAGGCCGTGCGCTGCGGCATCTACGTCACCGACATGGGCACCTTCGGCGAGGTCAACGAGGTCTACGCGACGTTCTTCGCCGAGCCGCAGCCAGCGCGCTCGACCATCGGCGTTGCCGCCCTGCCGCTCGGCGCGCAGGTCGAGATCGACGCCATCGTCGCGCTGACGGACTGACGGCCGGCATGGCCGGACACGTGGGCACGGGATCTGTGGTCACCGCGCAGGACGTCGAGCGCGCCCGGCAGGCCATCGGCGACGTGGCGCGCCACACACCGGTCCTGTCGTCGGCGACGCTGAGCGAGCGCTGCGAGGGCGACGTCGTCCTCAAGGCCGAGTCGCTGCAGCGCACCGGCGCCTTCAAGATCCGCGGTGCGCTGAACAAGCTGGCGGCTCTCGGCGACGGCTGCGCGGCCGGCGTCGTGTGCGGCAGCGCCGGCAACCACGCCCAGGCGCTGGCCCAGGCGGCCCGCGAGCGTGGGGTGCCGTGCGAGGTCTTCATGCCCGAGAGCGCGCCGATCGCCAAGGTCGAGGCCACCGCGGCGCTCGGCGCGCACGTCGTGATCACGGGCGCGACGGTCGACGACTGCATCGTCGCCGCCCGGGCGCGGGCGGCGGAGGCGGGCCTCGCGTTCGTCCATCCGTTCGACGATCCCGACATCGTCGCCGGACAGGGCACGCTGGGCCTCGAGCTCCTGGAGGACCTGCCCGACCTGGCGACGGTCATCGTCCCCGTCGGCGGCGGCGGGCTGGCCAGCGGGGTCGCGATCGCGGTGAAGTCCGCACGGCCCGAGGTGCGGGTGATCGGCGTGCAGGTCGACACCGTCGCGGCCTATCCGGCGTCGCTGGCGGCCGGCCGCCCGATCGGCGTCGAGGCGTCGCTGACGCTGGCCGACGGCATCGCGGTCAAGCGGCCCGGCGAGCTGACGCTGCCGCTCGTCGCGCAATGGCTCGACGAGATCGTCGTGGTCTCCGAGGACGAGGTCGCCGAGGCGATGGTGATGTTGATGGAGAAGGCCAAGCTCGTCGTCGAGGGCGCCGGCGCCGTCGGCGTCGCGGCGCTGCTGGGCGGCCACGCGCGCGCGGCCGAGCACGGGACGACCTGCGTGGTGCTCAGCGGCGGCAACGTCGACGCGGGGCTGCTGGCGACGATCGCCCGCCGTCACGAGACGATGGCCGGGCGCCGCCTGGTCCTGCTCACGCGCGTGCCAGACCGCCCAGGCGCGCTGGCGCGTCTGCTGGACACGGTGGCGGCCGAGGGCGCCAACATCGTCGAGGTCTCCCACCTGCGCGAGGGCATCGACCTGCACGTCCGCGAGACCGGCGTGCAGCTGACGATCGAGACGCGGTCGCGGGAGCATGCCGAGGCGGTGGTGGCGGCCGTCGTGGCCGCGGGGTATGGGGTGTCGCGGTACCCGAGCTTGGGGTAGGGGTGTGGCGCTCAGCGCGGGGCGTCGGCCGTGCTGCGGGGCGTGGTTCGTCGGCGATGACGAGTGCGTGACCGGGGGCGCGGGCGCACTCTGTCCTCCGCCGGCAGGGTGGCCCGGGCGGCCGAAACGCAGCTAGACGTTGACATGCAACGACGAGGTGCGTTTCGTCTCCGCGGACGCCCGCGCGGGCACCGCCAACGCCCCGCGGAGGACAGGCCAGCGCCGGCGCCGCCTCACGCGCACTCGTCATTGCCGACAGACCACGCGCCGCAGCACGACGACGCCCGCGCTGAGCGCCAGGAACGCCCAAAACCGCCCGCGCCCCTCACCCCAGCGCCCGCCGCGCCGCCTCCCGCCGGTGCACTTCGACGCCCTCGCGCTGCGCCTCGGCCCGCGCGACCAGCTCGGCCAGGCGCTCACGGCTGAGCGGCAGGTCCTCCACCTCACTCAACGCCAGCCACAGCAGCCGCTTGCCCTCGATGCCGATCGACAGGGCCTCGAGCTCCACCAGCGGCGTCAGCGGCGACCGGCCGCGCACCTCGCCGTTGAGCTTGAGCCGGCCCGCCTTCTCGGCCGCCCACGCCGCGGCGAGCTTCGGCCGGTCCGGCGACACGCCGAGCTGGTCCATCAGCTCTTCGAGGACCTTGCGGTCCGCGGCGATCTCGTCGCGCAGCCCGGCCAGGAAGGTGCCGAGCGGGCCGTCGTGCTCGCTCGCCGCCCGCTTGACCAGCTCGAGCGCGCCGGTCGAGCCGGCGAGGTGGTCGTTGAGGTAGATCGCGAGGTACTTCGTGGTCGTTGCGGGCATGTTGGCAGGCCTACCCGCCATCCGCCGCGGAGTGTGCTTGCATCCTCCGGCTCATGTCTCAGGTCGACAAGCTCCAGGACGCCGAAGAACACGTCGGGCAGATGCGCGAGGAGGCGGCTCGCGCCGCTCGGGAGGAGCGCGAGGCGGATCTGCGCAAGGCGCCGCTGGCCGACACGGCCACCAAGGCGCACACGCTGATCGCCGCTCCGCTGGCCCACGTCCGCACGATGGTCAACATGCGGACCGGCGCGCTGCCCGACGTCCACGAGCTCGCCGTCTCGATCAAGGAGACCGGGCTGCTGCACCCGCCGCTCGTCCGCGCCACCGGCGAGGACGACGTGCCGTACGAGCTGCTCGCCGGGCGCCGGCGCTTCAGCGCCATGACGATGCTCGACGGGGCCGAGGGCCCGCGCGAGGACTGGCGCTTCACGCTCGTGGACGGCATCTCCAAGCGCGAGGCGCTCACGATGCAGTTCGCCGAGAACTTCCACCAGGCCAAGCCTGAGCCGGTGCAGTTCGCCCGTGCCGCGCGGGCCATCATGAGCGAGGACCCGTCGCTGACCGCGGCGGACGTCTCGCGCCTGGTCGGCGCCCCGATGAGCTGGACGCGCAAGGCGTTGCGCCTGCTCGACCTGCCCGAGTCCGTCGTCACACGCGTCGAGCAGGGCGACCTGTCCTTCACCGTCGCCGACGTCGTGCGGCGCGGCATCGCCCGCGGCGACGTGTCGGCGGAGCAGGCCGAGGATCTCGTCGAGCAGCACGCGTCGGGCGAGATCACCGGCGGGGCGCTGAAGCTCGGCGTCGGCTACGTCCCGCCCAAGCCCAAGGACTACGAGGAGCAGGCCCGCAAGCTCGACGAGGCCCGCTGGGCCTCCGAGCGCGCGGGCAAGGACGGCGGCGACGCCGCCCAGCGCGACTGGGACTCGCGCGCCGGCGGCGACAACGGTTCCCAGGGCGGCCCGATCCGCAACGGCGGCGACATCACGCCGGCGCCGCGCATCGTGGCGTCGGTCGGCGGCCGGGACGCCGAGCCGGTGGAGGTCGACGTCGCCGATCTGGACGCCTACGTGCTCGGACTCGTCCTGTCGCGGGTGGCGACCGCCGAGCACCGCTCCCATCTCGGTGTCGAGGGAGGCCACGAGGCGGCGCAGGACTACGCGTTCTCGCTGCACCCCGACCGGCGCCTGGAGGTCCTGCGAGCGCTCGCCGGCCAGATGCTCTCGGTCGACCCCGTGCCGCCGAAGGCGCTGCGCTCGCTGCTCGCCGCATAGCTCCCCGCTCAGTGCGCCAGGCCCGCGGACGGGACCTCGATCACCGCGATCTGCCGGTTGCGGAACCGCACGCGTCCCAGCCGGTAGACCTTCGGGTCGATCCGGCCGTGGAGGCGGTCGGCGACCAGCCATCGCACGCCGTAGACCTGCGCGGCGTAGGCCAGCGCGTCGCCGTTGCCGTGCGAGAAGATCGCGTCGTTGACCCGCAGGCGCGACAGGTCGCCGTGCAGCCGCCCGTAGGGCTCGTTCGTCCCGTCCGACGCGCACGACGCCATCGTGCGCCGCTCTGCGAACGCTGACGGCTCGCAGTAGCGCGGGTCGGTGTGGTCGGCGTTGGCGAACAGGTTGCTGACCGCCAGGACGTCGCCGGCGGCGGTGTGGTCGCGAACCCAGCGGTAGCCGGCGTAGAGCTGCGGCGTCATGTTGGCGTGGGTCTGCCGGTAGGTCACCTGGCCGTCGAGCGCCCGCCAGGCCTTCTTCGGGCTCTGGTCGGAGACCGGCGCGTCGATGATCAGCACCAGCGCCAGGGCGGCCGCGCCGCCGAGCGCCCAGCCGCGGCGGACCCGCACCCCCGCCAGGCGCGGTGCGAGCGCGTCGACCAGCCCGGCCGCGCTCAGCACCGCGCCCGCCAGGTAGCCGGGGTAGAAGAAGTACAGCTGGCTCGTCCCCGGATGCGTCAGCAGGACCAGCGCCGCCAGGCCGGCGACCAGCGCGCCGATCAGCAGCAGCCGCGATGGCGGGCTTCCCAGCCGGCCGCGCAGGCCCAGCAGCACGAGGCCCGGCAGCAGCGTCACGACGATCCGCAGCGTGCCCAGGACGAAGGCCAGCGGATAGAGCGCGACGCGTCCCAGCGGCGAGCCGCCGAGCCGGTCGTCGAGCAGCCGGAACGGCTGGGAGTCCAGGTAGACCCGCAGGGGGTGGAAGCCCAGCGAGTTCGTCATGCCGTGGTAGAGCACCAGGTTGTAGACCGCGATGACCGTGCAGCACGCCAGACCCGCACCGACGATCACCGGCAGGTGCGTGCGGTCCCGGCGGTAGGCCCACAGCCCGACCAGCGCGAGGGCTGCGACGGTCATGGGCACCGTGGTCGCCTTGGCGCCCTCGCCGGCCAGCAGCAGTGCGACCCCGACGACCGCCAGCGCCGGCAGCGCCAGTGCCTCCGGGCGCCGGTCGAGGCGCTCGGCCAGGAGGATCAGGACGGGCAGCCAGACGATCGTGCTCATCAGGAACGAGGGGCTGAGCGGGAAGGTGGACAGCAGCTCGGTCGGGACCGCCGGCAGCGGGTCCAGCGATCCGAGCAGCAGCGCCAGCGCGCCGGCCACGACGCCGGCCCACGCCGTCGCGCCGATCGCCCGGCCCAGCGCCACGAGCTGGACGACCACGAGCAGGATCATCGGCACGAGGTAGAGGCGGAACGCCACCGTCGGCAGGTCGATCCCCGTGACCTGGCTGACCGCCGCCATGTGGGCGTTGGCGAGGAAGTAGTAGTGCAGCCGCAGCCCGGCGAGGCCCGGCACCTCGAGCGGCCAGTGGTGCAGGGCCTCGGCGGCGAAGCCCAGGTGGGCCATCAGGTCGGGCGAGTAGTCGACCGGCCCGGCGGACGGCATCGGCGTCTGCGTGAAGAAGCCGTCGGCGGTGATCAGCACCGCCGCGACGGCGACCGCGGCGCCGCCCCAGGCCCAGCCCGGCGCGACTCGGCGCCGCCGGCGCGGCAGCGCGAGCCGGTGGCGCAGCGTCCACAGCCCGGGCAGCGACAGCGCCACCACGAGCACCGGGTAGAGCGGCAGCAGTCCGCGATGCCCGGTCGCGGCGGTCACGACGAACGCGCCGGCCTCCAAGGCGTAGCCGAGGCCCCAGCCGACCGCCAGCTCGCGGACGCCGAAGCCCGCCGGGCGGGCGATCGCCACCAAGGCCGTGCACCCGGGGATCAGGGTGAACCCGAGCACATAGCCGCAGAAGATCAGGACGTCGCGCAGCGGCACGTCGAAGGCCAGCCACGTCGCGACGCACACCGCCACGACGGTCGCGACGGGCGCCGCGACCCCGGGGCCGCCGGCGGCCCGCGCCGACGTCGGCGGGGCGGGGCCCGCAGCGGCGGGGGCGGGGCGGACGGCGGTGCTCATGGCGGGTGCAGGCGATCACGGCCGTGGACCGGTGTCCACAGCCAACGAGCGCTTGAATCCGCTGAGCGGGAGCGGCTACTCCGGCGTCACGTACGCGCCGGACAGCCCGCCGTCGACGAGGAACGTCGCGGCGGTCATGAACGACGACTCGTCGGAGGCCAGGAAGAGCACGCCGTTGGCGATCTCCTCGGCCGTGCCGAACCGCCCCATGGGGACATGCACCAGGCGCCGCGCAGCGCGCTCGGGATCCTTGGCGAACAGCTCCTGCAGCAGCGGCGTGTTCACCGGTCCGGGGCACAGCGCGTTGACGCGGACGCCGCGGCGGGCGAACTCGACGCCCATCTCGCGCGTCATCGCGAGCACGCCGCCCTTGGACGCGGTGTAGGAGATCTGCGACGTCGCGGCGCCCATCACCGCGACGAACGAGGCGGTGTTGATCACCGAGCCGCCACCGGCCTCCAGCAGGTGCGGGATGCCGTGCTTGCAGCAGAGGAAGACCGATTTGAGGTTGACGTCCTGGACCCGCTGCCAGGCCTCGAGGGTCGTCTCCAGCACGGACTGGTCGTCGTCGGGGGAGATGCCCGCGTTGTTGAACAGGACGTCGATGCGCCCGAACCGCTCGGCGACCTGGGCGTACATCTGCTGGACCGCGAACTCCTCGGTGACGTCGACCGACAGCGCGAGATCGCCGGGGGCGCCGTCCAGCAGGTCGACGCCCACCACCTTGGCGCCCTCGCGCTGGAAGACCTCGACCGTCGCGGCGCCGATACCGCCGGCCGCGCCGGTGACGACGGCGACCTTCCCCTCGAGACGACCCGGCACTGACTCAGTTCCCTTCGGTGGTGGCGTAGAAGATGGTCTTGACCTCGGTATAGGCGTCGGTGGCGTGGGGGCCGAGCTCGCGGCCGTAGCCCGACTGCTTGAAGCCGCCGAACGGCGTCGTGACGCGCACCGAGCTGTTGGAGTTGATCGACAGGTTGCCGCTCTCCAGGGCCCGGGCGACGCGCAGCGCCTTGCCGCCGTCGCGCGTCCAGACCGAACCCGACAGCCCGTAGATGGTGTCGTTGGCCATGCGGATCGCGCCGGCCTCGTCGTCGAACGGCACGACGACCGCGACGGGTCCGAAGATCTCGTCGACCACGGCGCGATGATCGGCGGGCACGGGGCACAGGACGGTGGGCGGGTACCAGAAGCCGGGTCCGTCGGGGATCTCGCCGCGGATCGCGACCTCGGCGTCGCCGTCGACGAACGACGCGACGGTCGCGCGCTGGCCGGCGGAGATCAGCGGGCCCATGCCGGTCGACGGATCGAGCGGATCGCCGACCTTGATGGCCTTGACGGCGCCCTCGAGGTGACCGAGGAACTCGTCCACGGCGCTGCGCTGCACGAGGATCCGCGATCGGGCGCAGCAGTCCTGTCCGGCGTTGTCGAAGACGGCCCCGGGCGCGGCCAGCGCGGCGGCCTCCACGTCGGCGTCGGCGAAGACGATGTTGGCCGACTTGCCGCCCAGCTCCAGCGTCACGCGCTTGATCGTCTGCGCGGCCCCGGCGGCGATCGACTTGCCCACCTCCGTGGAGCCGGTGAAGGCGATCTTGGCGACGTCGGGATGGGCGACGAGGCGCTGGCCGCACTCGCGGCCGGGACCGGCCACGACGTTGACGACGCCCTCGGGCAGCCCCGCCTCCAGGGCCAGCTCCGCGAAGCGCAGCGCAGTCAGCGGCGTGAGCTCGGCGGGCTTGAGTACGACGCAGTTGCCGGCCGCCAGCGCCGGCGCCATCTTCCAGCACGCGATGGCCAGCGGGAAGTTCCACGGCGTGATGAGCCCGACCACGCCCAGCGGCTCGCGCACGGTGAAGGCCAGGCCGCCCGCCACCGGGATCGTGTCGCCGAGCAGCCGCTCCGGGGAGGCCGCGTAGTAGCGGACCGTCTCGATGGCCATGCCGATCTCACCGCGGGCCGACCCGATCGGCTTGCCGGCATTGCGCGCCTCGAGGACCGACAGCTCCTCGTGGGCCTCCTCCATCACCGACACCAGGCGGCGCAGCAGCCGGGCGCGGTCGCCCGGGGCGACCGCGGACCAGGCGGGGAACGCCGCCTTGGCCCGCGCGACGGCGGCGTCGACCTCGTCGACGCCGCCTCGTGCGATGGTGTCCAGTACCTGCTCGGTCGCGGGCTCCAGGACCTCGAGCGTTCCCGCCACTCCTACGCTCCGGCGGGTGCGGCCGCGGGCGGAGGCCCGTCGGCCGGGAAGTCACGTTCCCCGAGCTCGGCGTCGAGCTGGGCGACGGTGAGCTTGGGACCGGTGAAGGTGTGGCGGGCGCTGATCAGCCACCACAGGCCGACGATGACGAACACGCCGCCCGTCACCACCGGGGTGTAGTTGAACAGCGACCACTCGAAGCCCTTCTTGAACGGCACGCCGGACGAGGCGAAGGGCAGGTTGAAGTACACGATCACGACGACGATGACCTCGCCGACCGCGATCAGGTTCATCCACTTGTACTTGCTGCCCAGGTTCCACGGACCCGTCTCGAACGCGTCGCCCATCCGCCAGCGCAGGAAGATCGGGATCGCGTAGGCGATGTACAGCCCGATCACGCCGATCGACACGACGGCGGTGAACGCGACGGTCACGCCGTCCTTGTTGCCCTTCAGCGCCGGCAGCGTGAGGATCAGCGCGAGGGCGGCCACCGCCATCACGGCGTTGAACGGGATCCGGTTGCTGTTGACGCGGCTCCAGATCCGCGAGCCCGGGACGGCGCCGTCACGGCTGAAGGCGTACATCATGCGCGAGGCGCTCGTCATGCAGCTCATGCCGCAGAACATCTGCCCGAAGAACGAGATGAGCAGGATGAACTCCGCCCAGCCGGTGCCCATGGAGCTCGTGAACACGGCGAACACCGAGCCGCCACCGTCGGTGACGGCCTTCTCGTCGGACGCGGCGAACGTGATGGCCAGCAGGACGACGTAGCCGACGACCGCGGAGATGGCGACCGAGCGCCAGACGCCCTTGGGGGCCGACTCGGCGGCGCCGTGGGTCTCCTCGGAGATGTGGGCCGAGGCGTCGAAGCCGGTGATCGTGTACTGCGTCAGCAGGAAGCCGAGCGGCAACACGTACCACCAGAACATGTTGTGGCTGAAGCCGCTGTTGTTGATCTGGTGGCCGAACACGAAGCTCGCGCTCGCGTGGTGGTCGGGGACGATGATCAGCACGCCGACGATGACCGCCACGCCCAACAGGTGCCACCAGACGGAGATGCCGTTGAACATCGCGACGAGGTGGCTGCCGCGGATGTTGATCCCGATGTGGATCAACAGGATCAGGAAGAACAGCGCGAAGGTGTAACCGAGGTGGTGGTTGCCGCTGGCGAAGTCGATCCCGAGGAAGTTGGCCTTGTAGAGGCCGAGGATCGTGTAGAGGAACTGGCCGGCGAAGTAGTC
>DASYLT010000187.1:0-2680 GCA_036009425.1 Baekduia sp. | reverse complement strand
TAGCCGAAGTGCTTGAGCAGGCCGGCCTGGTAGCTGGTCATCCAGTTGAGGACCGCGGGATCGGTGAGCCGGTCGCTGTGGACGAGGACGTCGATCTGGCCGCCGACGCTCGTCGAGCTCTGCAGCTCCTGCAAGTCGCTGAGCGCCTGCAGGTTCTGCGGCACCAGCTTGGTGACGTCGGACTCCACGCGCGTCTGCGTGTCCACGCCCCAGCCGACCACCGCGATCGCCAGCCCGACCAGCAGCACGCGCGCCGGCCGGCGCGCCGCCGCGCCCAGGGCAGCGCCCCGCACGGCGCGCCCGCGGCGTCCGACGAACCGCGCGACGGGGTTGTCGCGCACCAGCTCACCGGCTCCCCGGGCGGCCGGACCCACGATGGCGCCCGCGGCGGCCAGCGGCCTCGGCACGCGGCGCCCGCCAGTCAGCGCCACCAGCGCAGCCGTCCCCAGCGTCACCGCGGTGATCAGCCCGATGCCGATGCCCAGGACCAGCAGGAGGCCGAAGCCGCGCACCATCGGGACCGGCGAGAGCGCGAGCACCAGGAAGCCGGCGGCGGTGGCGGTGGCGGCGATCGCGACCGTCGGCGCACCCGTGCGCGCGACGTGCCCCACCGCCGCGACCATCTCCTCCCGTGACGCGCCCGGCCCGGCGCGCTCCTCGATCCGCGAGTGGAGCTGGATGGCGTAGTCGACCGCCAGGCCGATGAGCACCGGCACGACGCCGACGGAGGCCATGGTCAGCGACGCGCCCAGCAGCGACAGCGTGCCGAACGTGATCGCCACCGCGGCGAGCGCCACGACGAGCGGCAGCAGTCGCCGCCGCGCCGGGAAGACGAGCGCGAGCACGAGCGCCATGACGACCAGCGACGCGATCAGCAGCACGACGATGGCGTCGGTGACGCTCGTGGTCAGGTCGGTGAGCACGACCGGCGCGCCGGTGACCACGTACTGCCCGCCGCCGACCAGCCGGAAGTCGGGCATCCGGGTCGCGGCCCGCACCTGCGCGATGGCGTCCTTGCGCTGCGCGTCGGAGAGCCCCGGCTTGAGCCGCACCTGCACCAGCGCGCTGCTCGCGTTGGGGAACAGGTAGGCGAAGCGGGCCTTCGGCGTGCCCGCCTTCTTGCCCGCGGCGAAGACGAGCTGGGACACGAAGCCCGGGTCGTTGACCTGCGGCGCCTTGAGGATCCCGTACTTCAGGGCGAGCTGGATCGCGTCCTTGAGGCTCTGCTGCAGCGCGAGGTCGCGCACCTGGCCGGCGACCTTGCGCGCACGCGCCTTGGAGTAGCCCTTGCCGATGGCCAGCTTGTAGGCCGCGTCGTACTGGCTCTGCACGTCGCCCTGGATCTTCTTGAGCTGCGCGTCGTACTGGTCGCCGATCTGCAGGACCGACTCGTTGATGAAGGTGCCCGGGCCGAAGACGACCTTGGCCGGCTTCGTCTTGGCCAGCCGGGCGCACGGCCCGTCCTTGCCGCCCTTGAGCTGCGCCTTGGCGGGCGGGTTGCCGCCCAGGCAGCCCTCGAGCGAGATGAGGCGGTCGAGGTCCGAGGTCAGCACGAGCTTGGACACCGGACCGCGGACGAGCACGTAGACGGCGTCCTCGCCGAAGAGCCGGTGCTCGCGCTCGGTGGCCTGCCACGAGGCGCTGGAGCGGCCGACGAGCGTGTCGGTTGCGGTGGTCGGCGACAGCCGCAGCGCCAGCGCGGCGCCGGCCAACGCGAGCACGGTCACGAGGAGGCCCACCGCCAACGGGCGGCGGGCGGCCGTGCCCATGGCGGCGGCCAGGATGCGCGGCAGCCGACCCATCAGTGCGACGAGGCTACCGGCGCGCCGCAGGCGGTGCGCCGGGAGCGGCCGCCACTACGGTTGCGGGGCTCCCGCTTCAACGCCCTTGGCCGATGCCTTGAGCTGCGGGAACTGCGTCAGCGTCCCGCCCAGGTCGAACCGCGGCTGCTGCTTGCACGGCGGCGCGGCGATGTTGCCGCCGCCCAGCGCGTACTTCAGGATGCCGTCGCGCAGCGTGTCGGGCAGGAGCCCGTCGACGGCCGGGCCGAGGGTCGGCGTCAGCGTCTGGCCCGTGCACTGGCGCGTCTCGAAGGACGCCAGGCCGGTCGGCAGCGAGGAGCTGTCGCCGGGGAACGGGTACGGGTTGGTCCGGTTGCTGGACAGGCGCTTCGGATACTGCGCCAGCATCTCGGGGTTCAGCGGGTTCGACGTGCGCAGGTAGTGCGCGGGCTCGGCCGATCCGGGCACTGCGGCGCTGGCCTGCGTGGCGGCCGCCGAGTTGGCGAAGAACGCCGTCAGCTCGTTCTTGTAGAGGCCGGCGCCGTCCAGGATCGGGTTGAGCTGCTTGAGCGGCCCGTCGAACTCGGCCAGCAGCGGGTGGAGCTGGTCCAGGAACTCCGACGTCGCCGGGAGCCCCTTCTTGGAGGCGTCGATCAGCGGGTTGAGGTCGCTGAACAGCTTCTTGAGGTCCGGCGCCAGGGCCGAGAGCTGCACGAGCGTCGGGCTGAGCTCCTTGGCCGCCGGGCGCAGGTCGGTGACGACCGGGTTGGCGTTGGCCGAGAACTTCGAGAGGCGCTTCAGCGTCGTGCTGGACTCCTTCTCGAAGGTCGGCAGGGCCTTGAAGGTGGCCTGGATCTCGGCGCTGCGCTGCGCGGTCGTGGCGAAGACGCGGTTGGAGT
>DASYLT010000186.1:0-15742 GCA_036009425.1 Baekduia sp. | reverse complement strand
GTGGGCCCGCAGCGAGGGCAATGCCCTCTATGCCGAAGAGATCCTCGCCGCCGAGCGCGAGGGCGACGGCACGCTGCCCGAGTCGCTGCGCGACGCGCTGATGCTGCGCGTCGAGGCGCTGGACCCCGCGACGCAGGAGGCCCTGCGCTGGGTCTCGGCCGCGCACCGCGTCGAGCACGACGTCCTCGAGGAGGCGGTCGCGCTGGACCCGCGGGCCCTGCGCGACGCGCTGCGCGAGGCCGTCGCCCACCACGTCCTCGTCAGCCAGCCCGACGGCCACATCGCGTTCCGCCACGCCCTGCTGCGCGAGGCGGTGCACGACGATCTGCTGCCCGGCGAGCACGCCGAGCTGCACCTGCGCCTGGCGCAGGTGCTCGATGCGCGGGTCGACTGCGCCGACTGCGTCGGCCTGGAGCGCGCCGCCGAGATCGCCCATCACTTCGACGCCGCCGGCGACCAGCCGGCGGCGCTGCGGACGGCGGTGCACGCCGCCGCGACGGCCGAGCGCGTCCACGCCGAGGGCGAGGCCGCGGCGTTCTACGAGCGTGCGCTCGAGCTCTGGGATCGCGTCGACGACGCCGAGAACCTGATCGGCTGCGACCACGCCGAGCTGCTGGCGCGCGCCGCCAACGCCCATCAGTTCGACTACGGCCGCTGCATCGTGCTCATCAAGCGAGCGCTGCAGGAGCTGGGCGAGGACCCGGACCCCGGCCGCGCGGCGCTGCTGCTGGAGCGTCTCGGGAAGGCGCGCTGGTCGCAGGGCAAGGGCCAGATCGCGCTCGAGGCCTGGGATCAGGCGCTCTCGCTGCTCCCGCCCACGCCACCGACCGAGGAGCGCGCCCGGCTGCTGGCGGCCAAGGCCGGAGGCCTCATGCTCTGGGGCCGCTACGCCGACGGCAGCGCGATGGCCGACGAGGCGCTGGCCGCCGCCGCGGCCGTCGGCTCGCGCTTTGCCCGCATGCACGCGCTCAACACGAAGGGCATCTGCCTGCGCGGCGGGCCCGACAGCGACGAGGGCTTCCGCTACATCCGCGAGGCCATGCAGCTGGCCCGCGAGGACGGCAACGTCGACCAGCTGCTGCGCGGCTACCTCAACCTCTCCGACGCCCTGCATCTGACCGGCGCCAGCGTCCGGGCCCGCGAGCTGCTCATCGAGGGCCGCGACGAGGTGCGCGCCCTGGGACGCGAGGCCAAGTGGCTGGCGCTGCAGCAGGCCGAGATCTCCTACGCGCTGGGCTTCTGGGAGGAGGCCGACGCGCTGGCGCCGGTCGAGCTGGGCCGCGGCGTCCAGGGCACGACGCGCGTCTTCTTCGAGCTGGTGCGCGCCGAGCTGGAGCTCGGTCGCGGCCAGCACGCCGAGGCGCGCGCCCGGCTGGAGCTGGCGCGCGAGCTGGTCGCCCGCTCCTACGAGCCGCAGTGGCACGCGCCGATCACCGCGCTGATGGCGGGCCTGGAGCGCCGCGAGCGCAACGTCGAAGCCGCCCGCGAGGCGATCCGCACCGGGCTGGAGCGCATGGTCGACACCGATGCCATGGACGACGGCGCGCGCCTCGCGCGCATCTACTCGTCGGCGGCCGGCGTCGAGGCCGATGCCGCCCAGCAGGCCCGCGACCTCGGGCGCGCGGGCGACGAGGCGGCAGCGATCGCGGCGTCGCGGCGCTTCGCCCAGCAGACCCGCGAGGCCGCGCAGCGCCCGTTCGCCGCGGCGATGCCCGAGGCCCATGCGCTCGTGCTGGTCGCCGAAGCCGAGGCGGCGGCCGGCGAGGGCCGCCCGGACCCCGCCCGCTGGGCCGCCGCCGCCGAGGCGTGGGCCGCGATCGACCGGCCGTTCCGCGTGGCGCGCGTGCGGTGGCGCGAGGCCGAGGCCCACCTGTCGGCCGGCGACCGCGCGGCCGCCGAGGTCGCGGGCGCCGACGCGCTCGTCATCGCCCGGCGCCTCGACGCGCGGTGGCTGGTCGACGAGCTCGTCGCCCTGGCACGCCGCGGCCGGCTGCGCTTGGAGTCCCCGGCGGCACGGGCGCAGGTCGCCCGGCCCATCGGCGCGCCGCCCGCGCCTGACCCGGCCGCCGAGCTCGGCCTGACCCCGCGCGAGCGCTCGGTGCTCGGCCTGGTTGCGCAGGGCCGCACGAACCGCGAGATCGGCGAGCGCCTGTTCATGGCCGAGAAGACCGCGTCGGTGCACGTGTCGCGGATCCTCGCCAAGCTCGATGTGCGCAGCCGCACGGAGGCCGCCGCCGTGGCGCACCGCCTCGGGCTGGAGCTCGACGGGGACGGCGCGCCGGCAGCCGCAGCGAGCTGACCAGCGGGCGATAGGTTGGCCGGCATGACACACGTCGGCTTCCTCGGACTCGGGATCATGGGCTCGCGCATGGCCGCGAACCTCCAGCGCGCGGGCTTCGCCGTCACGGCGTGGACGCACACGCCCGGCAAGGCGCAGACGTGGGCCGGCGAGCACGGTGCGACCGCCGCAGCCACGCCGGCCGAGGCCGCCGCCGGCGCGGACGTCGTCATCTCCATGGTCGTCGACGGCGCCCAGGTCCAGAGCATCCTGCTCGGCGAGGCCGGCGCCGCCGCCGGTGCGCCCGACGGGTCGTTGTTCATCGACATGTCGACGATCGCGCCCGCCGACGCCCGCCGCATCGGCGACGAGCTGATCGGCCGCGGCTTCGGCTTCGTCGACGCGCCGGTCACCGGCTCGTCCCCCAAGGCCGAGAGCGGGACGCTGACGATCATGGCCGGCGGCTCGGAGGCCGACGTCGGCCGGGCCATGCCGCTGCTGCAGGTGATGGGCGAGACGATCGTGCACGTCGGAGCCCTCGGGCACGGCCAGACGATCAAGCTCATCAACAACGCCGTGTCGGCCGCCAACGCCGCGACGCTGGCCCAGGCGCTGGTCATGGGCTCGGCGACCGGGATCGACCTGGAGGCGCTCGAGCAGGTCCTCGCCGCCGGGTCGGGCAACTCCACCATGGTCGGCCTCAAGTCCCGATCGATGCGTGAGCACGACTACGCGACGCTCTTCAAGACCGAGCACATGCTCAAGGACGTCCGGCTCTGCCTCGAAGAGGCCCAGGCGGCCGGCGTGCCCTTCCCTGCGGCGGGGGCCGCGCGCGACGCGCTGGTCGCGGCGATGGGCCGCGGCTACGGCGAGGCGGACTTCTCGGCGATCGTGGAGGCCTACGAGGGGCTGGCCGGGCTGCGCATCGGCGACGATTGACCGTACGCAGGCGTTCGATATGAGCGTCTACGCGCCAAGTTAGTACGCACGAATACCGCCAGTTAGCAGGAGGATTTTGGGATCTTCACATCCCGTGCCACAATCGGTGTCTTCCTGCCGTGTCCCCGGGGTACCGGTGACGCGCGGGAATTTCTGTCGTCACTTACCTCTGAATCCCCCCTCCTATGCCTATTGCAATCAAGGAATGGGCGGTCACCGTCCGCGCGCTCGCCGAAGGCGAGCAGCTCGTCACCCTGCGAAAGGGTGGCGTGGGCGAGCCGAGTCGGAACTTCAGCCTCGAGCATGACCGCTTCTTCCTCTATCCGACGTTCGATCACCAGCGCTACGACTTGGTGCGAGATTCGCACCAGCCGGAGCTCCGCCGCGCCCTCGAAGAGGGCGTATGGCCGGATGGTGAGCCGCCGCTCCACGCGCTGACGCGTGACGGCGGGATCGGCCAGCCCGACCGCGTGCGCATCCGCGCATGGGCCGAGGTGGCTGCCAGCTGGACGATCACCGACCCCCGATCCGTCGGTGAGCTGTCCCCCTATTACGTGTGGACGACCGACTACGCCGAGAAGCGCCTGGCGTGGAAGCGTCGCCACCCGTTGCACGTCGTCCTCCTGCGCACCTACCGCATTCCGCGGCCGGTGACCGTGCGGGTCAAGGACGAGTTCGGTGGCTGTCGGTCGTGGTTGGAGATCACCCGCGACCTGCCCTTCGAGGGCACCCCGGTGCTGTCGGACTCCGAGTTCGACCGCGCTGCCGAGCAGATCGCCTCGATCTGCGATGCGCGTGTCCCCGCGCTGGTCTAGCCACCACGCAGCAGCCTGAAGTGACCATGGAGCGGCGGCGACCGAAGGAGCAGGTCGCCGCCGCTTCGTGCGTTCCGGTCGCCCTGCAGCGCGAAGCGGCGCACGCCGGGCCCGCATAGCTCTATCTTCCGGAGTGGGTCAGCACTCACTGGGAAGGAGAGCTGGATGAAGGTCTGCCAGGTCGCCGTCATGGCGGCCGCCGTCTTGTCGATCGGGTTCGCCGCAGAGGCCGCAGAGGCCGCCGCGCCCGTCACGCCGTACGCCACCGACGACTACGGCGGCTTCCGCGACGTCCTGCCGCCCGGCACCAACGGCCTGGTCAACGTCCTGCAGCTCGGCGCGTTCGAGACCACCGGTGCGCGCCCCGCCCACAACGACGACCAGCTGGCGATGTACTCCGACCTCGGGCGCGCGACGCCGGGGCTCACCGCCGACGGGCTGTCGAGGTACTTCAAGGACTCGACCTTCGGCGTGCGCGACGGCGACGCGGCGACGACGGTCAGCCCGCGCGCCGACGTGACCATCGTCCGCGACGCCGGCTTCGGCGTGCCCCACATCTACGGCACGACGCGCGACGGCGCGATGTTCGGCGAGGGCTACGCCGCCGCCCAGGACCGCCTCTTCTTCATCGACGTGCTCCGCCACGCCGGGCGCGCCGAGCTGTCCTCCTTCGCGGGCGGCGCGCCGGGCAACCGGGCGATGGATCAGGAGCAGTGGGCGCTCGCGCCGTACACCGAGGCCGACCTCCAGCATCAGATCGACCAGTTCGACGACCTCTACGGCGCCGAGGGCCGCCGGTTGCAGACCGATCTGAGCGAGTACGTCGCAGGGATCAACGCCTACATCGACGAGGCCAAGCTCGATCCCACCAAGATGCCGGCGGAGTACGCCGCCATCGGACGCGTGCTGGGCCCGGACGCCTGGAAGGGCGCCGACGTCATCGCCACCGCCTCGCTGGTGGGCGCGATCTTCGGCAAGGGCGGCGGCCAGGAGCTCGGCATGGCCCAGTTCCTGCAGCGCCTCCAGGACCGCTTCGGCGACGAGGACGGGCGCCGGCTCTGGTACCAGCTGGCTGCGTTCGACGATCCGGACGCGCCGACGACCGTCAAGCAGGGGCGCTTCCCGTACCAACTGCCGCCCGACCACCCGGCCAAGGGCGCCGAGGTCCTGCCCGACGCCGACTCGCTGCAGCCCGAGCCGCTGGTCGTGGCCGGTACCGACAAGGCCGCAGCGCCGGGTGCTCCGGCCGGCGGCGCCCCCGGCTCACCCGCGCCGACCTCGGCCGCTCCGGCCCCGGCGCTGCCGCCGGCCCCCGGCGTGCCGGCCCTGCCGACCTCCACGGTGCCCGCCGTCACGGGCGTCATCGGCGCGCTCACCGGCCTGCTGCCGCCGGCCGGCGGCAACGGCGGCACCGGCGGGCTGGCCGGCCTGGTGGCGCTGCCCAAGTCCAACTCCAACGCGCTGGTGGTCTCGGCGGCCAAGTCGCAGTCCGGCCATCCGCTGGCGGTCTTCGGCCCGCAGGTCTCCTACTTCGCCCCGGAGATCCTGATGGAGCAGGACGTGCATGCGCCGACGATCGACGCGCGCGGCTCGGCCTTCGCCGGCGTCAACCTGTACGTCCAGCTCGGCCACGGCCGCGACTACGCGTGGTCGGCGACCTCCGCGGGGCAGGACATCATCGACACCTTCGCGGTGCCGACCTGCCAGGACTCCATGCACTACCGCTTCCGCGGGCAGTGCCTGCCCGTCGAGACGCTGGACCGCAAGAACACGTGGTTGCCCAACGCCGCCGACCAGACCGCGCCGGGCACCCAGACGCTGCGCACCCTGCGCACGAAGCTCGGGCTGGTCCGCGCCCGCGGCACGGTCAAGGGCAGGCCGGTGCTGTTCACGTCCCTGCGCAGCACCTACCGGCACGAGGTCGACTCGGCCCGCGGGTTCTCGGACTTCAACGACCCCGCAAAGGTCCACGACGCCCAGAGCTTCGCGCGCGCCGCCTACAAGATCGGCTACACGTTCAACTGGCTCTACGCCGACGACCGCGACGTCGCCTACTTCAACTCCGGCGCCAACCCCGTGCGGGCGACGGGCACGACCGGCCAGCTGCCGATGGACCCGGCCAACACGTGGAAGGGCTGGGACCCGGAGACCAACGTCGCCGACTACACCGCGTTCGACCAGCACCCGCAGGTCGTCAACCAGGACTACATCACCTCCTGGAACAACCGCCAGGCCCAGGGCTTCGCCGGCGCCGACTCCAACCTGTTCAGCTCGGTCTTCCGCTCCCAGATGCTCGACCGCCAGCTCGACCAGCGCCTGCAGGGCGGGGCGAAGCTCAGCCTGCCCAACCTCGTCGACGCGATGGAGGAGGCCGGCACCACCGACCTGCGCGGCCAGGAGGACCTGCCGCTGGCGCTGAAGGTCATCGGCACGCCCGCCGACCCGCAGCTCAAGGCGGCCGTCGCGACGCTGAGCGCCTGGGTCGCGGCCGGCACGCAGCGGCGCGACAAGGACGCCGACGGCACCTACGACCACGCCGACGCCGTGCGGATCATGGACGCGTGGTGGCCGCGGTGGATGGAGGCCCAGTTCCGGCCGGCGCTCGGCACGACGCTGTTCGAGACGCTGCCCCACAGCCAGGACAACGCCCCCAACAACCACGGCGATCACCTCGGCTCCGCCTACCAGGAGGGCTGGTACGGCTACGCGGCCAAGGACCTGCGCACGGTCCTGGGGATGCCGGTCAAGCAGAAGTACGCCCGGCCCTTCTGCGGCAAGGGCGACCTGGCCGCGTGCCGGACGGCCCTGCGGCAGTCGCTGAAGGCGGCGCTCGCGGTGCCCGCGAGCCAGCTCTACTCGGGCGACGCCACGTGCCAGAAGGCCCAGCGCGACGGCGACCAGACCTGCTTCGACGCCGTGAGCTTCCGCGCCATCGGCGCCGTGACCCAGCCGCTGATCCCGTGGATCAACCGCCCCACCTACCAGCAGGCGGTGGAGATCAGGTCACATCGGCCGCGCTAGAGGGGACAATGCCCGCGGCAGAGGGGACGGTCCCCGACCGCCGACCATCTGGGTCTCCGACCGCGCCTGCGGTCGGGGACCGTCCCCTCCTCGATCCAGCCTGGACCTGAACCGATGCAACCCACACGCCTCATCTCCGCCGTCCGCGCACGGTTGGGCTTCGCCAACGTCGCGGCCGCTCTCGCTTTGTTCGTCGCGCTGGGCGGCAGTTCGGTGGCGGCCGTCACCGGCAACCACGGCAGCAACCGCAAGGTCCTGCACGGCTGCGTCGGCAAGCATGACGGTGGGCTGCGGGTCGTCAGCGGGCCTTCCCGCTGCGGCAAGCGGGAACGGGCGATCAGCTTCGACCGGGAAGGCCCGCGCGGGCCAGGAGGCAAGACGGGCGCGCGCGGCGCGGTCGGACCGGCCGGACCCGCAGGCGCGGCAGGCGCCGGCGGACTGCAGGGCCAGACCGGTGCCGGCGGACCGCAGGGCCCGGCCGGAGCCCAAGGCGAGCGCGGCTCCCAGGGCGCCACCGGCCCACAAGGACCGATCGGGCCGTCGGTCTCCGCCGCGGCCGTCAACAACACCCAGGACCAATACGTCCCCAACATGGCCTCGATCGTGGGCACCACCATCGACGCGCCGGCCGGCAGCAACGCGATCGTCGCCAGCGCGACCATGTCGTGGTGGAACGAGGACACCTCCAACACGACGGTGTCCTGCTGGCTGCTTCTGGACGGCTCGCAGGTGACCGACAACCTGCCGACCAGCAGTCCACGCAGCGACGACGAGCGCCCCAGTCACGTCTCGGGCAGTCTGGCGCTCAGCATGCGCTTCCCGGTCGCACCCGGACCGCACCGCGTGGACGAGAGCTGCGAGTCGGTCGGCACCGCCAGGGTCGTCACCCGATCCATCACGCTCGTCGCCACCGGCTGAGCCGGCGCCCGCTACACCGCCAGGCGGAACGCCACCTGGTCCACGAAGCACCAGCTCCAGTCCTCGCCGGGCTCGGCCGAGCGCATGACGGGGTGCTCGGTCGCGTGGAAGTGCGCGGTGGCGTGCCGGTTGGGCGAGTCGTCGCAGCAGCCGATGTGCCCGCACTTCTCGCACATACGCAGGTGGACCCATCGACTGCCCATCGCGAGGCATTCCTCGCAGCCGGCGATCGTGGCGGGGAGCTCGGTGACCTCGACCTGGTCGAGGTGGGTGCAGATGTCGGCCATGCCCCGAAGGTTACGACCTGAGGTGCGCCCAGCTCTCGGGGTTGGCGGCCAGCCAGTCGGGGAGATCCTGGGCCGGGTGGCCCGCGATGCGTGGCACGGTGTCGGCGACGACGTCCATCTCCCCCGTGCCGACGGCGACATAGGAGGTGATCCAGCCGTCCTTCTCGTAGTCGGCCGCCTTGAGGTGCGCCCGCGACTCGTAGGCCTCCTGGACGCCCTGGTTGCGGAAGGTGATCTCGGCTCCGGTGACCGCGCTGAGCTGCTCGGCCGCCCACGCCATGGTGTGCGATTCGCGCCCGGTGACGTCGTAGGTCTGGCCGTCGTGCTCGCCATCGCGCGCCCTCAGCACCACGGCGGCGACGTCGGCCACGTCGTCGCGCGAGACCCAGGCGATCTGCCCGTGGCCGGCGGGACCGCGGATCACGCCATCGTGGCCGACGATCAGCGGCACGTAGTCCAGGTACTGGCTGTTGCGCAGGAACGTGAACGCGAGCCCCGTCTCGCGGATGAGCTGCTCGGTGGCGTAGTGGTCCTGGGCGAAGGTGAAGGTCGCGTCGGGGTCGGCGCCGAGGAACGATGTGTAGACGATGCGCTGCACCCCCGCGTCGACGGCGGCCTCGATCGCCTCGGCGTGCTCGACCACGCGCACCGGCGACTCGCGTCCGGAGACCAGCAGCATGGTCTCGGTGCCGCGCAGCGCCTCGCGCATGCCGGGCCCGTCGCGGTAGCCCGCGGCTCCGATCTGCACGATGTCGGCGCCGACGACCGCGGGTGCGGCGGCCATGTCGCGGACGATCAGCCGCTGCGCGTGGTGGCCCTGGGCCAGCCGGGCGGCGACGCGCCGGCCGATGCCGCCCGTGGCGCCCGTCACGGCGATCGGCGTCCCCTTGGCGGTGGTCATACCAGCAGCTCGGTCCCGATCCAGGCGATGAGCGCCACGAGCACCAGCGCGGCGAGCAGACCGGCGAGGATCCGGACGGGGCGGTCGACGCCCGAGGCGCCGGGCTCGCCGAGGAGGTCCGCCTGCAGCAGCACCTCGCGCGCGACCTCCACACCTGAGCGCGGCACGAGCACGTCGCGCGGCCCCGCCGCCAGCATGTCCGGGACGTCGAAGCCGGCCGACCGCTTGAGCATCGACGGCACGCCCTCCTCCAGCAGCATGCCCTGGATCATCTCGGCCTCGGCCTGGTTGCGGCCGGTCGCGACCTGCGTGAGCTCGCCCTCCGACAGCTGCGGCTTGATCTTGCGCGCCCGCTCCTGCTTGGAGGTCACCGCCTGCTCGCGTGCTCCCGCGTAGACGAGGGGCATGCCGCAGTCGGGGCAGAAGCGCTCCTCCAGGGCGTGTGGCGTGGCGCAGGACGGGCAGACGAGCGGCTCAGACTCCGGCATCGACGCGCACCTCGACCTCGGTGACGGTCCCGTCGGGGTCGATCCGCCAGTTGCGCAGCTCCGGCTCGCCGCTGCCGGCCACGCCCACGATGAGCCACTCGACGCCGGGCCAGTTGGCCGCGAAGTTCACGTCGGTCTGCGACGGGCGCGGCTCCGAGCGCGTGTGCGAGTGGTAGATCACGGCGCGCCGGCCGTCCTCGCCCGCGTCGGCGAGCGCGAACAGGTCGCTCGGCCCGACCTCGAAGCGAAAGGGGCTGTGGGCGACGTTCTCCACCTCGACCACCTCGACCGCGCGGTCTCCCTCCAACCAGACGAATCCGCAGCATTCGTCGGGCGCGTCACGCTGCGCGTGCGCGACGATCTGCTGCAGGAGGTCCGGGGCGATCTGCATCACCCGGGACCCTACCGAGCGGCTGGGCGGGTCTAGTCCCGGTCGGTGCGCAGCGGGTCGGACGCGAGCGGCTCCCCCGTGATGGGGTCGAAGCGGTGCGCGGTCGCCTCGCTGCGGATGACGGGGCGGTCGTCGTCGTGATCGCCGGAGAGCGAGTCCTTGAACTCGCGCATGCCCTTGCCCATCGCGCGGCCCGCCTCGGGCAGCTTCTTCGGGCCAAGGACGATCAGGGCGATGACGAGGATGACGAGAAGCTCGGGGACGCCGATGTTAGGCATGCGACAAGTGTTTCAGACGGGTGTTAGCGGCTGATCAAGACGCTGCCGGCGCTTGGCGGTCGGCGCCTGAGCCCCGCGGCCTACCACCACACCGTCGAGTCGAGGTTGGCGACCTCGTCGACCGGCAGCGTGTAGATCCCCGACGACAGGTACTTCCACCCGTCGTCGCAGACGATGAAGACGACGTTGCCCTCGTCCATCTCGCCGGCGATGCGCACGGCGATCGAGGCGATCGCGCCGGAGGAGACGCCCGCGAAGATGCCCTCCTCGTCGAGCAGCTTGCGCGTCCAGATGATCGCGTCGCGGTTGGTGACGAAGATCTTGCGATCCAGCACCGAGAGGTCGATGATCGGCGGGATGAAGCCGTCGTCCAGCGACCGCAGGCCCTGGACGGGCTCGCCCTGCATGGGCTCGGCCGCGACGATCTTGACCGCGTCGCCGAGCTCCTCCTTGAACCGCCGGCCGTTGCCCATGAGGGTGCCGCCGGTGCCCAGCCCCGCGACGAAGGCGGAGATGTCGCCGTCGAGCTCGTCGAGGATCTCCGGCGCGGTGCCCTCGTAGTGGGCCCGCGGGTTGGCGGGGTTCCCGTACTGGTAAGGCATGTAGTACGACGGGTCGGCCTCGGCCATCTCCAGCGCCATCGCCACGGCGCCGTTGGAGCCCAGGTTGCCCGGTGAGTACACGATCTCGGCGCCGTACATCGTCAGCAGCTGGGTGCGCTCGGGCGTGACGTTGTCGGGCATCACGACCTTGAGCTTGTAGCCCTTGCGGCTGCAGATCATCGCCAGCGCGATGCCGGTGTTGCCCGAGGTCGGCTCGAGGATCGTCATGCCGGGGCCGATGGCGCCCTTCTCCTCGGCGTCCTCGATCAGCGCCCGCGCCACCCGGTCCTTGACCGAGCCCGTCGGGTTGTGGGACTCCATCTTGGCCCAGATCCGCACTCCCGGCTTGGGCGAGAGGCGCCGCAGCTCGACCAGCGGCGTGTTGCCGATGGCGGCGACGATGTCGCTGTAGCGACCACCGCAGGGCTTGTTCTGAAGAGGCGGGACAGCCATGACTTCACGAAATATAGCGATGTACTACCCGCCCACCCGGGCGGTTCACGACTCGCTGACGACGCCCAGCCGGCGGCGCGTCCGCAGGTTCGCGGGCAGCGACTTGTAGCGCGTGATCTCGTCGGGCTTGGCGATGTCCTGCAGGACCGACGGGGCGTCGGGGCGCCGGGCGAAGAAGAAGCCGTCGCAGTGGTGGGCGGCCGCGTACTCGGGCACGTGCATGAGCAGGCGGTGCGCCTCGGCCAGCCGGTAGTGCGGGATCCGCGGCAGCAGGTGGTGCACGAGGTGGTACTGGTCGTCGCGGTGGGGCGCCAGCAGCCAGCGGGCCGGCAGGGAGCCGGTCCAGTTGCGCGTCGCCATCCACGGGTTGTCGGCGTCGAGGCCGGCGTGCTCGGCCATCTCGGTCCAATACCGGATGACCTGGAACGTCGTCAGGAACGGCACGACCCAGAGCGCGACGAAGACCAGCGCCTGGCCGGTCGCCACGACGGCGACGATCAGCACGCACCAGAACGCGATGCGCGCCCGGCGCTCGCTGCGCGGCTCGCCCTCCACCGTCAGCGCGCCGCGGACGTTGAACGGGACGTGCAGCAGCAGCGCGGGCTTGAGGACGTGGGTGCGCACCAGCTCGGCCAGCCGGCGCGGCGCGCGGACCAGGCCGAGGTGCGCATAGCGCGACGTCTTGGGATCGAGGTTGCGGTCCCAGAGGTGGCCGTGGTGGCGGCAGTGGCCGCACACGTAGGCGTCGAGGCTCGCGGCCAGCGGGAACGAGGCGAAGAGCCGGCCGGCCCAGTCGTTGGCCTTGCGCGTGCGGAAGAGCTTGCGGTGGCTGGCCTCGTGCACGAGGTTCATGAGCGCCCGCTGCCGGGAGCCGATCACCGTGATCGCGGCGAGGTAGACGGCGACCGAGACGGCCGTCCCGGCGGGCCCCGCGACCACGATGGCCGCCGCTGCGGCCAGCGCGATGACGACCCAGTCATAGGCCAGGTAGAGGATGTTGGTGTGGTCGTCGAGGCGCCGCAGCGCGGCCAGCTGGAGCCGCATCTCGCGCGGGATGGCCGACATGTGGCTGCCCTGCGCCACCGCCGAGCGGCAGCGCGGCCGGGCCGTCGGCGTCTTGACCGGCGGGCGCCGCCGGGGCGCGGCGACCAGCCGGGGCAGCCGCGGGAGCTCCTCTAGACGACCGGGAACGTGATCACCTCCTGCAGCGACTCGGCGTCGGTCAGCACGGCGAGCATGCGGTCGACGCCCAGGCCCGCACCCGCCGAAGGCGGCACGCCGTACTGGAGCATGCGGGCGAACGCGTCGTCGCGCGGCGCGAGCACGTCGTCGCCGGCCTGCTGGGCGAACCGGGCGCGCTGCTCGTCGGGGTCGGTGATCTCGGTGTCGCCGCTGGCGATCTCGACGCCGCCGACGATGATGTCGAAGGTCTCGCTCAACCGCGGGTCGGTGGCGTGGCGCTGCGACAGCGGCAGGCCCTCCACGGGGAAGTCGTAGACGATCGTCGGCTGGACGAGCGTGGGCTCGACCCGCTCGGCGAAGAGCGCGTTGACCGCCTCGGCCCACGGGACGTCGGGCTGCACGTGCGGTCCCAGGAGCCGCGCCAGCGTCGCCCCGTCGGCCTCGAGCACGTCGACGCCGGTGGCCTCCAGCAGCGCGTCGCGCACCGACACGCGCCGCCACGGCGGCGTCAGGTCGATGTCGTTGCCGGCGTAGCGGATCTGCGTCGTGCCGAGCACCCGCTCGGCCACCGCCACGACGAGGTCGGCGGTCAGCGCCGCAGCGTCGAGGTAGTCGAGGTAGGCCGCCGACCACTCGAGCATCGTGAACTCGGGGCTGTGGCGCCGCGACACGCCCTCGTTGCGGAAGCAGCGGCCGAGGTCGTACACCCGCTCGAGCCCGCCGACGATGCACCGGCGCAGATCCATCTGCGCCGAGATGCGCATCGACAGCTCCCGGCCGAGCGCGTTGGCCCGGGTGGTGAACGGC
The DNA here is from genome assembly GCA_036009425.1 of Baekduia sp. Taxonomy (GTDB): domain Bacteria; phylum Actinomycetota; class Thermoleophilia; order Solirubrobacterales; family Solirubrobacteraceae; genus Baekduia. The sequence goes on along the minus strand of DASYLT010000186.1, from coordinate 2,382 downwards.
CGCACGCGCGCGCCGCCGTCGAGCCCCTGGAGGATCGGGGTGTCGACCTCGAGGAACCCGCGCTGGTCGAGCGTGTCGCGCAGCGTGCGCATGGCGCGGGAGCGCAGGCGCACCATGTCGCGCGACCCGGCGTCGGCCAGCAGCGTCAGCGCCCGGTCGGCCCGCGGGTCGACCCGGCCGCGCGCGGGCGCGGGCGGCGGCGGCCGCAGGGCCTTGCAGACCAGCTCAGCGCCGTCGAGGCGCAGGACCGGCTCGCCGTCGGCGGCCGCGATCCGCACGCCGTGGGCGTCGAGGATGTCGCCGACGTCCAGCCGGCGCACCGAGCCGTAGCGCTCGCCGAGCACGTCGCGCTTGGCGCAGAGCTCCAGCGCGCCGGAGTCGTCGCGCACGTCCAGGAAGGTGATCGCCCCGTGGTGGCGCCGCGAGACGACGCGGCCCAGGACGCGATGCTCGGTCTCCAACGCGGCGGCGCGCACGGCCGCCACCGTGGTGTGCGGGCTCGCGGGCAGCGGCGCGAACGGCTCGGTCCCCGCCTCCCGCAGCTGCTGCACCTTCGCCCGCCGGGCCTGGACGTCGGCCCCGTCGGCCGCGTCGCCCGCCGGGACGATCCCCTCGATCGACACGCTCATCGCGTGTCCCTGCCTGATGCACCAGACGGGGTTCGAACCCGTATCGTCGGCTTAGAAGGCCGCCCCTCTGACCAGTTGAGGTACTGGTGCGCGTCAACGCAGACGGATCCTGTTCGATCAGCCTGCGCGAATGCTCCACCGCACCGGCGCCGGGGCGTCCGTGTTTGGTTGCTCTCGAGCACCCGGCAAGTATCTCCGCGCCGGACGCGCGTGCCAGAGCCAGCTGGCCCTGCTCGCCTGCCGATCCGGCACGCCGTGCCGGAAGGCCTACAACTCGCTCAGCTCAGGCGCCGCCGGCCATGGCCGGCAGGATGACGAGCACGTCGCCCTCGCCCACGTTGGTCGTGAGCCCGTCGAGGACGCGGACGTCCTCGTCGTTGAGGTAGACGTTGACGTAGCGGTTGAGCTCGCCGCCGTCGCCGAACAGCTGGCCGCGCGTCTCGGGGTGATTGGTCGCCAGGCCCTCGAGGACCTCGCCGACGGTCTGGCCGTCGGCGCTGACCTCACGCTCGCCGCCCACGGAGGGGCGCAGCACGGGGGGAATGCGGATCGTCGCCATAGTCGCCTGACCCTAGCCCGCTGCGGCGCAGAACGCCTCGTAGTCGGGGAAGACGCCGAGCTCATCGTCGGTGATCTCCGACGGCTCGCGCGAGCAGATCGGGCACTCGGGGTCGCGGCGGACCTTGAGCTCGGTCGTCGTGGCGTCGAGCGCGTCGTAGATCAGCAGGCGGCCGATGAGCGGCGAGCCCTGGCCGATGATGAGCTTGACGACCTCGGTGGCCTGCAGCAGGCCCATCGTGCCCGGCAGCACGCCGAGCACGCCGTTGGCGCCGCAGGACGGCGCCAGCTCGGCCGGCGGCGGCTGGCGGAAGAGGCAGCGGTAGCACGGGCCGTCGTAGGGGGCGAAGACGCTGAGCTGGCCCTCGAAGCCGAGGATCGCGGCGCTGACGACCGGGATCTTCAGGCGGACCGACGCGTCGTTGAGCAGGTACCGCGTCGGGAAGTTGTCGACGCCGTCGACGACGATGTCGTAGTCCTTGATGATGTCGACGATGTTCGAGGCGTCCAGGCGCACCTGGTACTTGCGGACGTCGACGTCGGGGTTGAGCGCGTGGATCGCGCGCTCGGCGCTGTCGACCTTCGGCGTGCCGACGGTCTCGGTCGTGTGGATGACCTGGCGCTGGAGGTTGGAGACGTCGACCGTGTCGTCGTCGACGATGCCGAGCGTGCCGACGCCCGCGGCGGCGAGGTAGAGCGCGGTCGGCGAGCCGAGGCCGCCGGCGCCGAGCAGCAGCACCTTGGCGTCGAGCAGCTTCTGCTGGCCCTCGACCCCCACCTCGGGGAGCAGGAAGTGGCGGGAGTAGCGCTGGCGCTGCTCGGGCGTGAACGTGCGCGGGACCTCGACGGCGTAGCCGCGGTCCTTCCACAGGGTGTAGCCGCCGGTCATCGACTCGACGTGCTCGTAGCCGAGCTCGTCGCGCAGCGTCTTGGCCGCCAGCGCCGAGCGGTTGCCCGAGGCGCAGTACAGGAGGACGCGCTGGCTGCGATCGGGGGCGGCGCCCTCGATGCGGGACTCCAGGTGGCCGCGCGGGACGTGGCGGGCGCCCGGCAGGTGCCCGGCGTCCCACTCGTCGCTCTCGCGCACGTCGACGATGACGACGCCGTCAGCGCCGGCGACCTCGCTCACGGCCGAGGGGTCGACCTCGTCGATCTGGGCCTTGACCTGCTTGATGTACTCGGCGCCTGAGGGGCT
>DASYLT010000185.1:0-7172 GCA_036009425.1 Baekduia sp. | reverse complement strand
TGGGCGAAGGCGCCGTAGGTGTGGAGGTAGCGGTCGAGCGCCGCTTCGAAGAGCGTGCGCTTGTCGCCGAACGCCGCGTACAGGCTCGGAGCGCCGATGCCCATCGCCTCGGTGAGCAGGGTGACGGGCGTCGCGTCGTAGCCGTGCTCCCAGAACACGAGGAGGGCGCTTTGAAGGGCGGCGTCGCGGTCGAAGGAGCGGGGTCGGCCCTTGGGCATCCCACAATTCTATAACGATCGTTCGAGATGTGTGGTAGCGTCGCATTTTCTAGTGTTCACTACAGAAATGAGATCGTGATGGTCACCGTGGGACTGCTCTTGCGCGTCGAGGCCGTGTCCGACAAGGCCCCCGAGGTGGAAGCGCTCTTCAAGGCGGCGCTCGCCCAGGTGGAGGAGGAAGCAACGACGCCGGTCTGGTTCGCCCTCCGACTGGGCCCGACGACGTTCGGCGTCTTCGACGCGTTCGGCGACGACGAGGCCCGGCAGGCGCATCTCGCCGCCAACGGCGAGGCGATGGCGGCCCAGGCCGGCAGCCTGTTCGCCGGGCCGCCGACCATCGAGCCCGTCGAGGTGATCGCGTCGAAGCTGCCCTGACGGCCAGGCAGGCCGAGCTATCAAAGAAGTTGGTTGATATCACCCAACTTCCTTTGTAGCCTCTCTGTCATGTACTCAGATGCTCTCTCCGTCCGCGGCCCGACGGACGGGATCGTCGCGTGATCGTCCACGTGCTCCGGTTCGGGTTCGCCGACGAGACCACCCACGACGAGATCGCCGCCATCGAGGCCGCGCTCCGCCGCCTCGCCGCGACCGAGCCGGTGGCGTTCTCGGTCGTCGGGCAGGATCTCGGCGATCCGGCCGAAGGCTTCACGCTGTCCTACTGCGTGGCGTTCGACGATCTCGCGGCGCTCGAGCACTACATGTTGCATGAGCCGTCCCACAAGGAGGCCGACTTCCTGATCATGCCGCGCGTGGCGCGGATGGCGGCGGTCGACGTGACCGACGACGACGATCCGGCGCTGCGCGCGACGGTCGGGGAGCTCTGGCAGCGACGGATCGCCGGCGACCCGGAGCTGGCCGCCCTGTTCGGCTGATCACGGCGGGCCGCCCCGCTACGCTGGGCCGATGACTCGGCGAGCGGCCGGCGAGGCCTCCGGTGGGACCGATTCGCCGATCGGACAGCTCGAGCTCGGCGTCTCGGTCCTGGCCCGTTGGATCGGAAGCCGTCACGTCCGCGCCCGCATCGCCCAGGAGTCGGGGCTCGACCTCAGCCCCGTGGCGATCCGCCTGCTGGAGCACCTGCTCGTCGCCGGGCCCATGCGGGTGTCGGAGATCGCGGAGTGCGAGCAGGTGGACAAGTCCACCGCGACCGTGCGCGTGCAGGCGCTTCAGCGCGCGGGCCTCGTCGAGCGCGCCCCCGACGCGCTGGACGCGCGCGTCTCGGTGATCGCCATCAGCAGGCAGGGGCGCGCCGCCGTGGCTCGCCTGCGCGCCGCGCGGCGCCTGCTCCTCCAAGAGCTCTTCGAAGACGCCGACGCGGACGAGCTCCAGCGGCTCGGCGTCCTCCTGCAGGGCATCCAGGTGCACATGACCGGCACCCCGGTCACGGGCTGAGCGCGATGGCCACCGTAGAGTCCGGTGCGCGATGAGAGCAGAACCTCGGTCAGCGTCGCCGGTCCGGTGTCTCGACGCCTGACTCGCGCTGCGCTCCAGCGACGTTCCCACCGCTCAGGGCGCTGCACGGCATCGCGGCCGAGGCGGCCACGGCGCGGCTCGGCAAGTCGCCCGTCCACGGCGCGGCGGCGATGAGCACTTCGAGGTCGCGCTCGCCGTCGCGGGCCTGCGCGCGGCGCCGCGCACGCCGGCGACACGGTGGCCGCCGGCGTCTGAGGCGCGTGGCCGGGGTCGAGTCCTAGGACTTGACGCCGGCGGCGCCAACGCCCAGCGGGACCGGGTCCGCGGTGCCCCAGCGGTGCGCGCGCTGCTCCACCTGCTGCTGGGCGACGAGCGCCAGCGACCCGTCCGCCTGGCCGCCGTAGACGTTGCCGACCGCGCTGCCCTCGAAGGCGTTGCGGTCCGCGCTCAGCCGCGAGCCCTCGGCCTCGATGTTGACGACGACGACGGGCTGGCCGGCGTCCAGCACCGTCTCGTGAAACCCGAACGTCAACGCGTCGCCTTCGATCGACCAGCGGCCCGCGCCGGGGAACGGCGGGACGAGCAGGAGCAGGCGGCCACCCGGCAGGAAGTTGAGCATGTGCCGCTCGACGTCGCCCTTCTTCGGACCTTCCTTGAACGTGACGTCCAGCGCGAAGATCCCCGCGAACGCGATGTCCTCGTCGGAGACCGGCGTCGGCGCGAACGCGGCGGTGTTGGCGACCGCCCACTCCGCGAAGGTCAGCGCCGGCCGGCCGAGGAGCGCTTCGACGGTCGTGGTCGTCGGCGCCGGCTCGGCGACCGCCGCCTCCTGGTACTTCAGCATGCTGTCGACGACTGGCGGCGGGAAGCCGTGGCTCACCATCGCGGCGTGCGCCGCCGCCACGGGGATCTCCTGGAAGTAGGTCTCGCGACCCAGCGCCTGGCCGATGATCTCGACGCGCTCGCGCTGGGTCAGAGCGGTCGGGCCGGTCAACACGTAGGACTTGCCCGTGTGGCTGGGGTCGGTGAGCGCGAGCGCGGCGACGGCCGCGATGTCGTGCTCGTGGACCGGCGCCGACGAGGAGTCGGCGTAGGCGCCGTGCACCATGCCCAGCGCGCCGATCTGCCCGGCCCAGCCCAGCGCGTTGGAGGCGAAGTCGCCCGGGCGCAGGAAGGTCCAGGGCAGGCCGGACTCCTCGACCGCCGACTCCACGCGCTGGAACATCTGCACCAGGAAGTCGTCGGGGTCGCCGTGCTCGACGGCCGAGCCCGAGAGCACGACGACGCGCTGGACGCCGCGCTCCTTGGCCAGGGCCAGGAGCTCCGGCAGCGCGTCGCCGGTGGCGGCCGGGTTGATGAAGAGCGCCTCGACGTCGCGCAGCGCGTCGGACAGAGTCGCGGGCTGGGAGGGATCGCCGGCGACGACCTGCGCCCCGGCGGGGAGGTTCGCGGTGTCGGGGTTGCGCGTGACGGCGATGACGTCGACGCCATCGCCGACGAGCACGTCAACGAGCGCGCTTCCCACGTTGCCGGTGGCTCCGGTGACCAAAATCATGAACAGCCTCTCATCGAGTTGGGTGAACACATCAACCGTACAGATGAAGACTTCACTCGGTCAAGCGCGCGATCGGCCGCGCGGCCGGTGCGCCGGCGGTGCCGGCCGTGGCCAACGGCGGTCGCCCGCCTTCCCTGACGACGAACGTCGACAGCCCGACGCGCCGCGCGCGGCGGATCGTCGTCAACCCGAGGCGCGTCGCGTAGAACCCCGGCCAGCGCGAGCCGCGGGCCACGCACAGGTCGTAGACCCCGGCGTCGATCGCGCGCAACAACTCCGGGACGCCGCCCACCGGTAGGCAGCGCGCGGTCAGCGCGACGCCGTCCGGGATGCGGGCCACGAGGCAGCGCGCGGTGCGGGTCGCCTCCTGCTCGAGGCTGTCGCGCAGGTGGAACGCGGACGCGTGGGTCAGGTAGGCGAACCGCGACGGCGGCGGGATCGGCACGACGACGTCGAGGTAGCCCCGCGCCTCCCGGGCGAGCCCCGCGGCGAGCTCGAGCGCCGGCTCGTCCTGGAGCGCCGCGTAGGTCAGCAGGATCGATCGGTACTGGTGGTCACGCACCGGCGAGCGCCGCCTCGAAGGAGGCGAGGGCGGCGAGCACGCGCTCGCGCGTGCCGTCCGACATCGGGACGAGCGGCGGGCGGACCTCGGCGCTGCCGGCGCCGGCGGCGGCCAGCATCGCCTTGAGCGGGCCGGGGTTGGTGTCGAAGAACACGGCCTCGTTGATCCGGAACAGGCGGCGGTGCAGCGCGAGCGCGGCGGCGTGCTCGCCGGCGAAGACGTGCTCGCAGAGGTGGGCCACCGCGGTGGGGAAGAGGTTGCCCACCGCGCTCATCACGCCCGCGCCGCCGACCGCGAGGAACGGGTAGGAGTAGCTCTCCAGGCCGCAGAACAGCCGGAAGTCCTCGCCGAGCCGCAGCAGCAGGTCGGTCACCAGGTCGAGGTCGTTGGACGCGTGCTTGACGCCGATGACGCTCGGCGCCGTCGCCACGACGCGCTCCACGGTCTCCGCCGTCACGCCCACTCCCGAGCGTCCGGGGATGTTGTAGATCAACACCGGGAGGTCGGTCGCGGCGGCGACGGTGGTGAAGTGCGCGACCAGCCCGGCCTGCGAGGGCCGGACGAACGCGGGGCAGACGACGAGCGCGGCGTCGGCGCCCGCGTCCTGGGCGCTGCGGGTGAGCGCGACCGTCTCGTCCTGGTTGGGCGTCCCGGTCGCGGCGACGACCGCGATGCGCCCGTCGGCGACCGCGACGGCGCGCCGGTAGAGGTCGGCGCGCTCGCCGACGGTCAGGCTCGTGGGCTCGCCCGTCGTCCCGGTCACGACCACGCCGTGGCTGCCCCCGGCGACCTGCCGCTCGACCGCGGCCTCGAACGCCGCCGCGTCGACGGCACCGTCGGCGAACGGGGTGACGAGCGGCACGATCGAGCCGCGCAGGCTGTCGGGCGCACCGCTCACGAGCCCACGAGGGTCTCGCGGTTGGTCTCGTAGCCCGGCGTGACGCCGAGCGCCTCGGTGCGGTCGTTCTTGAGGTTCTCGACCCAGAGCAGGCTGCCGACCGCGATCTGCAGCGGCGAGTCCTGGATCGTCAGCTCGTAGACGTCGTCGCCCTCGTAGGTCGCGTGCCCGTGGTTCATCCAGCCGGGCGCGGTGAGCATCAGGTCGCCGGCGCCCCACTCGTAGCGCTGGCCGCCGACAATGCTCCAGCCCTTGCCGGTGAAGATGTAGTTGATCGCGGCGGACGTGTGGCGGTGCGGCTGGTCGACGATCCCCGCAGGCCGCATCGTGATCGTCGCGAAGAACGTCGAGGTCGTGCCCTGGGAGCGCCCGGTCGTGCGGTCGTACATCAGGAACAGGCGCCGGCCCTTGTACTCCTGACCCAGCGAGCGCAGGTGCTGCAGGCGCCGGTGGATCTCGGGGTAGGGCCAGTGCAGGGCCGGCTGGTAGGGCGGCTCGGGCGAGATCAGCTGCTCGTAGGTCAGCAGCGCGGCGCCGTCCTCGCCGATCGTCTCTCCGCGCGCGCTCAGCTCACGCTCGGCCTGCGGGTCGCCCAGCGGCTGGTTGGGGTCGAGGTCGCTGGCGTCCTCGAACACGTGCACGCCGAGCAGGTCGAGCAGGCCGCTGTTGGAGTAGCTCAGCCGGACCTGGATCTCGTCGGTGTCGTTGACGTGCTGGTGCACCATCCACGGGGGCGTGCTCCAGGTGTCGTACTTGCTCCACGCGATCGTGCGCCCGCCGATGATCGACGCGCCCGACCCCTGGATGCCGAAGTTGACGACCGACGAGTTGTGCCGGTGCGGCGTCGTCCGCTCGCCGGGGAGCAGCACGTTGATCGACACGGTCACGGCCGGATAGAGGCTGCCGCTGCCCATCAGCGCGGGGTTCACGATCTCCGCCCGGCGCGAACCCCGGAAGGGTCCGGCCGCGAGGCGCTCGATCTCGGCGTCGATGCGCGCCTTCGGGATGAGCAGCGGCTTCAGCGGCCGGTAGTCGTTGGGGCGGCGCCCCGACTGGTCCACGAAGATCGCGTTGACCGGTTCGTCCTGGTTGCCGATGGCCATGAAGGCCTCCTCTCGGGGTTGGTTGTCACTGATGCGCGACGGGGATCGTCGGCAGCAGCCGGCCGGCGCCGGCCGCCACCGCGCGCCGCAGGACCTCGCCGCCGAGGGCGACGTCGGACAGCCCGACGCCGAGCGCCTTGAAGAGCGTGATGTCGGTCTCGAAGCGCGCGCGATCGGGCGTGTCGTCGATGACCGCGTCGAGGCCGCGGACCGTCGCCCAGTCCAGCAGGCCCGCTTCGGCCGCGGCGCGCAGCTCGCCCGCGTCGTCGCGCGCCTGGTCCACCGAGTCGACCACGACCACGTCGGCGCGGCCGACGGCCAGCGCGTCGAGCTCGCGCCGCGCCGGCACGATCGCGCCGACCGCGTTGACGTGCATGCCCGGCTCGAGGAGGTCGCCGCCGAGGATCGGCTCGGCGGAGCGCGTGATCGCGGTCACGACGTCGGCCCCCGCGACCGCCTCGGCCACGGTCGCGTGCTCGCTGACGTCGAACGCGCGCGTCGCGCGCAGGCGCTGGGCGAGGGCACGCCGGCGGTCCGGATCGCGGCCGAAGAGGCGGATCCGCTCCAGCGGGCGCACGCATGTCATCGCCTGCGCCTGGGCGAAGGCCTGCTTGCCGGTGCCGAGCAGCGCGAGCGTCCGCGCGTCCGCCCGGGCGAGGACACGCGTGCCGAGCCCCGACGTCGCCGCCGTGCGCATCTGGCCGAGCGCGAAGGCCTCGACGAGCCCGATCACGCGCCCGTCGTCGAGCGAGAAGAGGACGATCAGCGGCTCCGCGCCGCCGGGCGTGTAGATCCAGGTTTTGGTCCCGGCGATGCCCTGGCCGGCGATCGTCCCCCCGACGGCGTGCAGGATCGCGTCGCCCTCACGCAGGTGCGCGCGCCGCATCGTGGCCGCCTCGCCGCCGGCCTGCAGGCGGTAGGCGCCGGCCAGGACGTCGATCGCGTCCTCGAGCGACAGCAGGTCCGCGGCCTCCTGCTCGCCGATCCAGAGCGGGCCGTCAGGCATGCCGGACCATCGATGTACGGGGCGTGATCACTGAGCGGCACCGTACGGCGCGTGCGCGACCGTGACCAATATGTTGATGGAGCCGTTGGCATAGGCCGACGTGTATTTGCGCTGGCCGTCCAGGTGCGCTTGGGTGCCGCCATGGCTGATCACGGCATGTTCGAGCGCCCCGTCGGGCTCCGGTTCATCGGAGACTGGGGCGGCGCGAACCTCACCCGCGTGTGCGGGTGGCTGGCCCACGAGCTCCACGAGCGGACGCCGGGCGACACCTACAGCGTGCTGCGCACCGGCGATGCCGGCGTCGGCAACCTGCACGCGCTGGGCCGCGGCGAGGTCGACGTCGCGGTCGTCACGCCGTCGGCGGCCGCGACGCTCGCGGTGCGGGGGACCGGCCCGTTCGCCGGCTCGGGCTACCCG
>DASYLT010000184.1:0-3846 GCA_036009425.1 Baekduia sp. | reverse complement strand
ACCGCGCGCTGCACCTCCGCCCGCACCGCCCCGGACTCCAGGTCGCCGACGACGACCTCGCGGCAGACCGCGCGCGCCTGCTGCGCGGCGACCGGGTCGAACTCCACGCCGACGACCGTGCAGCCGCGGGCGACGAGCTCGACGGCGAGGTAGCCGGTCGCGCACCCGACGTCCAGGACGCGCGCTCCGTCGGGCACCGCGTCGAGCACGAGGCGGTGGCTGGTGGCCAGGCCATGCTCGGCGACCAGGCCGGCGTAGGGACCCGCGGTGGCGGTCATTCGCCGGTGAGCGTGGCGATCAGGCGCCGCGCCCCGCCCCGGTCGCGGTGCTCGCCGAGGTAGATGCCCTGCCACGTGCCGAGCGCGAGGCGCCCGTCGCTGACCGGCAGCGTGACCGAGAACCCCATCAACGATGCCTTGATGTGCGCGGGCATGTCGTCGTCGCCCTCGTCGGTATGGGTCCAGGCGAAGCCCTCGGGCACCGCGGCGTTGGCCCAGCTCTCGAAGTCGCGGCGCACGTCGGGCGAGGCGTTCTCGTTGAGGGTCAGCGACGCCGAGGTGTGCAGGATGTGGACGTGCAGCAGGCCGATGCGCAGCTCGCCGAGCTCCGGCAGCTGGGCGACGACCTCGCGGGTGATCAGGTGGAAGCCGCGCGGGCGCGGCTCCAGGGTCAGCTCACGCTGGGTCCACATGGCCGATCTCCGGGCGCCGGATGCCCTCGTCGTAGGGGATCTGGTCGGCGAGGCGGAAGAACGTCTTCAGCCCGGAGCCGTCGGGGGCGCGCTCGGCGGCGCAGAGCTTGCCCTCGTCGGGGTAGATCACGACGTCGGGTTGCCCGTGGGTGCTGACCGAGAGGAACCGCAGCGTCTCTGCGGTGTCGTTGACCAGCTGGTGGGCCCCGTCCTCGCCGAGCGGGAAGCGCACGACCTCGCCGCGATCGAGGCGGCGCCATCCTTCGGGGGAGCGCAGCAGCGGCCGGCCCTCGAGGACGACCAGCACCTCCTCCTCGGCGAGGTGGAAGTGGTAGGGGTAGACCGCCTGGCCGGCCGGCACCTCCCAGAGGCTCAGCCCGACGCGCTCGGTGCCGAGCTGGTGGCCGAGGCGTGCGCGCTGGGCGTGGAAGCCGTCGAGGGACGTGCGCGGCTCGTCGAAGACCGGGTCGTAGATGTTGGGCATGCGAGCCCGGCATGTTCACACGTCGTGGGGGATGCGTGCGATGCGGAGGTCGACCTTCGCGCCGCGGAACGGCACGCCCTCGGCTTCGAGCAGCTCGCGCTGGCGGTCGGCCTTGGCCAGGGAGCCATCGGCGCGGACGACGCGCCACCACGGGACCTTCGCGTCGCTGGTGCGCAGCACGGTGCCGGTGAGGCGCGGGGCGCCGGGGGAGAGGTCGCCGTAGGTGCGGACGAAGCCCTCGGGGATCGCCCGGATGCGGTCGAGGATCACTTGATGGGATCCTTTGTCCATGGTCCGCCGAGGCACGTACTCCATCGTCGCACGCGATCCCGACACCGGTGAGCTGGGCGCTGCCGTCCAGTCGCATTGGTTCTCGGTCGGGTCGATCGTGACCTGGGCGCGCCCCGGCGTCGGCGCCGTGGTGACGCAGTCGATCGCCGAGCGCTCCTACGGCCCCAACCTGCTCGACGCGCTGGAGGGCGGCGCCGCACCGGACGCCGCGCTGCGCGGCCTGCTGGCCGCCGACGACGCGGCGCGCTTCCGCCAGGTCGCGGTGATCGCCCCGGCCGGGCCGCCCGCCACGCACACCGGCGACGGGGCGATCGCGTACGCCGGCCATGCGGCGGGCGACGACTTCAGCGTGCAGGCCAACATGATGGCCGCCGCGAGCGTGTGGCCCGCGATGGCCGAGGCGTTCACGCAGTCGACCGGTCCCCTGAGCCGCCGGATGCTGTCGGCGCTGCGAGCGGCCGAGGCCGAGGGCGGCGACGCCCGCGGCAAGCAGTCGTCGGCGATGATCGTCGTCCCGGCGTCCGGCGCGCCGTGGGAGAAGACGGTCGACCTGCGCGTCGAGGATCACCCCGAGCCGCTGGACGAGCTCGAGCGCCTGCTCGGCGTCAGCGACGCCTACACCTTGGCGACCGTCGGCGACGACCTCACCGGCGAGGGTCGCCACTCCGAGGCCGGCGACGCCTACCGCGCAGCGGCGGCGCTGCAGCCCGACAACCACGAGCTGCTGTTCTGGGCTGGGCTGTCGGAGTTCGGCCACGGCGACCGCGAGGTCGGCCTGGCGCAGGTGCGGCGGGCGATCGAGCTGCAGCCGGGGTGGCGGGAGTTGTTGGGGCGGTTGAGCGCGGACGTGGCGCCGGATGCGGGAGCGGTGGCGGCGGCGCTGGGCGGTCGGTAGCCGTTGGCGTTCAGCGCCGCCGTGGTCGTGCCGCGTGGCGCGGTCCGTCGGCACTGACGAGTGCGTGACCGGGGGCGCCGGCGCTGCCGGTCCTCCGCGGGCGCCGGGCGCAGGGTCCGTGCGAGCGCAGATCGCCACCTCGGCCCTCGAGGGACGACTGAACCGGCCTATCACCGGTTGAGTCGTCCCTCGATGTTCCCCGGGGCGGGTTGGCGCGGCGAAACGCACCTGGACGTTGAGATGCAACGACCAGCTGCGTCTCGCCCCCGGAAGCACCGCGAACGCCCGCGGAGGACAGGCCAGCGCCGGAGCGACCGCAGGCGCACTCGTCAGTGCCGACGGACTACGCGCCGCGGCACGACCGGCGCCCCGCACTGCGCGCCCCAACGCATCGCGGCCTCGCAGCTACGCGCCCCGCAACCCCGCCGGCAGCACGTACCCCTCGTCACCCTCCGGCATCGCCACCACGTCCACCACGGCGGCAACGTCGATCGGCCCGTAGACGTGCGGGAAGTCCTCGCCGACGTCGGTCGCGCGCTCCCACTTCAGCGGTGCCGTCAGGCGATCCGCGTCGACCACCAACACCAACAGGTCGCCACGGCCGCGGAAGATCCGGTTCGCCGTCGCCTCGACCTGCTCCGCCGTCGAGCAGTGGATGAACCCCTCCTCGGCCAGCGACGGCGACACCACCGACCCCGCCGCCTGGGCCTCGGCCCAGGCGCTCGCGGTCGTCAGGTGCAGCAGGCCGGCGCGGGTGCTCAGCGCTCGCCCGGCGTCTTGATGGGGTACATCGAGACCGGCACCGACAGGTCGAGCGCGGTCCGCAGGATGCGGTTCTGCTCGGCGGTGTGGGCGGCCGGGTAGCCCTCGCCCGGGCTGGCGCGCTCGGGGCGGCCGATGTAGCCGAAGGCGAGGTGGTCGGGGAGCACCTGGAGCAGGCGGGGCGACATGTGCGCGCGGGCGCCCATGTTGCGCGGCTCCTCCTGCACCCACACGACCTCCTTGAGGTTCGGGTAGGTGTTGATGAGCTCCAGGACCTGGCCCTCGGGGAAGGGGTACAGCAGCTCGATCCGGCCGATCGCGACGCCCTCGTTGTCGGCCCGGTTGGGGTGCGACACGAGGTCGTAGTAGATCTTGCCGGTGCAGAGCACCAGGCGCGTGACCTTCTCGATCGGCACGCGCGGCTCGCCGAGGACCGGGAAGAACCGCGACTCGGCGAGGTGCTCGACGCGGTTGGTCGCCTGCGGCAGGCGCAGCAGCGACTTCGGCGTGAAGATCACCAGCGGGCGCTGCTTGGTGATGCGTGCCTGGCGGCGCAGCAGGTGGAAGTACTGCGCCGGCGTGGTGAGGTTCGCGACGCGGATGTTGCCCTCGGCGGCCAGCTGCAGGAACCGCTCGATGCGGGCGCTGGAGTGCTCGGGGCCGGAGCCCTCGTAGCCGTGCGGCAGCAGCAGCGTCAGGCGCGAGGTCTGGCCCCACTTGGCC
>DASYLT010000183.1:0-56322 GCA_036009425.1 Baekduia sp. | reverse complement strand
CGGTAGCCGACGCGGTTGGCGTCGGGCGTGACGGTCCAGTTGGTCGAGAGGAACGTCTCGAGGCTCTCGGGGACCAGCCGGTAGCTGGCGAGCCCGACCATGACGCGCAGCTCGATGTCCCCGTCGATCCTCGGGCGCAGGTTCTCGGGCAGCTCCGCGCCCGGCGTGCCCTGCACGCCGCTGCCGACCGGTACGACGTCGCCCGCCTGCAGCGCGCGCCCCTCGAAGCCGCCCAGGCCGCAGAGCGTGTAGGTCGCACGGCTGCCGACGTAGGTCGGCACGTCGATGCCGCCTGCCGCCGCCAGGTACGCCCGGGCGCCGGACTGGATGTAGCCGAACGAGACGACGTCGCCGGCCTTGGCCGCGTACGACCGCCACGACGAGATCGGGTCGCCGTTGAGCTTTGGCCCCATCTCCGCGCCGGTCACGGCGATGACGGTGTCGTCGGTGATCTCCAGCTCGGGTCCGAGGTACGTGATCTCGAGCGATGCCAGCCCGTGGGGGTTGCCCACGAGCAGGTTGCCCGCGCGGTAGGAGGCCTTGTCCATGGCGCCCGAGGGCGGCATCCCGGCCGCGTACAGGCCGATGCGTCCCTCGTCCTGGACCGTGGTCTGCAGGCCGGGCGTCCTGACCTCAACCGCCATCGAGACTCCTCTCCAGGCTCGCCGTGATGCCGCCGGGATCGTCGTACCAGCGACGAGGGATGAACTCCACCTCGGCGGTGCGGTACGTGAACGACTCGTCCTCGACCGAGGCTCGGATGCGGTCGAACTCGGGCCGGTCGACGCACCGGTAGCGGATGACGTCACCGGACCGGAAGAACCAGTCGCGGTCGAGGAAGTCGGGCAGCCGCCGCGCCGCGTCGAAGAACGGCGTCGCGCACATGCCGAGCAGCTGGTAGCCGCCCGCGCCGCGGACCGGGTAGACGGTCGCGAAGGCGCCGCCCCACGCGAACGCGAGCTCGGGCGTGTCGGTGCGGGGCCGCACGTACTTGGGGACCTCGATCTGGCGGTCGGCGGCCACGAGCTGGTAGCCCCAGGTCAGGCCCGGGACGAAACCGATCATCGTCACGAGGAACGGCACCCCGAAGATCGCGTCCCTGAACGCCTCGGGGGAGTCGAAGCCGTTGAGCTGGGCCGCGAACTCGATGTCGGTGAGGTCGGGCGTCTGATGCCGGTCGCGGAACCGCAGGACGACCTCGTGCGTCCACGGGTCGTCCCACAGGATCGGCACGTCGACAACCCGGGTCTGCAGGTGGAAGTCGGCGGCGTCGCCAACCTCGACCTCCAGCACCCGCAGGCGCTCCTCGAGCGCGCGCGGATGCAGCTCATCGGGGTCGAGCCGGACGAGGTAGGACGCGTTCGAGGGGCAGATGTCCAGCACCCCTCCGAGCCGCTGCTCCTCGAGCCGGCGGCAGATCGCCAGCGCGCGCATGTTGACGCCGACGCTCATGCCTTCGGAGAGCTGGACGAGGATCCATTCGTCGCCGCCGTTGCTGTACCGGGTGCCGGCCTGCTCAGCGGTTTCCACGAGCTTCGCTCCTGGTCGAGATCCTTGGGGTGGAGTCGGAGAGCGGGATGTCTGCGGCGACGAGCGTGCCGCCGTCGGGCGGTGTCTCGATCCGTAAGCGGCCGTCCAGGACGGCAAGTCGGTCCCGGAGACCCAACAGGCCGCTGCCGTCGGGCCGGGCGCCTCCGACGCCGTCGTCGCGAACCTCGACCTCGAGCACTCCGTCCACGACGCGGGCGGTGACCGCGGCGTGCGCTGCCCGAGCGTGCTTGGCGACGTTGGTGAGTGCCTCGGCGACGACGAAGTACGCCGTCGCCTCGACCACGGCAGGCAGTCGGTCCGCGGGCACGGCGGTCTCCACCGGCACCGGCATCCGCGACGTCAGCGCGCCCACGCCGGCGCGCAACCCGCCTTTGGTGAGGACGTCTGGCAGGATGCCATGCGCGAGCTCGCGCAGCTCGTTCGTCGCCTGCTGCGCCTGGTCGAGCGCCTCGGTCAGCAGGGCGGGAAGATCATCCTGCTTCTCGTTGCGCAGGGTGCGGTGTGCCAGCTTGAGCGTGATGACGGTGTGCACGAGGCGCTGCTGCGCGCCGTCATGAAGGTCCCGGACGACCCGACGGCGCTCCTCGTCGGCTGCCGCCGCGATCCGTGCCCGCGACGCCGCGACCTCCGTCCGCGCTTCGGCGTTCGCGATCGCCGTCGCCAGGAGATCGGTGAACGATGTGAGACGCGCCTCGGTATCCGGCGCCAGGGGCTGCGCCTGCCTGGAGCCGGCGGCCATCAAGCCCCACAGGCGGCCCTCGACGATGATCGGCGTCGCGACCGCCGAGCGGATGCCCGCCTCGCGGATGCCCTCGGCGAGCGGCCCGGTCGCGTCCGCATAGTCGTCGAGCCGGGCCGGGCGGCGCGTCTCCAGCACGAGCGTGGCCAGGTTCTTCTGCCTCCTGACGGGCCACTGGCTGCCGACGGGAAGAAGATCCCCTGCGCTGGCGACGATCGTGAACGTGTCGTCGGACTCGTAGCGGCACGCGTTCGCCAGGTCGACGGAAAGCAGTCGTGCGACCTCGTTGACGACCGCCGCGAACACCTCCTCCGGCCGCGTCCCACTCGCCACCAGCGTCGCGACCCGCCGCAACGCGGCCTGCTCCTCGGCCAGCCGGGCGAGATCCGCCCGGCTCTCGGTGTTCGAGATGGCCGTCGCGACCAGCTCGGTGAACTCGGCGAGCCGGTCCTCGATCTGGTCCGGGAGCAGGGCACGGGGGTTGGCGGCCGCCATCCAGCCCCACAGGTCGCCGTCGACGATGATCGGCGCACCGGCAGACCCCCGGAGCCGCGATTCGCGACTGGCCGCGGCGATCGTTCCTGGAAGTTCGGTGTAGTCGTCGATCCTTGCCGGGCGACCGGTCTTCAGCATCTGGACCGCGAGCCCCGGTCCATCGAGCGGCCAGCGAGTGCCGGCCTGCCACGCATGCGGAACCTCGCTCCACTCTCCGATCACGGTGGCTGACGTCTTCCCTGGGTCGAAGCGCCACACCAGGACGAGCGGCAGGCCGACGACGTGCGCGACCTCCCTGGCGATCGCGGCGAAGACGTCCTCCGACGCCGCCCCGCCGGCCACCAGCGCCGCGATCCGTCGCAGCGAGGCCTCGCGCGTTCCCAGCACGGCATCGCGCCCGCCCGGCGCCTGCTCGGCCCGCAAGCGGTGCTCGATGTCGGCGAAGGACACGAGCGCGCCGCGGCCCTCCGGCAGCTCGATCGGCAGCGAGACATAGGAGACGGGGAGCTTCGATCCGTCGCGCCGGAAGAACCAGTCCAGATCGCGCGCGACCGTCTGGCCCGTGGTTCGCGGGAGCAGCATCGGGCAGTCCGCGACCGCATAGGGAGCCCCATCAGGGTGCTCGTAGTGGATCGTCTCGTGGCGGCGGCGCCCGAGCAGATCGTTCGCGCTGTCGTAGCCGAGCGCCGTGATCGCGGCGGGGTTGGCGAACCGGATGACGTCGTCGGGACCCGCGACCCAGACCGGCTGCGCGGCCGTCTCGCTCATGGCGGCGAGCAAGTCCTTGGCACTGATCCTCAGGCCAGCCAGATCGGTCAGGGAATGGGATGTCACGCGAAGCCTCTGGGCACGACCAGTCTACGTTCTGTCCGCCCGGCGAAGTCAAGCGGACGCACAGACCAGCGGGCCTATCTCGCGAGCTCGGCCGGTTCATCCAGCCGCGTGAGCTTCCGCGGGTTTCTCACCACGTAGATCCGCGTGACCCGTCGGTTCTCGACCACGAGGCTCGCCGTCGTCAGCTCGCCGTCCATCTCGAGCCGGCCCGCACGCGCGCCGTTGAGCCACACGGTCGTCGTCTCGAACCGGGCCACCCGGTGTGCGCGCGCGAGCAGCTTCGCCACCGGTTCTGCCCCGTGGATCGGGGCCAGGGCGGCGGGCACGATCCCGCCACCGTCGGCGACCAGGACCACGTCCGGCGCCATGACCTCCATCAGCTCCTGCAACTGCCCGGTTCGCAACGCGGCCAGGAACCGCTCGACCACGGCCTGCTGCTCGGAGCGATCCACCGGCATCCGCGGTCGCCGGGCCGCTACGTGGTCGCGTGCCCGGCGCGCGATCTGGCGCACCGCGGCTGCGGACTTCCCGACGGCCTCAGCGATCTCGCCGTACGGCATCTCGAACACCTCGCTGAGCACGAACACCGCCCGCTCCGTGGGCCCGAGCGTCTCCAGCACGGTGAGCATCGCGATCGAGACGCTCTCCGCCAGCTCGACGTCCTCGGCGACGTCAGGGCTGGTCAGCAGCGGTTCCGGCAGCCACTCGCCGACGTAGTCCTCGCGGCGGCGCGACACGGTCCGCAGGCAGTTGAGCGCCTGCCGTGTGACGACGCGGATGAGGTACGCCCGCGGGTCGCGCACCTCAGAGTGGTCGACGGCGGCCCACCGCAGCCAGGACTCCTGCAGCACGTCCTCCGCGTCGGCCGCCGACCCGAGCATCTCGTAGGCGACCGTGAACAGCAGGGCGCGATGCGCGACGAACGGGTCGGCGGTCATGGCGTCGACGCTACGCCGCGATCTCCGGACGCGCGGCCAGCGGGATCTCGCACGCGGCGGAGTAGCCCTGCGACTCGATCCCGAGCGCCGTGTTGCTCCTGCTGGCGAAGTTGGCGAAGGCGATGAACACGGTGAGCTCGATCGTCGCGGCCGGGCCGAGGCGGTCGAGCAGGCGCGCCGACAGCTCGTCGGTGACGGTCGGCGGCGTGTTCGTCATGGCCTCGGCGTACTCCAGCACGTCGCGCTCAGGCGCCGTGAACACCTCCGACTCCCGCCAGCGCGGCACCTGGCTCGCCTTGGCGATGTCCAGGTCCTGGTTGTGCGCCTGGAAGTAGCCGACGTCGAGGCACCAGCTGCAGCCGACCTGCGCCGCGACCGCCATGTGCGCGAACGACTTGAGGCTCTCGTCGGCCGCATCCCACTCGCCCACCTTGGCGCCGAGATCCAGGGAGGCCTGGCCGACCTTGGGGTTGTGCCACATCACCGCGACGGGTTCGGGTACGGCGCCGAGCTCCTCGATCCTGCTGTCGCCCAGACCGGTGAGCTCCGCCTTCGGAACGCGTAGTGCCATGGTGTTCTCCTTGTCCGTTTGGCTGTTCGCCATGAAGACACCGCCGGGTCCGCGAGCGTGACAGCGTGCAACAGCAGGTCGCCGGTCCAGGCGCTCGACCGTGACGCCGCTGCCCAGCGCCGAACCGCGCACGTCGTCTACGCGGGCGGGTCGACGAGGCGATCGAGCCAGGCGTCGATCGTGGTCTGGGTTCCGGGGCCGAGGGCGTCGGTCAACGTCCGCTGGGCGACGGTCCAGGCGCAGCGCGCGTCGGCGAGGGCGCTACGGCCGGCGGGCGTGACGTCGACGGCCATCGAGCGGCCCGTAGGTGATGTCTGGGCAGCGGAGACCCAGCCGCGCTGCTTCAGCGTGGCCAGGTTGCGGCTGACGGTGGAGCGCTCGGCGACGAGGAGCTGAGCGATCTCGCTGGGACGCACCGGCGCATCACGGAGGACGAGCAGGGTGAGGATCTCCACCTGGGGCATCGACATACCGAGCGTGCGGAGTTGCTGGTCGAAGCAGCGAGCGGCGTAGCGGTGCAGCCGGCCAATGCGCGTCCCCAGGCAGTTCTCGTGGAGCACGCCCGCGAACGCGACGGCATCATTGTGTTGCATATACACCATCCTCTGTGTTGTACTTGCATCACAGTAGTTCCGTCGGAGGGAGAATCCAAGTGCCCCACATCGATCCGCTGCTTGACCGCAACCGCGAGTTCGCCGCCCGAAATGGCCAGGAGGGCGTCTCGATCATGCCGCGCCACCCCGTCTTCGTCGTCACCTGCCTCGACCCCCGGACCGACCCGGCCGCGTTCCTCGGCGTCGAGCTCGGCGACTCGATGGTCGTCCGCAACGCCGGTGGGCGCGTCACGCCCGGAGTGTTGCGCGACATCGCGTTCATCGGCGCCCTCGCCGAGCTGCAGGTCTCCACTGGCGGCCCGCTCTTCGAGGTCGCAGTCATCCACCACAGTCAGTGCGGCACAGCCTTCCTCGCGGCCGAGCCGTTCCGTCAGAGCTTTGCTTCACGCACCGGATTCGACGAGGCCGAGCTGGCCGCTCAAGCCGTGACCGATCCCGAGCAGACGGTCCTGCTCGACGTCGAGCGTGTTCGCTCGTCGACGACCATCTCGGCCCGCGTAACGGTCTCCGGCCACGTCTACGACGTCGAGACCGGCCGGGTCAGCACAATTGTGGCGGCCAGCCCGATGCATCACGCCGATGAGCGAGTGCTGACGTGACGTCGCACATCGAGGGTCACGCGTATGTCGCGAAGAATCTCCGGGCGGTCTCGGCGACGAGCTGCGGGCGCTCCTCGTGGAGGAAGTGGCCGGCGTCCGCGATCAACTCGACCTGCAGGTCGTCGGCGTACGGCGCGTAGCCGCCGAGGTCGGGAGCGAGCGCGAAGTCCTTCGTCCCGTTGAGCATCAGCGTGGGCACCACGAGCCGGGTCGACTTGTGTCGGCCGAGCAGCGTGGGGACGATCTCGCGATAGGCGAATTCGCTCTGCACCCTCTCGGCGGCGCGGGCGCGCGCCGGTGCGCGTAGCGCAGCGATGTACTCGTCGACCGCGAACGCAGACCGAGCCGCGGGGTGGGGGCTGCCGAGCCGGAACAGGAGCCTCGTGAACGCCGGGAGCCGCCGCAGCATGGCCCGGCCCATGAACGGGGTCTCGACGAAGACGGTCCACCAACTCCGCCACGCGTGCGGCGCCAGCCGCCTCACACTCCAGTACGGGTGCATCGCGTTGAGGGTCACGAGGCGGCGAACGCGCGCCGGCGCGCGGAGGGCGACGTGGAAGCCGAGCCGGCCGCCGAGTTCATGGCCCACGATCAGCACCCGGTCGAGCTCGAGCGTGTCGAGCAGCGCGAGGAGATCGTCGACGAGCGCCGCCGTGCCGTAGCCATCTCGGGGCGCGTCCGTCCAGCCGAAGCCGCGCAGGTCCGGGCAGATCACCCGGTGGCGCTCGCTCAGGAGCGGGATGACGTTGCGCCAGGCGTACCAGTGCTGCGGCCAGCCGTGCAACAGGAGGACGGGCTCGCCTTCGCCGGCCTCCGCGACGTGGACCCGCAGGCGAGGCGTCTCGACGAAGCGATGGATCACGCCGTCCACCTGCGGGAATGGACGGGTGACATCGCCGCGCGCTGGAAGCGCGATCGGCTTGGCGGCCACGGCGGTCGGCTACGCGCCGTCCTGGACGAGGCGGCCCTTGAGGGTCAGCTGGCTCGGGGTGCGCAGCATGCCCAGCATGTTCCACGTCATGCCGAGGTGATGATGGTCGGCGTGCGTCGCCGCCTCCAGCTCGAGCTCGTCGCCGACACGCCGCAGCGTTGCGTCGAGCTCCAACGGCAAGCTGCTGCCGCGGGCGTGGAGGCGGCCGCGAACCTGCAGCCGGTCGCCGTCGACCCTCGCGCTCTCGGAGACGAACCGGACGTGCGGATGCTTCTCCGCGCCGAAGAAGTCGGGTGAGCGCAGATGCGCGTCCCGCCTCTTGTGCTTGGTATCGAGGCTCTCAGTCTCGATGGTCAGCTCGATGGCCGGCTGGCCCGAGAGGTCGAGCGTGCCCCGGTACCGGGAGAAGCGACCCTTGACGGCCGGCAGCCCCCAGACCTTGGCGCGGAACTCGACGCTCGAGCGGGCCGGATCGATCCGCCAGCGCGTCGTCTCGATGTCGGGCGTGCCGGCCAGGTCGACTCGGTGCGTGTTCATGGGCAGGGAGTTCCTCGCTTGTTGGTGGTGTTGATGGTTGGGTTCATGCGGTCCTCTGCATGGCGGTGAGCAGCAGATCGATGTCGAGCTCCACATCCCAGCTGACCGCGTCGCCACCGCCCGGCAGCTCGCTCTGCCACGCGAATCCGAACTCGCGGCGGTCGAAGCTCGTCTGAAGCTGCAGTCCCGCCGCCTCGCCGAAGCCGGTCTGTCGCGGCGGGGCGTAGTGACCGCTGGCGGTGACCGGGCGCGTGACGCCCCGGATGGTGAGCTCGCCGTCGACCTCGGCCCGGCCGTCGTCGGTGAGGCGAACCGCCGTCGAGCGGAACGTGATCTCGGGATGGCGCTCGGCGTCGAAGAACTCCGGCCCGAGCACGCTCGCTCGCATCGCGGCCGGCTCGACCACGGAGATCGAGTCGACGCGCGCGGACCCCTCGAGCACCAGAGCGTCGCCGTCGCCGCGCAGCGATGCCGCGACGGCGGACAGCGAGCCGCGATACCAGAAGACACCTGAGTGGCGCACCGCGAACGCAAAGCTCGAGGACACCGGCTGAGCTTGGTAGGTCCCCGCGAAGGGCTGGACTGCGACTGACGCCATGAGATCCTCCTGGATCGTGGTCGGCTGCTCGCAGGTCTGACAACGCAGCCGGCCCAGCTGTGACAGCTCAGCTCAGCTCAGCTCAGAGATGGCCCAGCTTGTCCGGGTTGCGCACGATGCGCACGGTCTGGATCCGGCCCTCGACGACATCCACCGTGAGCACGCTCCAGACCCGGACCTCAGCCTGCTCCTGGGAAACGGCCCCGGTCGTTCGGCCGCCGGCGGCTTCTCGCGCGCCCTTCACGAGCGCGGCGAGCTGCTTCGCGTCGCCGTCGCCAGACTTCATGAGCGCCAGCGCCTGCTCGGCCGCGAGCCGCTCGGCCTCCCCGAACGGCCGCTCGGCCGGGCCCCGCACCACGCGGCCGGGCTGCCCGTTGACCCTCACCCGCCGGCTCTCGAACGCGCCCGAAGGCGGGCGCACCTGAGCCACGGCGGCCATGAAACGCGCGATCAGCGCGGCGCCGACCAGCGGCTCCCGCGGCGCCATCGCCTTGCCGCCGCTGTCGGCGTACAGGACGGCATCCTGGGCCAGCAACTCCTCCAGGGCCCCCAGGTCGCCCTCCTCGGCAGCCGCCAGGAACCGCTCGAGCAAGACGTCGCGGGCCGCCTCGTCGGCGTCAAAGCGCGGGCGGCCGGCCTCCAGACGCTTCCGCGCCCGCGTCACGAGCTGCCGCGAGTTCACCTCGGTCTGCTGGACGATCTCGGCGATCTCCGCGTACTCGTAGCCAAACACCTCGCGCAGCAGGTAGGCCGCCCGCTCGACCGGAGTCAGCCGCTCCAGCAACACCAACAAGGCCAGCGACAGCGAATCCGCGAGCTCGGCACGCGAGGCCGGGCCGGGCCCCGGGTCCTCGACCAGCGGGTCCGGCAGCCACGGCCCCACATATGCCTCGCGACGGGCCCGCGCCGACGTCAGGACGTTGATCGAAAGCCGCGTCACCACCGTCGTCATCCAGGCGGCCGGCTCGTCGATCGGGCGGCCTTCCTGGCGCGTCAGGCGCAGCAGCGCCTCCTGGGCCACGTCCTCGGCCTCCGAGACGCTGCCGAGCATCCGGTACGCCACGCCGAAGCCGTGCCGCCGCAGCGCCTCCAGCTCCCTATCGCCCATCGGCGCGTTCCGGAACTGCGCCCCGCATGCCCGTTCCTCCGGGGACTCGTCGATGGTCATCAGCAGCCCTCCGTCGAAATGGTCATGTGATGCGCGTCGATGGCTGGCTCGCCCGCGCTCATCCGTTCTTCCCGCGATGCAACCGTTGCCGCACCAACCCTTGACCACGGGCGGCGGCCGGCTGTGACACCTGTCCAGCGCCAACCGCTGCGTAGGCGGCTGGGTCGGCGAGCAGGCGGTGCCGATCCTCGGGGAGTGAAGTGACGGCTATCGCGCGGTTGGCAGCACGTCGGAGACGACGTTGGGCGCCAGCGTCAGATGCGACGGGCCGCCGAAGAGCTCCTGGTTGAAGTAGTTGCCGACGCGACCGGCGCGTCGTCAAGGCCACGGCCGCCAGGGTCCCTACCGGGCCGCGGCACGCACGCGGACCCGCGGGCGGGCGTTGTTGACGTAGCCCTTCGGGTTCCACAGCGCCGCCTCGTCTTCCGGCTGCGTGGCCGCCGAGGAGTCCCACGCGCGGACGACGATCTCGTGCTCCCCGGGCGCGAGCGTGACCGTCGTCCGCCAGTGCCGCCAGGCCCACGGGCCGAGGTCGTCGAGCAGATCCGCCTGCGACCAACTCGCGCCGCCGTCCAGCGAGACGTCGACGCGCGCGACGTGCCGCTCGCCGCCCGCGAACGCGTAGCCGCGCACCTCGAGCGGGCCGGCCGGGACCGTCTCGCCGCCGGCCGGAGACAGCACGTCGGCGTTGAGCGCGACGAGGCCGAGCGGTATCCCCGCGCCCGGACCCGGCGTCCCGTTCTCCGGCAACAGCCGGTAGACGACGTGCTGGAAGTACCCCTCCCAGGGCGTGGCCCGGAGGGTGATCCGCTCGAGCCATTTGACGCTGCGTGCGCCGATGTACCCGGGCACGACGACGCGCAACGGGGCGCCGTGGACGGCCGGCAGCGGCTCGCCGTTCATCGCCCAGACGAGCAGGACCTCGGGGCGCCGCGCCTTGTCGAGCGGGATCGAGCCGCCGAAGCGCTCGGGCGGCTTGACCTCTGCGCCGAGGTCCGCACCCTCGAAGCCGACGTGCGCGGCCTCGCGCAGCGGGCCGGCGAGCGCGAGCACGTCGGCCAGGGCGACGCCGGTCCACGTCGCCGTGCCGGTGGCGCCAGGACCCCACGGCGCCTCGCCCGGGATGTCGCGGGCGGCGATCAAGCCCGCGCGCCGGTTGCCGGCGCACTGCAGCGTCGCCGTCTCGGTGCGCTCCTGCAACGCCTCGCGCAGCGTCGTCAGCGACAGGTCGAGCTCGCGCTCGACCAGCCCTTGCACGCGCAGCCGCCACCGGACCGGATCGACCTCGGGAACCGCGCCGTGCCCCCGCACGTAGAACGCGTCCGTCGCGGTCAGCGAGCTCGCCAGGGCGGCGAGCCCGGTCTCGGCGTTGAACGGATCGTCCTCATGCACGATCAGGTCCGCCCGCTTTCCGAAGCGACCCATGGAACAAGCCTACGGTGCGGGCCTGCGGTGGTGGTGCGTGCATCCCTTCGGAGGACAGGCCGCCGCCATTGGGCCGACCGCTGACCGTTGAGATGCTGGGCCGATGGCCCAGCGCGCCGAGGGTTCCACGCTGCTCGCACATCCCGTGCGGCTGGCGCTGGTCGTCATCGCCGGCCTGCTCGCGCTCCTCGTGCTCCTGTCCGTCGTCGATCGCGGCGACGGGCTCGGCCTCGTCGTCGGCTCACACGGCGATGCTTCGTATCTCGCCGTCTTCGGCCTGGTCGCCGCAGACGCCGTCGTGCCGATCTTCCCAGGCGAGACGACCGTCAACGCGGCCGCCACGCTCGCGGCCCAGGGCGAGATGAAGCTCGGGCTGGTCATCCTCGCCGCGGCGCTGGGAGCCATCATCGGCGACTCGGCGCTCTTCTGGATCGCACGGCGCGGCGCGAGCCACCTCAAGCCGCAGGTCGACCGAGCCAAGAGCAACGACAAGGTCGCGCAGGCCCTGACGTTCCTGAATCGCGGCGCGCCGATGCTGCTGCTCACGGGGCGCTACGTGCCCGGGCTGCGGTTCGTCGTGAACTCGACGATGGGGATGTCCGACATGCCCTACCGGACGTTCCTTCCATGGTCGGCGCTGGGCGGTCTGATCTGGGCGGCGTACACGTCGCTGCTGGCGTACTGGGTCGGGTCGGCGCTCGACGACTACCCGCTGGCCTCCGTCGTGATCGCCGGAGCGATCACGACGGTGATCATCGGCGTCGTGTTCCTCTACCTGCGCCGTGACCTCGCCGTGGACGAGCCGGCGGCGTGATCGACTCCTTGCCGGCGGTCCGGCGCTCGGCGAGACTCCGCTGGTGAGGGTCGCGTGAACTCATCGCCCATGCGCAAATGGCTGCCCATGCTGATCCTCGCGTCGGCGCAGTTCGTCATGGTGCTCGACTCGAGCGTGATGAACGTGGCGATCTCGCAGATCGTCGACGACCTCGACACGACGATCCAGGGCGTCCAGACGGCGATCACGCTCTACACCCTCGTCATGGCGGCGTTCATGTTGCTCGGAGCGAAGCTCGGGGACATCCTGGGGCGCAACCGCGCCTTCGCGATCGGGCTCGCGATCTACGGCGTCGGATCCCTGACGACGGCGCTGAGCCCGAGCCTGGCCGTCCTGCTCATCGGCTGGTCCGGCGTGGAGGGCTTCGGCGCCGTGCTGGTGGTGCCGGCGATCGCGGCGCTCACCGCTGCGACCTACGAAGGGCGCGACCGTGCGCTGGCCTACGCGCTGCTCGGAGGGATCGCCGCCATCGCGGTGGCCGCCGGCCCGCTGATCGGCGGTTGGGTGACGACCCAGTTCACGTGGCGCTACGTGTTCGCCGCCGAGACCGTGGTCGTGATGCTCATCCTGCTCCTGCGCGGGCAGATCGCTCGCGCGCCAGGGCCCGCGCGCCGTCCGCAGCTCGACGTCGTCGGCGTGGCGCTCTCCTCCAGTGGCCTGGGCCTGATCGTGTTCGCGATCCTGCGCAGCAGCGTCTGGGGGTTCGTCAAGCCGCGCACGCCGCCCACGATCGGCAGCACCGAGATCACGCCGCTGGGCTTCTCGGTCGTGCCATTCATGGTGCTCGCCGGACTGGCGCTGCTGTGGGCGTTCGTCGAGTGGGAGCAGCGACGCGCCCGGCTCGGACGGGACGAGCTGCTCGACACGGCGCTGCTGGCCATCTCGCAGTTGCGAGCGGGGCTCTCGACGCTGGTCGGCCAGCAGCTGGTCCTGATGGGCACCTTCTTCGTCATCCCGGTCTACCTGCAGGTCGTGCTGGGCCTCGACGCGTTCGAGACGGGCAAGCGCCTGCTGCCGCTGTCGGTGGCGATGCTCGTCTTCGCGCTGCTGGGCCCGCGCATCGCGGCCCGACGCTCTCCGCGCGCCGTCGCGCAGATCGGGCTGGTCGCGGTCAGCATCGGCGCGATCGTGATGCTCGCGACGCTGGACGTGAAGCTGAACGACACCGGGTTCAAGGTCGCGCTCGCCCTGATCGGCGCCGGCGCCGGGCTGCTCGCCTCGCAGCTGGGCAACATCATCATGTCGGCCGTCGGGCCCGCCAAGACCAGCGAGGCCGGCGGGCTCCAGGGCACCGCCCAGAACCTCGGGTCCTCGCTGGGCACGGCGATCGTCGGCGCCGTCCTGCTCGGGGCGCTGGCGACCGGCTTCAGCGAGCGCATCACCAACAACCCCAACATCCCGCAACCCGCCCGCCAGGCCATCGTCGCCAACGCCCAGCAAGGCATCGACATCGTGCCGGTCGCGGCGGTCGAGCAGGCTGCGGTCAAGGGTGGGCTCACCCCCGCTCAGGCCCGGGCGGTCGCCGGGGACTACGGCGATGCACAGCTCGACGCGCTGCGCCTGTCGCTCGGCGCCGTCGCGCTCACCGCTCTGCTGTCGCTCTGGTTCACGCGCCGACTGCCGGCGACGGCGCTCGTCGCAGACGAGGTCGGCGCCGCCGAGCCCGCGATGGTCACGTAGTCGTCTCCGCCGCGACGACGGGCGCACGTGACGCACCGGGCGTCCCGGTGCTCAGTGGATCAGCGCCTTGAACGCGATCAGCGCGCCGCCGATGGCGCCGACCGCCAGAGCCTGGAGCAGGGAGACCGCCACGCTCCCTCCGGCGAGCCGGCCGGCCAGGAACCCGTACATGCTGATGAGCCCCACCCCCGACCACTTGGCGACCGTGAACGCCGTGTCGGCCTCGAGCACGCCTACGGCGGCGAGGACGAAGAAGATCGCGGGGAAGGCGATGCCGAAGGCGACCGCGGCGACGTCGTCGAGGATCTCCGCCAGCTGGGCGCGCCCGAGGCGCCGGCGGTTGCGCGTCTCGGTGCCGACCGCCTCGCTGTAGAGCTCCGCCAACCCGACCGCGACGGCGGTCGCCAGCAAGGTCCCCGCGACGACCCACGGCGGCGGTGGATGGGCCTCGAGGCCGACCACGAGCGCCATCCCGATGATCGCGCCGTAGATGACGCGCGCGACCTGAGGCGTGCGCAGGTGGGCTTCGATCGCTCGGTGCATGAGCGGATGTTCGCGATCTCGCGGCGCTGGCGTCACCCGATCCGGGTGACGTCGCAGCCCCCGGCGAGGACTAGCGTTGCGCCCACCATGGTGCTGGCAGTGTCGAGAGAAGGTGGTCGCATGACCGGGTCGTCCAGGTGTCGGAGGCCGTCGTGAGCCGGCGAGGAGACGCCGCCGACCTGATGTTCGGCGTCGTGTCGGCCGGCGTGCGCGTCGGCGGAGCGTCCGCGCGGGTCGCGGCGGGGCCCGTCGCGCTGGCGGCGCGGACGCCGCTGCTGGGCCCGATGCTGCGCGGCGCCGCGGCCCAGGTCGCCGGCGACGGCCGCGACGCGCGTCGCGATGCCCTGCGGCGACTGGATCGCTCGGTCGATCAGCTGCTCTGCGCCCCGGAGCTCGCGACCTTGGTCGACCGGCTGGCCGCGGGGCCGCTCACCGACGCCGTGGCGCAGTCGCTGGCCCGCAACGAGGTGCCCCGCCGCTTCGCCGCCGAGCTCGCGGCGGCCGTCGACGTCGACGCCGCGCTGACCGCCGTGCTGGAGCACCCACAGATGCGCGAGCTGGTCGACGCGCTGACGACCAGCCCGGCGTTCGAGCAGATCGTCTCCGACGCGCTCGAGAGCCGGCTCACGGTCGAGCTGACCGATCGCGTGCTGCAGGGCCCGGCGATGCAGCACGCCGTCGAGTACCTGGCCGCGAGCCCCGAGCTGCGCCGGGTCGTCGCCGAGCAAAGCGCCGGCATGGCCGAGCAGACGCTGGAGGGCGTCCGGCGCCGCAGCGTGGTCCTCGACGACGCCGCCGAGCGAACGGTGCGCGGATGGCTGCGCCGGCCCCGGCCGCAGATGTCCTGAGAGCCGGCGCAACCCCGGCCGGCTACGCGGGCGTCGTCAGCCGCGCCATCGCGCTCGGGATCGACGCCGCGCTCGTCCAGGCCACGCTGCTGCTCGTCGCGGCGCTGCTCGGTCTGGTCGCCACGCTGGTCGGCGGCATCGACCTCGGCACCGTCGGTCAGGCCCTGGTGGCCGCGGCATGGGTCGTGGCGACCGCCGCCTACTTCGTTGTCTGCTGGTCGCTGGCCGGCCAGACGCTGGGCCAGCGCGCGATGCAGCTCGTGGTGCTCACGGCCGACGGGGGCGGGCCGCCGACGCCGATGCGATCGACGGTGCGCGTGCTGTGGCTCGGGCTGTGCATCGTGCCGCTGTTCGCCGGCTTCCTTCCAGCGCTCGTGGATGACCGCCGCCGCGGCCTGCACGACATCATCTCGGGCACCGTCGTCGTGCACGCGCCCGCGCCCGTGCCCTGAGGATCAGCGGGAGGCCGACGGCCGCCCTCAAGCGTCGGCCATGCGGTCCAGCAGCGCCAGCGCCCGGCGCAGCAGCTCGCGCTCGTCGGCGTCGAGCTCCGCCTCGAGGACCTGGTCCAGCCAGTCCTCGCGGGCCGCCTGGGTCGCCTCGAGCTTCGCCACGCCGGCCGGGGTGAGCTCGACGAACGAGCGCCGGCCGTCGTCGGGATCCGGGCGGCGCGAGACCAGCCCGGCGTTCTCGAGCTCGCGCACGGTCTGCGCCATCGACTGCGGCCGCATCCGTTCGGCCGCCGCAAGGTCGCTGATGCTCGCAGGGCCCTCGCGGGACAGGCGGCTCAGCACGGTGAGCAGTGGGACCGGCGGCCCCGGCTCCGTGCGGAGCCGCCGGACGAGGCGGCCGACGGTCTCGCGCAGATCATGGGCGAGCGGCGAGGTGGCGGGCGCCCGGGCGGCCATGAGCGAAGTGTAGACGACGAATGCGGAGGCTACCTGTACAGGTAGCCTGTATAATATGCAGGACGTGTCCTCGGTCCACCTCGAATCGCCACGCGTGGCCCGCAGCCGCCACGCGCCCGCCGACCGTCGCGCGACGAGCGGCCCGCTGAAGCCGGCGTACGTCCCGAGCCTGCTCGCCATCGGCCTCGTCGTCTCGGTGATCAGCTCCCTCGGCGCCCCGCTGATCCCGACGATCGCCCGTGAGCTGCACGCGGGCCTGGGCGCGACGCAGTGGTCGCTGACCGCCACGCTGCTGGTGGGCGCGGTCGCCTCCCCACTCGTCGGGCGGCTCGGCGACGGCCCCCACCGCAGGACCGTCCTCCTGGTGTGCCTGAGCATCGTGACGCTGGGGGGCGCGACCGCCGCCATGGCCGGCAGCCTTCCCGTCCTCGTCGCCGGCCGGGCGTTGCAGGGCCTCGGCCTGGCGCTGATGCCGCTGACCATGGCCTCGGCCCGCGATCAGCTGCCCCCGATGCGCGCCGGGCAGACCATCGCGCTGCTCTCGGTCATCGGCGCGGTCGGCGTCGGGCTCGGCTACCCGATCACCGGGTTCATCGCACAGCACTTCGACGCGTCGGCGGCCTTCTGGTTCGGCACGGCCGCCAGCGCCTCGGCGCTCGTCCTCGCGGCGCTCTTCGTCCCCTCCCCCGCCGCGCCCGCGCACGCGTCCTCGTTGGACCTGCGCGGCGCGGTGCTCATCGGCGGCGGCGTCCTGGCGCTCCTGCTGGCGCTGGAGAAGGGCGCCGACTGGGGCTGGGGCTCCGCCTCGACCGTGGGGCTCCTCGCGCTCGCGGTGCTGCTGCTCGTCCTGTGGACGCTCAACGAGCTCCGCGTCGACGCGCCGCTGGTCGAGTTGCGCCTGGTCGCGCGCCGCGCCGTGCTGACCGCGAACGTGACCGGGCTCGTCCTCGGCGTCGCGATGTACCTCGGCATCTCCCTGATGACCCAGGTCGTCCAGCTGCCGTCGGGCATCGACCAGTCGGTCTTCGTCGCGGGGCTGGCGCTGCTGCCGTTCTCGGCGCTGTCGGTCGTCTCCAGCCGCGCCGTGCCGTTCGCGCGCCGGCACGCCGGGCCGCGGGCGACGATCCCGATCGGCGCGACGGTCATCGCCATCGGGATGCTGTTCTTCTCGGTGACCGGCGACGCGCTGTGGGAGGCGTTCGTGACGATGGGCCTCGTGGGTCTCGGCCTCGGGTTCACCTTCGCCGCCATGCCCGGCCTGATCGTCGGCGCCGTGCCGCAGCACGAGACCAGCAGTGCGATGAGCTTCTACCAGGTGAGCCGGTACGTCGGGTTCTCGATCGGCAGCGGGCTCGCCGTGACCCTCCTGCGCGCCTTCGGCGGCAACGACGGCCCGCCCACGGCCGCTGCCTACTCCTCGACGTTCGCGGTCGGCGCCGGCCTGTGCCTGCTGGCGGCGGCGATCGCCTGGGTACTGCCCGGCGACAGCCTGACGGCCCCGGTTCCTTCGCCCGCCGCGGCGCACGACGCCGACGAGCGCGCGATCGAGGAGGGCGAGCTCGCCGCCGCCGGGCTGCAGCGCCTCGAGGACGACTGAGCGAGCCGCCGCTCAGGGTCCGGGCGAGCGGCACGGGCGCCGGGCGTCACCCGGTTCGGAGGATGTGGGAGCGACCGCGGGTTCCTACGGTTGGCGCAACCACCGAAGGAGGCACGTCTGATGTCCAGTACCGCGGGAGCTCCCGGCGAGACCAGCACCCCCGCCCCTGTGCAGAACGTCATCCCGGATGAGAGCGACGGCATCGGCTGGGTGGTCTTCGCCGGCACGATGCTGGGGATCGTCGGCACGCTGAACTTCATCTACGGGATCGCGGCGGTCTCCAACTCGCACTTCTACGTGCGCGACGCCGCGTACGTCATCAGCGACCTGAGCGTCTGGGGCTGGACCCTCCTGGCCATCGGCGCCATCCAGGTCGTCTCGGCCTTCGGGATCTGGGCGCAGATGCCGGGCGCGCGATGGGCCGGCATCCTGACGGCGGGCGTCAACGCGGTCATCCAGATGCTGGTCCTGCCCGGATCCCCGTTCCTGGCGATCGCGCTGTTCACGATCGACATCCTGGTCATCTACGGGCTCGTCGCGTACGGGCGGCGTCCGGCGGAGGCCGTCTGACGGCGTCCCTCGATCGGCCGATTCGACCGGTGGGGGCCTAACGGTTCGCTCAACCGGGCATAAGGGGTCCTACCGTGCACCAGGTGACCCATCCGCCCCTGCTCCCGCCGCGCGTGGCCGTCCTGCGCGCCGTCTACGTCGCGCTGACCGTCCTCGTCTGCGCAGGCCTCGTCAGTGCAGCGGTCCTCGCGCACGCTCCGGCGACCGCCCTCCCGCTCATCGTGCTCATCGCTATCGGCATGCCGATGCTGGCGGCCTTCGAGCTGCCGGCCACGCTGGCCGCGCTGCGCCACGGACGCCATGCGGGACGCGCCCTCAGCCGGCTGCGCGGCGAGCTGGACCGGCTGCCCGAGACGCAGCACCCGCTGGGCCTGTAGCCCCGGGGCCTGCGCGCGCGGCGGGCGACATCACCCCGAAGGGGTGACGTCAGCGGTCGCGGGTCGATCGATACTCGGCCTCGACCCGCACCGAACGAACAGGAGCGTCCCGTGAGCGACCTCGTCGCCCTCGCCTACCCCGATCTCGCCACCGCTCAGCAGGTGGCCACCAACCTCGGAGCGGCGAGCAAGGCCAACCTCGTCGAGATCGACGACCTCGTCCTCGTCGAGCACCAGCCCGGCGGCAAGGTGAAGCTCCACCAGCCCTCCCTCGCCCGCAGTGGCGCGACCGGCGGCGCGATCTGGGGCGGTCTGATCGGCCTGCTGTTCCTGGCTCCGGTGGTCGGGATGGCGATCGGCGCCGCGGCCGGCGGCGCCAGCGGAGCCATGGTCGACAACGGCATCGACGACACCTTCATGAAGGACCTGGGCAGCAAGCTGCCGCCCGGCGGCGCTGCGCTCGTCGTGCTGGTCGGCGAGATGGTGACCGACCGGCTGCTCAGCCAGGTGCGCATCCCCGGCGAGGTCATCCAGACCTCGCTCGACGGGATCTCCGAAGCCGCCCTGAGCGACGCGCTCGCACGCCCCCGCCAGCCGGCCTGACCGGCCCGGCCCGTGGACGATCACGCAGCGCACCTGACCGCGCACGACGAAGCGAGCACGCCATGGCCGACCAATACCCCGATCCCGCACAGCCAGAGTCCCCCGATCACGCGCAGGCCGGATCCCCGCAGCCGACCACGGGCGGCGGACCGCCGCTGCCACCCCCGACCACGGACGACGGCGGCGGCGGGAACGGCTGGATCATCGCGTGCGGCGTGGTCCTCGCGCTGATCCTGGCCGGCATGGCGATCGCCGTGATCCATCAGGGCGACGACGGCAAGCAGGCGTCGGCCGCCCCCGCCACGACGGTCGACGCAACCCAGACGATCAAGAACCAGGTCACCGTCCAGGTCAAGCCGCCGTCCCCGACGACGTCGCCCGCCACCACCGTCACCCAGACGGTGGTCGTGACCCCGACGGTGACGACCCCGGCGCCCCGCACGACGACGGCACCCGCGCAGACCACGACGGCACCCTGAACCACGACGAGGAGCATCGCCATGTCCACCCGCATGAGCCCTTACATGATGGATTCGCGGCCCCTGCCGCCCGACGCCTACCTCGACCCCGCCCTGCGCAAGGCGCGCGACGACCAGGACCTGGCCACCTTCGCCGCCTTCATGCTGGCCATCGCCGGCATCCTGAGCGTCGTCTACGGCATCGCCGCGGCGTCGCACTCGCAGTTCTTCGACAAGGACGCGACCTTCGTCTTCTCCGGGCTGGCGACCTGGGGCTGGGTGTGGATCGTCATCGGGACCCTGCAGCTGGCCGCGGTGGTGTCGATCCTCCGCCGGCACGTGTTCGGGCGCATCATCGGCATCGCCACCGCCTCGATCAACGCCGTGGTGCAGATGCTCGCGATCGCGGGCCATCCGTTCTTGTCGGTGACGATCCTCGCCGTCGACGTGATGGTCATCTACGCCCTCGCGCGCCACATGGGCGCGCCGCGCCCGGTCGAGGCCTGAGCCTCGCCTCGGCTCAGTAGCCCGTGCCGGTCTTGGCCTTCCGGCGGTCGATCTCGTGCAGCCCGCCCTTGACGGCGAGCGCCGCGCAGGCCTCCGCGATGTCGTCGGCGAGCGTCGTCACCAGCGAGTGGCCGAGGGTCTGCTTGACCAGCGCACGCATGATCGTGACGTGCTCGGCATTGGGCGGCAGCGTGTAGGCCGGCACCATCCAGCCGCGCTCGGCGGCCAGCTGCACGGCGACGTCGAACTCGTCGAAGTTCCGCTCCTGTGCCAGCTGGAACGCCACCAGCGGGAGCTGCTCGGCGTGCTCGTCGCCGACCAGCCTGAACTCGCCCGATGCGGTGATGTGCTCGCCGAGCGTTCGGGCGTTGGCCTGCATCGTGCTCATGATGTACCGGTAGCCGTCATGCCCGTAGCGGATGAAGTTGTAGTACTGGGCGAGGACCATCGCGGCGCCCGTGGAGAAGTTGAGGGTGAACGTCGAGTCGCGCTTGCCGAGGTAGTTCTCGTAGAAGACGAGGTCCTCCGGAAGGTCGCTGCGCTCCCGGAACACGAGCCACCCGAGCCCCGGGTAGACGAGGCCGTACTTGTGCCCCGACACGTTGATCGAGCGGACCCGGTCGAGCCGGAAGTCCCACGCGGAGTCCGGGTAGAGGAACGGCCACACGAAGCCGCCGCTCGCCGCGTCGATGTGCAGCGGGACGTCGAGCCCGCGCTCCTGCTCGAGACGGACCAGCAGGTCGTTGATGCCGGCGATGTCGTCGGAGTGGCCCGTGAACGTGGTCCCGAGCACCGCGGCGACGCCGATCGTGTTCTCGTCAACGTGCGGCTCGACGTCCTCCGGCCCGATCGTGAGCTTGTCGGGCGCCAGCGGGATGATCCGCGGCTCGACGTCGAAGTAGCGGCAGAACTTCTCCCAGACGACGTGGACGTCGCCGCCGAACACGAGGTTCGGCCGGTCGGTCGCCTTCCCCGCCTTCTCCCGTCGTGCGCGCCACTTCCACTTCAGCGACAGGGCGCCGAGCATGATGGCCTCCGACGAGCCCTGCGTGCGCGTGCCGGTCGTCTCGCCGGGTGCGTGGAAGAGGTCGGCGAGCATGCGGATGCAGCGCTGCTCGATCTTGGCGGTCCGCGGGTACTCGGCGTGGTCGATGTAGTTGCGGTGCAGGTTCTCGGCGATGACGCGCTGGGCCTCGGGCTCCATCCAGGTGGTCACGAACGTGGCGAGGTTGCGCATCGGGATGCCGTCGAGCACGAGCTCCTCGCCCAACAGCCGCATCGCATCAACCGCCGGCATCCCGCTCGCCGGCAGGCGATGGTCGGGCGCTTCGGTGAGCAGGAACGCGTTGCCGTACCGGTCGGCGTGCGTGTCGACCTTGTCGCTGGTGGCGGTCATCGGTCCATCACACCGCACCGAGCGCACCGCCTCATCACCCGGATGAGATGACCGTGGCCGGCGGCCGCTCAGCCCTCGCGCTGCGCCGGAGACGTCGACGGCGACGCCTGCGCCCGGCCGGCCGGCAACACGCCCGCGACGAGCGTGCCCGCGTGGGGCGCGGACTCGATGCGCACCGAGCCGCCGAGCGCGGTGACGCGATCGCGGACGTTGAGCAGGCCGGTGCCCGGGGGGATCGCCGCCTGGTCGAACCCGCGGCCGTCGTCGCGGACCTCGAACGCGAGGCCCTCCTCGTCGGAGAGCGAGACCGAGACCGCGGTTGCCCCCTCCGCGTGCTTGGAGGCGTTCTGCATCGCTTCCAGGCACGCGAAGTACACGGTGCTCTCGACGTCGCGGCGGTAGCGGCCGACGCCGTCGGCCCGGACCGACGTCGCCAGGGTGGAGCGCCGGGCGGCAGAGCGCAGCGCGGCGGGCAGGCCGCGTTCGGCCAGCACCGACGGGTAGATCCCGAGCGCCAGCTCGCGGATGTGGTCGATCGCCTCCTCGACCTCGGCGCCCAGCTGCTGGAGCGCGGCCGCCTCGGCCGGCGCCACGGACCGCAGGCGGTCGCTCTGAAGGGCGAGCTTGAGACGCAGCCCGACCAAGCGCTGCTGCGCGCCGTCGTGCAGGTCGCGCTCGATCGCGTGGCGCGAGGCGTCGGCCGCGGCGACGATGCGCCCGCGGGAGGACGACAGGTCGGCCACCGAGGACTGGAGCTGCTCGACGAGCCAGAGGTTCTCCAACACGACGACCGCGTAGGAGGCCATCGCGTCCACCAGCGCCGGGTCGGGACCCGTCGTCGGGTCGTAGAGCAGCGCGCCGAGCACCCGGTCCTCGGAGCGCAGCTCGACGACGCGCGTCTCGGGCCCCGGGGTGGGAACCACGACCGGCCAGCCGGTGTCGTCGACCCACCGGCCCTCCTCGCCCGGCAGGCGATGGACGATCCGCACCGTCGGGTCCTCGAGAGCCTCCGCCATCGCCCGCGTCAGGTCGATGCCCGACGGATGAGCGCTCAGCCGGCCTCCCAGCCGCCGCAGCACGCCGGCGACCTCGAAGCGCCGCATCGCGATGCCCGCGGCGGAGCTGATCGCGATCAGCGCCGGCGTCGCGACGTAGACCCAGCCGATCGTCTTGATGGTGGCGGGAACCGCACCTGCGTACCGCGCACCGAGGTAGGCCGCGAGCGCCACCGTGCGGAAGGCGGCCACGACGATGACCGGCCCCAGCGCCACGGTCAGCAGGCGGCCCGCCGTCCGCGACCGCTGGACGAGCAGCGCGAGCAGCGCCGCGTACAGCGCGACCGTCGCGAGGTCCCGGACCGGGCGCACGACGTCGTCGACGAACCCCCACGACACGATGTTGAAGGCGTTGTGCGGGCAGCCGGCGACGCAGGAGGCGTAGGGGGTGGGGACGGGGAACTGGGAGTACAGCAGCGCCGTCGAGAAGTAGCCCAGCACCAGCGTCACCAGCACCGCTCTGATGAGCTGCCGCTCGCGAGCCTCGCGCAGCCGGCCTGAGGGGAAGCTCAGCAGGAGCAGGAACACCATGACGTCCGAGCACCACGCCAGCACGCGCCCGGCGCTGTAGACGAGCGCGTCGCCGGACTCGGCGAGCGCGGTCGTGGACCACAACAGCCCGGCGCCCACCAGCAGCAGGGCGAAGCGGTCGTCGGGGCGGCGGCCCAGCTCCGCGCAGCCCAGCGCCACGGGGACCGCCACGACGATCCCGTGCAGGAGCCCCGCGACCAACTGGCGGTCCGGCGGCACCGAAGCGACCGCGATGGCGACCGCGCCGGCCGTGGCCACCACGCCCGCACCCGCCAGGGCCGACAGACCACCGCGCGATACCGCCGGCCATGACATCACGGGCCACAGCCCCGTACGCGCAGACCGGTCCGTGGCCAGGGGCACATGTGGCGACGATAACGGCCAGGAGCCCTGGCGTCGCCTCTCGGACACGCCAGGATCGCTCCGGATTCTGGACCCGATTGCCCCGCTCAGCCGTTGGATCTGGGGGGTCAGCCGTCGAGCAGCCCGATCGTTCGCGCGCGCGTCACCGCGGCCGACCGCGAGGACGCGTCGAGCTTGCGGTACACGGCGTGCGCCTGGGTCTTGACGGTATTGGCCGAGACGTGCAGCCGATCGGCGATCTCCCGGAACGAGAGATGGCTGGGCAGGAACCGCAGGACCCGGAGCTCCGCGGTCGTCAGCGATGCCGGACCGGCCAGCACCTCCACCGAGAACGTGTCCGACCGCGCCCAGGCGTCGTCGATCCACGCCCGCAGGGCAACGGCGTCGGGCATCCGCGCCGCGAACCGCGACGCCTCGGCGGTCAGCGCCCGGGCCGCCGTCACGTCGCTGAGCCGCAGCTCGGCCCGTGCGAGCGCGAGACGCGCCTGGGCGTCATACCAGGGCGCGAGCCCGTCCAGGCCGCCGAGCAGCCGCCGCGCCTCGGCGACGTCGCCGCGCGCCTCATGCACCCGCCCGCGGTAGGCGCGGGCGAACGCCGCCACCGCGCACACGAGCGTCCGCGTCGCCGCATCGTCGAGCCCGCGGGCGTCGATGCGGGTGCGCGCCCGCTCGGCGAGCACGGAGCCCTCCTCGTCGGAGCCCTCGAGCAGGGCGAGCAGCGCGAGCTGCGCCAGGCACAACGCCTCGATGCCCGGCACGGCGACGGCGCCGCACCGGACGCCCTCGTCGAGGTCGCGGCGCGCCTCGTCGAGATCGCCGACGAGCCCGTGCGCCACGCCGCGCAGCAGGCAGCAGACGGCGCGCCAGGGGCTGCCGTCGGGAACGTGCGCGAGCGCGCGATCGGCGTCGTCGCGCAGCACCGCCGCGTCGCCGGGGCTCACCGCGTCGCGCAGCAGCGCCGCCGCGGCGGTGAGCGACGGCACCCAGCGGGGCGGCGCCTGGTCGAGGCGGCGCCGCGCCGCGGCGGTCCAACGCTCGACCTGGTCGCGGTCGCCGCGGACGAGGGCACTCAGCGCGGCGGTGAGCGCGAGGGCGGGACGCCGGGCGACCCGCGCGTCGCCGATGCGCGCCAGCCGGGCGTCGAGCGCGGCGCGGCCGCCGCCGAACACCGCGCCGGGCACGGCGCGCCACATCAGCTCGGCCGCGCGGTCGATGTCGTCGCCGGCGATCGCGTGGTCGATCGCCGCATCGACATCGCCGTCGTGCTCGAAGAACACGCTGGCGCGGCGGTGGAGCCCGCGCTCGAGGGCGGGGTCGGAGCGGTGCAGGTCGGCCCGCAGCATCTCCACGATCAGCGGATGGAGCCGGAAGTGCTCCTCGGCGCGATCGGTCGGCCGCACCGGGGTCGGCGAGCGGCCCAGCTCGAACAGGATCCGGCTTGAGTCCTCGCGCTCCAGGACCGCGTCGCACACGGGCCCCGAGAGGGACGTGAGGACCGAGGTGCTGGTGAGGAACGCGAGCCGCTCGTCCGACAGCTCCGTCAGCAGGTCGCCACGCAGGTAGTCGGCCACCACCCGGTCGTCGCCGCCGAAGCGGGCGACCGCGGCGGCGGTGTCGCCCTGGGCGTCGATCGCGATGGTCGCCAGCCGCAGCCCCGACGGCCAGCCCTCCGTGCGGGCCTGCAGCGTGTCGATCGCGGCGCCGTCCAGGCGCAGGCCGGCCGCGCGCAGCAGCGCCGCGGCCTCGCCGTGGGTCATGGCCAGGTCGGCGGCGTCCAGCTCGAGCACCGGCCACGCGGCCCGCAGCCTTCCCAGAGCCGCCGGCGGGGCACCGCGGCAGGAGAGCACGAGCGTCACGCTCGGCGGCAGGGCGAGCTCGGCGGCGTCCAGCGCCTGCTCGGCGATCGTCCCGGAGCCGGCGTCGGCGTCGTCGACCACGAGCACGGCCGGCCCGGGCGCGGTGCGCAGCCGCGCAACGGCCGCCGCCAGCGTTCGCTCCGCCTCGGCGGTGGCGGCGTGGTGACGGTCCACGTTCACCCACGACACCGGCCGCGGATCCTCGGCGGCCCAGGCTTCCAGGAGCGCCGTCTTGCCGTAGCCGGCCGGCGCGCTGAGCACGACGGCGCGCACCTCGGCGGTCGCCAGCAGGCGGCGCACCAGCCGCGTCCGGGGCTCCACCCGCTTCGGGGCCCGACGCGGAGCGGCTCGCAGGAACGGCAGGCTCAGGACCTGATCGGTGCCGGTGGGGACCTGCAGAGCAGCGGACGGACCACGCACGCGCACCTCGCGACATCGGGGAACAAAGGGGACCGGCCTCCACTGTCATGGGCTCCCCGGGGCGCGGCAAGGGGGCCGACCAGCGCCCCGCAGGGGAGGCGCGCACCCCCTCATCCGCTTCGGATGATGACCGGCGCCGGGGCCGCCAACAGCATCCGGCCACCATGTCTGCGCGCCCTCCGGTTCCCCTCACGGCCACCGTCAGCCGGACGGAGTCCGATCTCCTCGTCACCCACATGTGGGGCTGGTTCTTCTTCGTCAGCGCGATCTTCTGGCCGCGCGTCTGCCTGCTGACCTTCTGGATCTTCGGCAACCACTTCCTGGGCGACGCGTTCGCCCACCGGTGGTGGATCCCGGTGGCGGGGTTCTTCCTGATGCCGTGGACGACCATGGTCTACGCCCTGATGTGGGGCTTCACCTCCGACGGCGTCTTCGGGTTCGAGTGGACCTTCGTCGGCCTCGCGGTCCTCACGGACCTGTGGACCTGGGCCGGCGGCCGCAGCCTCGTGCGCGGCCTGTTCCGGGGCTAGCGCTCGTGTCCCTCGCCGAGCCGGCGACGACCGCACGCCTCACGTGGCTCGGCCACGCCACCGTCCTGATCGAGGTCGCCGGCGCGCGCCTGCTGACCGATCCGGTGCTGCGCGGCCGCGTGGCGCACCTCGTGCGCCGGGTGCCCGTCCCCCGCCTGCCCGACGAGCTCGACGCGGTCCTGCTGTCGCACGTGCACCGCGACCACGCCGACGGTCCGACGCTGCGCCGCATCCCGCCGGGCGTGCCGGTCATCGCGCCGCGAGGCACGGCCGCGATCCTGCGCCGTGCGGGCCATCCCGACGTGCGGGAGTTGGCGGTCGGCGGCAGCGTCGAGATCACGACCGACGTCCGCGTCCGTGCGGTGCCCGCCCGCCACGACGGCCGGCGCTGGCCGGTGGGCCAGGCACGCTCCGACGCGCTCGGCTTCGTCATCGAGGGCGACGTCCGCGTGTACTTCGCGGGCGACACCGAGCTCTTTCCGGGCATGACGCACATCGGCGACGGCGGTCTGGATGCCGCGCTGCTCCCGGTCTGGGGTTGGGGCACGAGCGCCGGCAGCGGCCACCTGGACCCCGACGGCGCGGCGCGGGCGGCCGCGCGCCTGCGCCCGCGGATCGCCGTCCCGATCCACTGGGGCACCTACCTCCCGGCCGGGCTGCACCGCACCCACGGCCATCTCCTGCGCGCGCCCGGTCCCGCGTTCGCCGCCCGCGTGTCCGAGCTGGCGCCGGCGGTCCGCACTGTGGTACTCGCTCCGGGCGAGGCGCTCGAGCTCGCGCCGGCCGTCACCCCGGCCCCGAGCCGCTCGGCGCCGCTCAGCACTTCGAGCTGGTCGCGTCCGAGAACCCCTTGACCGCCGACGCGACGCTCGTGGCATTCGTCGCGACGCCGGCCAGCTGCTGCAGCGACGGCGACGACGGCAGGCCCTTCAGCGAGGCGTTCAGCGCGTCGACCGAGGTGGTGATGGCCGACGTCTGCTGGGGGAAGTCGCCCTTGGCCGAGGACACGAGGGCCTTGGCGTCGTCCTGCACCTTCTGGGCCTGCGCCGTGAGGGCGCTGATGCCGTTGCTGCGGACGTCGACGGTCGTGATGCCCTTCATGGAGCTGTCGAGGCTGCTCTTGTCCGAGCAGTAGGACGGCTTGGAGCTGCTGCTCCCGCATGCTGCGAGGGCGGCCGCGGCGACGACGACGAGGAGGACGAGCGGATGGCGCTGCACTCCCGCACCTTCGCTGCCGCACCGCCGGCGGGCATCACCCCGATCGGATGATCACCTGTCGCCGTCGCGGTCCAGCCGCTGCTCGATCGCCTCCAGCCGCTCGCGGATCTCCTCGAGCACGCCGAGGGTGTCGTCGTCGGCAGCGCGATCCGCCTGGTCAGCCGACACGAAGAACGAGGTGATCGTGGCCGTCAGGAGCGAGAGGAAGGTGACGCCGACGACGATCACCACCGACCCGATCACGCGCCCCCAGGCGCTGTGCGGCACGATGTCGCCGTAGCCGACGGTGGAGAGCGTGACGAGCGACCACCACAGCGCGTCGCCCAGCGTGGCGAAGTCCCGGCGGTCGATGAGCCACACGAGCACGCCCGCCGCCACCGACACGACGAAGGTCGCGCTCGCGAGGTAGCGGAAGACGTGACGGTTGGTGATCGCGCGCGATGCGCGACGCTGGAAGTGGGCGCGGGCGCGCGGCCGCCGTCGCGGAGTCTCGGCGGGACCGCGCGCCGGCGAGGGATCCGCCCTCGCCGGCACGGTCGCTGACCCGCTAACGACGGCGCGAGGTGCGCCGTGCGGTTCGCCGGCCGGTGCGTCGTGCGACGCGACGTGCTCCCAACATGTGGTGCCCCTCTCGGGTGGTGGACGGTGGATCAGGAAGTGCTGCCGGCGCCGGCAGGCTCGAGGGCGGCCAGCTGCTGTGCCTCCTCGGCCTCCATCAGGCCGATGGCCACGAGGTCGACCGGGCTGATGAACCCGTCGGAGACGCGGAAGCCGCCGGCGCGCGCGACCGCGTCGCGCAGCGGCACGGCCCAGTGGTGCTCGAGCAGCAGGAGCGCCGCGGCCGTGTCGTTGGGGATCTCGGCGAGGACGTCCCACTCGTCGGCGTCACCGAAGACGTCGATGCCGCCCAGCGCTGCCTCGGCGCCCGCCTCGGCACCGGCGGCCATCCCCTCCTCGCCCGCGATCCCGAGCCCGACCAGCGCCGCGACGGTGCTCCCGAGCTCGACGGCCTCGGCCTCGCTGAGGTTGCTCAGGTGCTCGACCTCGAGCTCTCCGGCAGCGTCCTTGTACACGACCAGCGCGTCGATGACGCGCACCGTGTCGCTCTCGCGCAGTCGCTCGAGCTCGGCGATGATCTCGCCGTGGAAGTCGGGCTGGTTGAACCCCAGCACGATCAGCTGTACGGGCCCGATCGCCATGTCTGCTCCTTCGTCGTCTCGGTCGGTTCCCCCGATGGTGGCCGCGAGCGCCTCCGCCGCGCATCACCCGGTCGGGGTGATGCCCCGACGTCCGCGGCCGGGCTGTACTGAGCCGATGCCCGATCCGCTCGTGGTGCTTCGGAGCAGGAGCTACGTCCAGCTCCTCGTCGTCGCGGGGCTGATCGGGATCCCCGTCTCCGCCCTGGCCTACGGCTTCCTCAAGCTCGTCGCCGTGCTGCAGACCGAGCTCTTCGACGACCTCCCCGGCCAGCTCGGCTTCGACACCACGCCGGCGTGGTGGCCGCTGCCGATCCTCGCGCTGTCGGGGCTGCTGACGGCGCTGGCCATCACCCGCCTGCCCGGCACCGGTGGGCACTCACCGGCCGACGGCTTTCATGCCGGCGGCGCGACTGCGCCGATCGACCTGCCCGGGATCTTCGCGGCCGCTCTGGCGACGCTCGGCCTGGGCGCCGTGCTGGGCCCCGAGGCGCCGCTGATCCTGATCGGCAGCGGCCTGGGCGTGCTGGCCGTGCGCCTCGCCGCCCGCGATGCGCCAGACCAGGCGGCGACCATCGTCGCCGCCGCCGGCAGCTTCGCCGCGATCAGCTCGCTGCTGGGCTCCCCGCTGCTGGGCGCGTTCCTGCTGCTGGAGGCCTCCGGCCTCGGCGGCCCGATGCTCGGCGTGGTCCTCGTGCCGGGGCTGCTGGCGGCCGGCGTCGGCTCGCTGGTCTTCATCGGGTTGGACTCCCTCACCGGCTTCGGGACGCTGAGCCTGGCGATCGGCGGCCTTCCCCGCGTGGGTCACCCGACGGGCACCTGGCTGGCCTGGGCGCTCGCGTTCGGGCTGGTCGCGCCGCTCCTGGGTCGCGGGATCACGCTGCTGGCCGTGACGGTCCGGGCACACGTGGAAGGGCGCATGCTGATGGCCATGCCCGTAGTCGGCCTGCTGATCGGCGGGCTGGCGGTCGCCTTCGGCCAGGCGACCGACAAGCCCGCCACCGAGGTCCTGTTCTCCGGGCAGTCGGCGCTCGGGCCGCTGATCGGCAGCGCTTCGACCTGGTCGGTCGGCGCGCTGCTGGCACTCGTCGCCGCCAAGGGCCTGGCCTACGCCCTCTCGCTCAGCAGCTTCCGCGGCGGGCCCGTGTTCCCCGCGATGTTCCTGGGCGCGGCCGCGGGCATCGCGGCCTCCCATCTCCCCGGGCTGCCGTTGATCCCGGCCGTGGCGATGGGGATCGGAGCGATGTGCACCACGATGCTCAAGCTGCCGCTCACCTCCACGCTTCTGGCGACGCTGCTGCTCGGGACCGACGGCACGAACGTCATGCCG
Organism: Baekduia sp.; assembly: GCA_036009425.1. GTDB lineage: Bacteria > Actinomycetota > Thermoleophilia > Solirubrobacterales > Solirubrobacteraceae > Baekduia. Next base: position 26,501 of record DASYLT010000183.1, on the reverse strand, counting down.
GTCGTGATCGTGGCCGTCGTCGTCAGCCACGTGGTCACCGCGCGGCTGGCGCCCCGGCCGGCGGTCGCCCCCGTGCCGCCCGCGCCGTCGCCGGGGAACGTGCCCGCGCTCACCGGTTGATCCGGATGAGGCGAGCGCCGACTCCCCGGCGGGCGCCGACCGCTACTCCCGGGCCATCATGGCGACGGCCTCGCGCTCCAGGTCGACGTAGGGCTCGCCGCTGACGTCGATGGCCACGCGGTTGATCGTGCCGCCCGTGAACGCCCACGGCGCCTCGCCGGGGTAGTCGCCGGTGACGGGATCGCTGCTGTCGCGCCCGACGCACAGGCCCTCGCCGCCGAGCGTGAACTTGCCCGGCTGGGTCTTGATGCGACCCTCGCCGACCTTCTCGTCGCCGTGGAACAGCGAGAGCGTGCCGACCGCGACGCCGGGCGGATCCTCGCCCTCCTTCTCGAAGGCGGCCGACAGGATCAGGTCCTCGCCGGTCGGCAGCTCCGTATCCGCGACGATCTTCTGCTCGACGCTGCCGACGAAGCTGTAGACGTAGTGCAGGCGGTTGTCCTTGACGTAGAGCGCGTGGCCGCCGAACCGCGCGCCGTGGGCGAAGAGCACGCCTTCGGCTCCGGGCTCCGGGATGTCGACCACTGCCGCGACCGCGTAGGAGCGATTGCGGATGTTGACCGATTGGGACTCCGGCACGTCGGCGAGACCGGGGTAGTAGACATAGCGGTCGCGCGGCTGCGACAGCATCGGTCGCGGAGTCGTCAGGAGCTCCAAGGGGGAGCGGTCGTCGAGCGGGAACGCGTCGTTGGCGCCGGCCTCGGCGTACCACAGGTTGATCAGCTCTTGGAGCCGCTCGGGCTCCTCGGCGGCGAGGTCGTGCAGCTCGGAGCGATCGACCTCGACGTGGTAGAGCTCCCACGTGTCCTTGTTGAAGGCGTCCCAGCCGCTGAGCGTGGGGTGGGTGGTGACCGCCTTCCAGCCGTCGTGCCAGATGCTGCGCGAGCCGAGCATCGAGAAGAACTGCGTGTCCCGGGCGCTGGGCAGCGGGCCGCTGTCGAAGCTGTAGCGCATGCTCACGCCGTCGAAGTGGCTCTGCTCGTGGCCCGCGATCGTCGCGGGCGGCTCGACGCCGAGCACGTCGAGCATCGTCGGAACCAGATCGACGGCGTGGTGGTACTGCTCACGGAGCTCGCCCCTGGCCTTGATGCCGGCGGGCCAGGAGATGATGCACGGGTCCGTCGTGCCGCCGTTGAACTCGTAGCGCTTCCACATCTTGAACGGCGTGTTGAAGGCCATCGCCCAGCCGTTGGGATAGTGGTTGTAGGTCTTGGGGCTGCCGAGCTCGTCGAGCATCGCGAGGTTCTCCTGGATGTCATCCGGGATGCCGTTGGCGATCTTGTTCTCGTTGACCGACCCGTTGGGGCCGCCCTCGCCGCTGGCGCCGTTGTCGGAGACCAGGACGACCATCGTGTTCTCGCGCTGGCCGGTCTCCTCGAGGTAGTCCAGCAGCCGGCCGATCTGCGCGTCGGCGTGCGCCAGGAAGCCGGCGTAGACCTCGGCCATCCGGCTGAACAGCCGCTGCTCCTCGGCAGACAGGGAGTCCCACGGCCGCGTGTAGTCCACGGCCGGGAAGGGCTGCCCGTCGGGCCCGGTACGCGTCTCGGGCGTCCCGATCGGGTTCAGCGGCGGCAGCTCGGTGCCGGGCGGGACGATGCCCAGCTCCTTCTGGCGGGCGAGCGTCTGCTCGCGCAGCGCCTCGTAGCCCATGTCGAAGCGTCCCTTGAAGCGGTCGATCCACTCCTTGGGGGCGTGGTGCGGGGCGTGGCACGCGCCCGGGGCGTAGTAGAGGAAGAACGGCTTGTCGGGCGCCAGCACCTTGGCGTCCTTGATGAACTCCAGCGCCTTGTCGGTGAGATCGACCGTCAGGTGGTAGCCCTCCTCCGGCGTCCGTGGCGGATCGACCGGATGGCTGTCGTAGACCAACTCGGGGAACCACTGGTTGGTCTCGGCGCCGAGGAAGCCGTACCAGCGCTCGAAACCGCGTCCGTTCGGCCAGTTGCGCCGCGTGGAGGCGAGGTTCATCTCGGCCTCAGGGCACAGGTGCCACTTGCCGACCATGTAGGTGTTCCACCCCTGCTCGGCGAGGATCTGCTGGATCTGGCCGTTCTCGGGCGGGATCACCCCGTTGGCGTTCGGGAACCCGCTGGCGCATTCGGTGATGCACGCCATGCCGTTGCGCGTGTGGTTGCGCCCCGTCAGCAGGCATGACCGCGTCGGCGAGCACAGGGCCGTCGTGTGGAACTGCGTGTAGCGCACGCCGCTCTCGACGACCCGGTCGATGTTCGGGGTCTCGATCGGACCGCCGTAGCTGTTCATGGCGGAGAACCCGACGTCGTCGAGGACGATGTACACGACGCTCGGTGCGCCGTCGGGCGCCTTCGGTGGCTCGAACGGCGACCAGTCCGGGACCGAGTCACGGATGTCGACGTTGATCTTGCCCTTGAACGGCTGGCTCATCATGTGCTCCTTCGGTTCCCGGTGACGTGCCGTCGAGGCTCATCGACAGTGGCCCGCGGCGCATCACCCCATGGGGATGACGGCACCGATCGGCGTCCACGCCGGATCGACCTGCCCGGAGGCCATCGATAACCAGGCGGCTTGCTCATAACCAGATGGTTGTGTAACGTCGGTGGCATGAGCGCCGCCCTCCCCGTCCTGCGGCCGCGCGAGCGCCAGAGCGGCGGTTGCTGCGTCGCTCCCGTGCAGCCCGATCTCGGCGCCGGCGCGGCCGTCGCGCTGGCCGCGACCGTCAAGGCGCTGGCCGACCCGACGCGCCTGCGCATCGTCGACACGTTGCGCCAGGCGGCCCCCGAGGCGGTCTGCCAGTGCGAGCTGCTGCCGCTCTTCGACATGTCGCAACCGGCGCTGTCCAAGCACCTGCGGGTGCTCGTCGACGCGGGCGTGATCGCGACCGAGCGGCGCGGGCTCTGGGCCTACTACTTCCCCGTCCCGGATTCGACCAAGGAGCTGATGGCATGGCTGAGCTGACCCCCGACCTCCGCGAGGTCGTCCGCGAGCGCTACGCGGCGAGCGCGCGTGCTGCGGCGTCGGGCACCTCGTCGGGCTGTTGCGGAGGCGGCGGCTGCGGCGCCGAGATCTCGCTGACCGACGCGGGCGGCGCGCAGGTCTTCGGCGACGCGCTCTACGAGGGCGTCGAGCGCGTCGAGGCCGACGGCGCGGTGGCCGACGCCGTGTCGGCGTCGCTGGGCTGCGGCGTGCCGACCGCCGTCGCCGACCTGCACGCGGGCGAGGTCGTCCTGGACCTCGGCTCCGGTGCGGGCGCCGACGTGCTGCTCTCCGCTCGGCGCGTCGGCCCGACGGGCAAGGCCTACGGGTTGGACATGACCGACGAGATGCTCGAGCTCGCTCGTGCCAACGCGGCCAAGGCGGGCGCCGAGAACGTCGAGTTCCTGAAGGGCTACATCGAGGATGTCCCGTTGCCCGACGGCGCCGTCGACGTGGTGATCTCCAACTGCGTCATCAACCTCGCCGGCGACAAGGACGTGGTGTTCGCCGAGGCGGCCCGCGTGCTCAAGCCGGGCGGCCGCTTCGCCGTCTCCGACGTCGTGGCCGACCCGGACATGGACGCGGCCACGCGCGCCGACATGGCCGCCTGGACGGGCTGCATCGCCGGGGCGCTCACGCGCGCCGAGTTCGAGCGCGGCCTGCGGGCGGCCGGCTTCGCCGACGTCGAGATCACCGAGACGCACCGCGTCCACGCGCACGCCTCCTCCGCGATCGTGCGCGCGCGCAAGGCATCGTGAGCGAGATCGGCGGACCGCCCGATCTGGCGCGCCGCACCGTCACCGAGGCGATCGCGGCGTTCGCGCTGGTCTTCTGCGTCGGTGGGGCGGCCGCGGCCGCCGCATCCCACCACGCGATCCTCGGCCTCCCCGCGCAGGCCGCGGTCTCGGGTCTGGCGATCATGGCGCTGATCTACGCCACCGGCCACCTCTCCGGCGCGCACATCAACCCGGCGGTGACGATCGCCTTCACCGTCACCCGGCACTTCCCGCGCCGGGAGGCGGCGGCGTACATCGCCGCCCAGCTCGTCGGCGCCGCGGCCGCGGGCGGCGTGCTGCTGGCGGCCTGGCCGGATGCTCCCGGCGGGCTGGGCGCGAACGTCGCCGCGGTGGGCACGCCCACCGCGCTGGTCTACGAGGCCCTGCTGAGCGCGTTGCTGATGTTCGTGATCATCGCCGTCGCGACCGACACTCGGGCCGTCGGGGCCGGGGCGGCGATCGCGATCGGCGGCGTCGTGACCCTCGACATCCTCGTCGGCGGCGGCGTGTCGGGTGCGAGCATGAACCCGGCCCGCTCGTTCGGCCCCGCGCTGGCCTCCGGGACGTGGACGCACTTCTGGATCTACGTCGTCGGGCCCGTCGTCGGCGCGACGGCCGGCGCCGCCGCCTATCAGTACGTCCGCACGCCGCGGACGCCGACCGGAGCGGTGCCGGCCTGATGTCCGCGGTCCTGTTCGTGTGCCTGCACAACGCCGGCCGCTCCCAGATGAGCCGTGCCCTGTTCGAGCAGGCCGCCGGCGGCCGCCACGCCGCCCTCTCGGCCGGCAGCGTCGCCGACCCCGACGGGCGCGTGCACCCCGAGGTCGTCGAGGTCATGGGCGAGCTCGGGCTGGATCTGGCGGAGGTGCGCCCCCGCCGCCTGACTCGCGAGATCGCCGAGCAGGCCGACGTCGTCGTGACCATGGGCTGCGGCGACGCCTGCCCGTACATCCCCGGCAAGCGCTACGTCGACTGGGACGTGCCCGACCCCAGGGGTCGCTCGGTCGACGAGGTGCGAGCGACGCGTGACGAGATCGGGCGGCGCGTCGTCGCGCTGCTCGAGACGCTCTAGCTTCGCGCCGCTCCGCTCATCGTTCGCGGCCCCTCATCGGCGCATCCCGGCCGCCTCGAGCGCGCCCGATGAGGTCTCGAAGACCCGCCCGTAGACCATCCGTCCGTCGCGGAGTCGGAACAGCCAGCCCGCGGGAGAGTCCACCACGCGGCCGGCGCCCCAGGCGTAGACCCGTCCCGTCGCGACCACGATGCCGTCCTCGCCCTCGTGGTACTCGTCCGGCGTGGGACGCAGCTCCTGCCACACGCGAGCGACGTCGGCGAGATAGGCGCGCATGCCGTCGTGGCCGCGGTATGGCTCGCCACCGCCGGCCACGCGAGCCGTCACGGGCTCGAACACGACGTCCGGCGCGCACAGGCGCACGACCGCCTCGGCGTCGCGATGCTCGAACGCGACGAAGATCTCCTGCACGGCTTCGACGTTGAGCGACGCCACGCGGTCACTATGGCAGTACCGTGCGCGCCCATGCGTTTGGTGACGTTCCACGACCCCCATGGCACCGTCCGCGTCGGACGGCTCGACGGAATGGGCGACGACATCCGCGTCGTGGAGCTCGCGGCACGGTCCATGCTCGACTGGCTGCGCGGCGACGGCCACGCCCCGACCGGCCGCGACCACGCCCTCGGCGACGTGCTGCTGCTCGCGCCGATCGCCGACCCGCCGAGCGTCCGCGACTTCTACGCCTACGAGGGTCACGTGGCCACGGGGTCGCGCCTGCGGGGCCGCGACGCCATCCCCGCGGCCTGGTACGCGGCGCCGACGTTCTACTTCTCCAACCCCGCCTCCATCCAGGGCCCCGGCACGCCCGTGCGCCGCCCCGAGGGCTGCGAGTGGCTCGATCTCGAGCTGGAGATCGCCGCGGTCATCGGCGAGGGCGGCGAGATCGCCGGCTTCACGCTGCTCAACGACTGGAGCGCGCGCGACCTCCAGCGCGCGGAGATGGAGGTCGGGCTCGGCCCGGCCAAGGGCAAGGACTTCGCGACGTCGATCGGGCCGTGGCTCGTCACGCCCGACGAGCTCCCGCTCCAGGACGGCCGCCTGCAGCTGACCGCCACGGCCGCGCTCAACGGCGAGCAGATCGTCAGCAGCGACGCCGGCGTCATGCACTGGAGCTGGCCGCAGCTGGTCGCCCACGCGGCGAAGGAGACGCACCTGCGCCCGGGCGACATCCTGGGCTCGGGCACGCTCGACGGCGGCTGCCTGCTGGAGATCAACGCCGAGGGCGGTCTCGGCGGCGAGGCGCGCTGGCTGGCGCCCGGCGACACGGTGACGATCGAGGCGCCCGGGCTCGGCCGCCTCAGCACCCCGATCGTCTAGAAGTTCAGCCCGAGCTGCGCGGCCGGGTAGCGCGGCACGCCGTCCTCGACGACGGCGAAGTCGGTGACGACGTGGGTGTCGAGCTTCGCGTCCGGACCGACATGGAGGACTTCCCAGCCGCGGACCGCCAGCGCGTCGGCCAGCAGCCGCCGGTGGCACTTCTGCCACGCGGCCTCGGCGCACATGATCGCCGTCCGGCGCGCCGTCGCCAGCGCCTCCAGGCGGACGACGCCGCGGCTGAACTCGCCCGAGAGCACGTGGTCGGCGTAGCCGCGGAAGGCCTCGAGCTCCCAGCCGTCGTTCCGCGAGCCCGGGACGGGATCGCGGTGGCCGCCGAGCTCGGGCAGGTGCGCGTAGGCGATGCCGCGCGGGGCCAGCTCGACCGCCAGCGCGTCGTCGTCATAGTGCGGATGGCGGCGCGAGCGCGGCCAGCGGCGCACGTCGGCGACCTGCACGATCCCGTGGGCGCGCAGCAGCTCGACCAGCCCCTCGAGCGGATGCGAGGAGTGTCCGACGGTGAAGATCGTGCCCGGCAAGGGCCTCAGGATGCCAGTGCGAGCTCGGTGCGTCGCGTGCCGAACTCGCCGGAGACCTCGGCGAGCACGTCGAGCATGGCCTGCTTGGCGGGCGACCGGAACGCGTCAGACAGCGTCGTGGCGACGATCCGGCGCACGGGCGGCCGCGCGCCGAGGGAGCGGACGATGACGTCGTCGCGGACGGCGACGAGCGCGAGGTCGGGGATGAACGACACGCCCATCCCGGCGGCGACGAAGCCCTGGATCGCGTGGTAGTCGTCCAGGTTGAAGGCGATGCGCGGCTCGAAGCCCGCCGCCTGGCAGGCGCGCAGGAAGATGCTCACGTCGGGGCAGGTGCCGGTGGTACCGACCATCCACGAGTCGTCGGCCAGGTCGGCGAGTCGCAGCCGCGCGCGCCCAGCCATCGGGTGATCCCGGTGCACCATGATGTACATGGGATCGTCGAGCAGCGTGACCGTGTCGATGTCGCTGGGCCCTGGGGGCGCGAACGTCGCCTCGATCGACAGCGCGATGTCCGCCTCGCCCGTACGCAGCATGCGCAGCCCGTCCTCGGGCTCGGCCGGATGCAGCGAGAGGTCGACGCCCGGGTGGCGCTCGCGGAACCGGGCGACGGCGAGCGGCATCAGCGTCGAGCACGCGCTGGGGAAGGCGGCCAGGCGCAGGCGGCCGCCACGCAGGCCGGCGATGGCGTGGAGCTCGTCCTCGGCATCGGCCAGGCGGGCGAGGATCGCGTCGGCGTGGCAGACCAGCGCGCGGCCGGCGTCGGTCATCCGCACGCCGCGGGCGCTGCGCTCCACCAGCCGCGATCCGGCCTCGCGCTCGAGCGCGGCGATCTGCTGGGAGACCGCCGACTGCGTGTAGGACAAGGCCTCGGCGGCGGCGGAGAAGGAGCCGTGCGACGCGACCTCGCGGAGCACGCGCAGGCGGCGGACGTCAAGCATAAGCGCAACTTACTGTGCCAGTCACCAAATGTCATTTGAGCTACTGGCTGCTGAAGGCCATCATCCTGGTCATGTCCGGCAGCGCCCTCTCCCCCTTCGCCTCCCCTTCAGCCTTCGCCGACGCCGTCGTCATCCGGCCCGCCTACCCCGACGACGCCGCGACGCTCCAGCGCCTGGCCGCACTGGACAGTCGCCGCCCGCTGCGCGGCCGCGTGCTGCTGGCCGAGCGCGACGGCCGACCGGTCGCCGCGCTGTCGCTCGACGACGGCCGCATCGCGGCCGACCCCTTCGCCCCCACCGCCGACCTGGTCGCCCTCCTCCGGGTGCACGCCGCCGACGTGGCGGCGCGTGCCGGCCGGCGCCGGGAACTCCTCCGGCGTGTGGGAGCGGACGCCCGCTGGCGCCCCGCGTTCGCGCGCGGGTAGCCACGGGACGGATGCGCCGAAGCGCCGATCCCACCGCCACGATCCTCTCCCGTCCCCGGGAGTGGCGGGTGTGGTCGGCGCTCGGCGCGATCTACCTCATCTGGGGATCGACCTATCTGGCGATCCGGTTGATGGTCGAGACCGTGCCGCCCGCGCTCGGCGCCGGCGTGCGGTTCGTCCTGGCCGGCGGCGCGATGCTGGCGGTGATCGCTGCGCGGCGCGGAGGCCCGAGTGCCTTGCGGCTCCCTGGGCCGCAGCTGCTGGCCTGCGCGGTGGTCGGGACGCTGCTGGCGGCGGGCGGCAACGGGCTCGTCACCGTCGCCGAGCAGGACGTGCCCTCGGGCCTGGCCGCGCTGCTGGTCGCGACCGTGCCGCTGTGGATCGTGCTGTACCGGACGGTGAGCGGCGACCGCGTGGCGCCGATGACGCTCGGCGGCGTCGCGCTCGGCTTCGTCGGGGTGGGGATCCTGCTGCTGCCCGGCGGCCGGCCCGACAGCGTGCCGCTCGGGATGACCCTGCTGATCGTGCTGGCCGCAGCGTGCTGGGGCTTGGGCTCGGTGATCGCGCAGCGGGTGAGGATGCCCGCCGACCCGATCCTCGCCACGGGCTGGCAGTTGCTCATCGGCGGGCTCGTCGCCTGTGCCGGCGGGCTGGCGCTCGGCGAGGGCGGCGACGTCGACGTCGGCGCGTTCTCGGGCAAGTCGATCGCGGCGTTCGCCTACCTCGTGGTCGTGGGCTCGATCGTCGCCTTCACGTGCTACGCGTACCTCCTGGCGCATGCGCCGATCTCGCAGGTGTCGACCTACGCCTACGTGAACCCGGCGATCGCGGTCGCCCTCGGGGCGATCTTCCTGGACGAGCGGATTGCGGCGGCCACGGTGGCCGGCATGGCGCTGGTGATCGCGTCGGTCGTGGTGATCGTGCGCCGCGAGGCGCGCCGCGCAGCGCACGATGCGCCCGGCGATGGCGAGGCGCCGGTCTCCGCGCCCGTGGGTGAGTTGCATGATGCGACCGAGGCCGCTACGGTGGTCCCGGTCTCGTCACGCAACTGATCCACGCCGCACTGGAGCCATTCGCATCATGAGCCGCCGCGGGCGCGTCGCCGCCATCGTGTCGGTCGGGGTCTTCGTCGCCAGCCTCGACCTGTTCATCGTCAACATCGCGTTCCCCGACCTGCAGCGCGACTTCGCGGGCACGTCGCTGGCGAGCCTCTCGTGGGTGCTCAACGCCTACGCCATCGTGTTCGCCGCGCTGCTGGTTCCCGCCGGGCGCTGGGCCGATCGCGTCGGGCGCAAGCGCGCGTTCCTCGGCGGCCTCGCGCTGTTCACGGTGGCCTCGGCCGCGTGTGCGGCGGCGCCGTCGGTCGGCGTGCTCGTGGGCGCGCGGGTGGTGCAGGCCGCGGGCGCAGCGCTGCTGATGCCCGCGTCGCTGGGCCTGCTGCTGCCCGAGTTCCCGGCCGAGAAGCGCGGGCTGGCCCTCGGCCTGTGGGCGGCGGTCGGTGGGACGGCCGCGGCGGCGGGCCCGGTCATCGGCGGGCTGCTGGTCGAGCTCTCGTGGCGTTGGGTGTTCCTGGTGAACCTGCCGGTCGGCGTGATCGCGATCGTGGCGGGCGCCCGGGTCCTCGGCGAGATCCGCGAGACCGACGCCCCGCGGCCCGATGCGCTGGGTTCGGTGGTCCTGACGGGAGCGGTCGGCACGCTGATCGGCGCGATCGTGCAGGGCCCCGACTGGGGCTGGACGAGCGGGCGCGTGCTGGGCCTGCTGCTCGTGGCGCTCGTGCTCTCGGTCGTCTTCGCGGTGCGGTCAGGCCGCGTCGAGGTGCCCGTCGTCGAGCCCGAGCTGCTGCGCGTCCGCGCGTTCGCCGCCGCGAACGTCGCCGGGCTGCTGTTCTTCGTGGGCTTCGCCGCGATGCTGCTGGGCAGCGTCCTGTTCCTCACCGAGGTCTGGGGCGAGAGCGCGCTGACCGCGGGGCTGATGATCTCGCCGGGCCCGGCGACCGCGGCGATCTTCGCGGTCGGCGGCGGCATCCTCAGCGGGAGGATCGGCCCGCGCGCCGTGGGCGCGATGGGCACGACCCTGTTCGCGATCGGCGGCGTGCTCTTCGCGACGCGACTGGGCGCCGACCAGAACTTCGCCGGCGACTACCTACCCGGCATGATCATCGGCGGCGCCGGCGTCGGCTTCGTCAACCCCGCGCTCGCCGGCGCCGCGACGGCGCAGTTGCCGCCGACACGGCTGGCGACCGGGAGCGCCGTGCTGACGATGTCGCGGCAGCTCGGCTCCGCACTCGGCATCGCCATCCTCGTCGCCGTGGTCGGGACGCCGTCGCCGGCCGACGCCGTCGACGCCTTCCGCGACGCCTGGTGGCTGATGGTCGCCGCGGCGGTGGGCGCGACGATCGCCTTCATCGCGGTCGGGCCGCTGGCGCGTCCGGGGGTGGAGCCGCCTCTGGAGCAGGAGATCGAGGCGGGCGTGGTCTCGATGGCGCCGGAGGTGGCGGCGTAGGTGTGGGCGCGGTGGTGATGGTGCGCGGCGCCCTGGCGCTCAGCGCGCGGCGCGGGTCGTGCTGCGCGGCGTGGTTGGTCGGCGATGACGAGTGTGCCTGGTGCGGGCGCCGCCGCCCGGTGTCCTCCGCGGGCGCTGGGGCGGGTGGTTCGGGCGTTGACGGTCGCCCGCGCGCGACCTGCGGTGCGTCGAGGGACGAATGAACCGGGCTATACCCGGTTCATTCGTCCCTCGATGCGCGCCGGGTCCCCCAGAGCGGTCGAAACGCACCTGGACGTTGAGATACAACGCCGAAGTGCGTCTCGCCCCACGGACGCCCGCCCGGCACGCGAACGCCCCGCGGAGGACAGACCAGCGTCCGGGCACCTCAGGCGCACTCGTCGGTGATGACCGGACCACGCGCCGCAGCACGACCAACGCCCGAGCAGCGCGCCAACAACGCCAAGCCCCCGCAGCACGACCAACGCCCGAGCAGCGCGCCATCAACGCGCGCACCAGCCCCCCTACGCCACCGGCCGCTCGAACAGCGTCGACAGCACCACCTGCGTGTGCGTCCGCGTCACGCCCGGCGTGTCCCGCAACCGCTCGAGCGCCTGCTCGAGGTGCTCGGTGTCGGCCGCGCGCAGGTGGATGATCGCGCTGGCCTCGCCGGCGACCGTGTAGGCCGCCTCGACCTCGGGGTGCGGCTCGATCGCTGTGCGGACCTCGCCGCCTGACATGCGGCCCTCGCAGTAGAGGGCGACGATCGCGTGCGTGTGCCAGCCCATGGCCGCCGGGTCGACGACGGCCGCGTAGGACCGGATGACCCCGCCGTCCTCGAGGCGATCGACCCGGCGCTTGACCGCCGGCGCGCTCAGCGCGACCTGGCTGCCGATGTCCTGGAAGGACCGCCGGGCGTTCTGGCGCAGCAGCGCAACGATCTTGCGGTCGATGTCGTCCATTTCGCCACCATATCCGCCAGAGGCGCAACGGATCGTCATTGCAGCGGGCTCTTTACCGGCGGATCATTCCACCATGACGCCCGAGACCGCCGTCCAGCCCACCGGCACGCCCGAGTCCACCAAGGACTACATGCCGCTCAACGGCATCGACCACGTCGAGCTGTTCGTCGGCAATGCGAAGCAGGCCGCCTACTACTACGCGCACGCCTTCGGCTTCCAGCTCGTCGCCTACTCCGGCCTCGAGACCGGCGCGCGCGACCGCGCCTCCTACGTGCTGCGCCAGGGCCGCATCCGCCTCGTCCTGACCGGCGCGCTGCACAGCGACTCCCCCATCGCCGAGCACCAGCGCCAGCACGGCGACGGCGTGAAGGTCATCGCCCTGAGCGTCCCGTCCGTCGATCGCGCCTGGCACGAGGCGACGACGCGCGGCGCCGAGGGCGTCGTCGAGCCCCACGCGCTCACCGACGAGCACGGCACCGTCCGCCTGGCGACGATCAAGACCTACGGCGAGACGCTGCACACCTTCGTCGAGCGCACCGGCTACACCGGCGCCTTCCTGCCCGGCTACGTGGCGCAGTCCAACGGCAGCGAGGACACGGGGATGCTCCTCGCGCTCGACCACATCGTCGGCAACGTCGAGCGCATGGATCCGTGGGTGAAGTACTACGAGGAGGTCTTCAACATGAAGGAGATGCTCCACTTCACCGACGAGGCGATCTCCACCGAGTACTCGGCCCTCATGTCGAAGGTCGTCAGCAGCGGCAACGGCGTCGTCAAGTTCCCGATCAACGAGCCGGCGGAGGCCAAGCGGAAGTCGCAGATCGACGAGTACCTGGAGTTCTACGAGGGCCCGGGCGCCCAGCACCTGGCGGTCGCCACCCGCGACATCGTCGGCACGGTCGCCGAGCTGCGCCGCCGCGGCGTCGAGTTCCTGACGATCCCGGACGCCTACTACGACGAGGTCCCCGCCCGCGTGCCCGAGGTCAAGGACATGCTGGCCGACCTGCGCGCCCAGGGCATCCTCGTCGACCGCGACGACGACGGCTACCTGCTGCAGATCTTCACCAAGCCCGTCGGCGACCGCCCGACCGTCTTCTTCGAGGTCATCGAGCGCCACGGCGCCCGCGGCTTCGGCGACGGCAACTTCAAGGCCCTCTTCGAGGCCCTGGAGCGCGAGCAGGACCGCCGCGGAAACCTCTAGCACGAGGAGTACGGTCTCCCCATGCGCTACGTCAGCCTCGGCAGCGTCCCTCCCAAGCGCCACGTGCAGTTCCGCGGCGACGGCAACGGGACCGGTCCCCTGGGCGCCCTGCTCACCGAGGAGGTCCTCGGCTACGAGGGCTTCAGCGGCAACGAGACGATCCTGTACCACCTCAACTCGCCGTGCCGGATCGCCGAGGTCGGCGCCTTCGCGCCGATCCGGCGCGAGGAGTGGGTGCCCGACACCCACGTGCATCGCCTGGCCGACGCCAACGCGATGCCCGCCGGGGGCGACCCGCTCACCGGCCGCCAGCTGTTGATGTACAACAGCGACATCGAGGTCTCGATCGCCAAGCCGACCGAGCCGCAGGAGTCCTTCCATCGCAACGGCGAGGGCGACGAGGTCTTCTACATCCATCGCGGCAGCGGCAAGCTGCGCACGAACTTCGGCCCGGTGGAGTTCCGCGAGCGCGACTACCTCGTCGTCCCCCGCGGCACGACCTACCGCTTCGAGGCCGACCCGGGCGCCGCGCAGTTCTGGGTGTGCTTCCACACGCCGGGCGAGATCGAGACGCCCAACCGCTACCGCAACCGCTACGGCCAATTGCTGGAGCACGCCCCGTACTCCCAACGCGACTTCCACGGCCCGATCGAGGTCGAGACCCACGACGAGGCGGGCGAGTTCCTGCTCACCGTGCGGGTGCGTGACGGCGTCCAGGCATACCTGCTGGACCGTCACCCCTTCGACGTCGTCGGCTGGGACGGCTACGTGTTCCCCTACACCTTCAACGCCGACGACTTCGAGCCGCGCGCCGGGCGCTTGCACCTGCCGCCGCCCGCCCACCAGACCTTCCAGGGCCCGAACTTCGTGATCTGCACCTTCGCGCCCCGGATGCTCGACTGGGACGAGCAGGCCGTGCCGCTGCCCTATCACCACTCGAACATCCAGTCCGAGGAGGTGATGTTCTACGCCGACGGCGACTACGCCGCGCGCAAGGGCGTCGGCGTCGGCTCCCTCACGCTGCACCCGTCGGGCCTGCCGCACGGGCCGCAGCCGGGCGCCGTCGAGAAGGCCCTGGGCAAGACGCACACCGACGAGCTGGCGATCATGTGGGACACGTTCAAGCCGCTGAAGCTCGCGGCGCTGTGGCGCGACCACGACAACCCGGACTACGCCTACTCCTGGAACCCCGACCGGGCGGCGGCGCCCACGGGGTGACCGCGCGAGCCACGGGGCGCCATGATGCGCCCCGTGGCCCTGTTCGAGCTCGAGGCGGTGACCGTGGCGGGCGTGCAGCGCCCGCGGCTGGACGCCGTGTCGCTCTCCCTGCCCAGCGACGGCATCACCGTGCTGGAGGGTCCGTCGGGCGCCGGCAAGTCGACGCTGCTGCGGCTGTTGAACCGCCTGGAGGCGCCGACCGAGGGAACCGTGCGCTACCGCGGCGAGGACCTGACCACGCGCGACGTGCTCGCACACCGCCGCGAGGTCGGCATGGTGTTCCAGGCGCCCGTGCTCTTCCCCGGGACGGTCGCCGACAACCTCGAGGTCGCCCGGCCTCTGGACCCGCTCGACGCGCTGCTGGAGCGCGCCGGCCTGCCGGCGGCGTTCCTCACGCGCGACGCCGGGACGCTGTCGGGCGGCGAGGCCCAGCGCGCCTGCCTGGCGCGCGCCCTGGGCACCCGGCCGCGCGTGCTGCTGATGGACGAGCCGACCTCGGCGCTGGACCCCGCGGCGTCGGCGCTGATCGAGCAGCTCGCCCGCGGTCTCGCCGCCGAGGGCGTGCCGATCGTGCTCGTCAGCCACGACCGCGGGCAGGCCCGGCGATTGGGCGATCGGGTCGTCGAGATCGACGAGGGTCGCCTGGTGGCCGCATGAGCGGCGACGTCAGCTGGTGGGGCCTGGCGGGATCGCTGATCATGGTCGCCGCCGTCGGCGTGTTGAGCTTCCGGCAACGGCTGCGGCTGGAGCGCGATCTCGTCGTGGCGGTCGTCCGGTCGCTGGCCCAGCTGCTGCTGGTCGGCGCCGCGCTGGGGATCATCGTCGACCCGGACACGTGGATCGGCTGGTCCTTCGCCTGGGTCGTGGGGATGATCCTCTTCGCCGCGCTGACCATCACCCGCCGGGCGCCGCAGCTGCCGGGCGTCTTCGGCGTGGCGCTGGTGGCGCTGATCGCCAGCGCCGTCGCGGGCCTGGGCCTGCTCTTCGCGCTGGGGATCTTCCCGGTCGAGGGCCGCACCGTGGTGCCGCTGGCCGGTATGGTGGTGGGCAACTCGCTGGCGGCGAGCGTCGTCACCGTCCGCCGCCTGGTCGACGCGGTGGCCGAGCGCCGCGCCGACCTGGAGGCGCGCCTCGCGCTCGGACTCCCGTGGCAGCAGGCGGTCCGCCCGACGGTCCGCAACGTGCTGCGCACCGGGATCGCGCCCGACGTCGAGCGCATCAAGGCCCTGGGGATCGTCGTGCTGCCGGGCGCGATGACCGGCCTGATCCTCGCCGGGGTCGATCCGCTCGACGCCGTTCGCGTGCAGCTCGCGTTGATGTACGTGATCCTCGGCGCGGTGACCACCACGGCGACCGTCATCGCCCTGCTCGGCACCCGCCGCCTCTTCACCGACGACCACCGCCTCCTGCCGCTCACCCGCGACGCCCGCGACGAGGGCTGAGCCGGGTCCGTCCCCACGCCACGGAGGTTTGGGGACAGTCCCCGCGGCTAGGGTGGCGGCATGGACTTCACGTGGCAGGACGGCGAGCGCACGATCCGCTTCGGCCGCGGCGCCGTCGCCGACGCGTCCGACCTCCTCGACGGCCCCTACACGCTGCTCACCACCGAGCGCGCGCTGGAGGCGGCGCCCGCGATCGTGGCGGGCGCGCAGGCCGTCCACCTCGTCGAGCCGGGCTTCGTCGACAAGCTCGCCGCCAACCTCCTGCACGTCGACGGCGACCTGATCGTCGGCCTCGGCGGCGGCCGCGTGATCGACACCGCCAAGGCCGTCGTCGGCACGCGCGACGACGCCCGCGCGGCGGCGATCCCCACGACGCTCAGCGCCGCCGAGATGACCTCGGCGCATCGCCGACCGGCCGGCCACGAGCAGCGCGCGCGCCAGGTCCGCCCCGCGATCGTGATCAACGACCCCAACCTGTCGGCCTCCCAGCCCGTCACCGAGCTGGCCGCCAGCTCGGCCAACGCGCTGTCGCACGCGATCGAGGCCGCGATCACGATCTTCGCCTCGCCCGTCCCGAGCCTCGCTGCGCGCGAGGCGATGCGGCTGATCGACGTGGCCTGGCTCGTGGAGGACGAGGACCCCGATCACATCGGTCGCGAGCAGCTCGCCCTCGCCTCCCTGCTGTCGGGCTACGCCATCGACGGCGCCAAGTACGGGCTCGCCCACGTCCTCAGCCAGACGCTGGTGCGCGTCGCCGGCACCGGCCACGGCCAGGCCAACGCCGCCGTCCTCCCCGCCGCGATCGGCGCGCTGGAGCGCCGCAATCCGGGCCGGGTCGACCCCGACGGCTCGCTCGGCGAGCTCGCACGCAAGCTCGCGCGGCGCGCCGGCGCCGACGGGATCCACCGCCTCGGCGTCTCCGAAGCCGACCTCGACGCGGCCGCCGACGCCGCCGCCCAGCGCCCCGACCTCGCCCAGACGCCACCGGCCGCCGACCGCGACGAGCTGCGCGCGATCTACGCCGAGGCCTACTAGACGGTGCTCAGCATGGAGGCCTGCTAGTGCTGGATCTGCTCCAGGAGACCGTCGACCGCGCGGCAGGCCACTGCGCCTATGCGGAGGCGCGCCACGTCCACACGCGCACCGAGGCGCTGGCCGTCCACGACGAGCTCGTCGACGCGGCCGACGCCGACGAGAGCGAGGGCATCGGGGTCCGCGTGCTGGTCGGCGGCGCCTGGGGCTTCGCCGCCACCCGCGACGTCAGCTCGGCCGGCGCCGAGCTGGCCCTCGAACGGGCCCTCGCCCTCGCCGCCGCCCAGCCCGCGGCCGCCGTCCGCCCGCTCGCCCCCGTCGCGCCGTCGACCGGCCACTGGGAGGGCCCATGCGCGATCGACCCGTTCGCGATCGCCCTCGAGGAACGCCTCGCCCACCTCTTCGCCGCCGTCGCCGCCATGCGCGGCGACGCCCGCATCATCCGCGCCGAGGCCAACGCCCACCTCGTCCGCACGCACAAGGCGCTGGCCACCAGCGACGGCACGGCGATCACCCAGAGCGTGACCGAGTGCGGCGCCGGGATCGAGGCCACCGCCGCGGGCGGCGGCGAGCTGCAGGTCCGCACCTACCCGACCTCGCACGGCGGCAGCGTCGCGGCCGCGGGCTGGGAGCAGGTGCTGGAACTCGACCTCCTCGGCCACGCTCCGCGCGTGGCCGCCGACGCGATCGAGCTGCTGACCGCCCCCGAGCTGCCCGCGGGCCGGCGCACCATCGTCCTGCACGGCGAGCAGCTCGCGCTGCAGCTGCACGAGTCGATCGGCCACGCGCTGGAGCTCGACCGCATGCTCCTCGGTGAGGCCTCCTACGCCGGGACGAGCTGGGTCGCGCCCGGCGACCTGACCGCGAACCTGCGCTACGGCTCAGGCGTCCTGAGCGTCAGCGCGGACGCCACCTTGCCCGGCGGCCTGGGAACCTTCGGCTGGGATGACGAAGGCGTTCCCGGCGGCCGGACCATGTTGGTGGAGAACGGCATCCTGCGCGCCGCGCTGAGCGACCGCCAGTCGGCCGCAGCCGTCGGCCTGGAGCGCTCCGGCGGCTGCGCGCGCGCCGAGGGCTTCGCGCGCCAGCCGATCGTGCGCATGACCAACGTCTCGGTCGAGCCCGGCGCCGCCGGCTCGCTGGCCGACCTGCTGGCCGACACCGACGACGGGCTCTACCTGGAGTCCAACCGCTCCTGGTCGATCGACGACCGCCGCTGGCAGTTCCAGTTCGCGACCGAGGTCGCCCGCGAGATCCGTCGCGGCGAGCTCGGCCGGCTGTACCGCAACCCCTCCTACGCCGGGATCACCCCGCGCTTCTGGGGATCGCTCGACGCCGTCTGCGGCCCCGAGGAATGGGGCCTGTGGGGACTGGTCAACTGCGGCAAGGGCGAGCCCGGCCAGATCATGCAGGTCTCCCACGGCACCGCGCCCGCGCGCTTCCGCGACGTCCAGGTCGGCGTGGCGTGAGCGGCGCGCGCCCGATCGACCTGGCCGAGCGCGCGCTGCGCTTCCTCGACGGCGAGGGCCAGGCGACGGTCACGCGCGAGCGCTCGCTGCTGCTGCGCTACGCCCGCTCGGCCCCGACGCAGGCCACCGACATCGACGACACCTCGATCCACCTGCTCGCGCTGCGCGACGGCCACACCGGCAGCGCCACGACCAACGTGGCGACCGACGACGCGCTGCGCGACGCCGCCCGCCGGGCCATGGCGGCCGCCGAGGCCGCGGCCCGCGCCGCCGGCGGCCCCGGCGACCACCCGGGCCTGCCCGCACCGCCCGACGGCTATCGCGCCCACGACGGCTGCGACGGGCGCACGGCGCGCATGGAGCCGACGCCCGGCGGCGACGCGCTGCAGGCCGCCTTCGCGGTCGCCGCCGAGCACGGCCTGGAGGCCTTCGGCGCCTGGACCACGGGCGCGGTGGAGACCGCGATCGCCTCGACGCGGGGCGTGCACGCCATCGACCGCGTCACCGACGCCCACCTCAAGACGATCCTGCGCGACGCGCACGGACGCACCGGCTGGGACGCCCAGTCGGCCGTCGGCGTCGCCGACCTGGACCCGTCCGCCGGCGCGCGCCGCGCAGCCGCCAAGGTCACCGGCGAGGAGCCCGTGACGCTGCCGCCCGGCGAGTACCCCGTCGTGCTCGACGTCGAGGCGGTCGGCGGTCTGCTCGAGCAGCTGGCCTCACTGGCCTTCGACGGCCAGGCTCACGCCGAGGGGCGCGGGGCGCTGGAGGCCCGCCTCGGCACGCGCGTCGCCGCTCCGGCGATCAACCTCAGCGACTCCCCCCGCCACGCGCGGACGCTGCCGCGCGCCTTCGACTTCGAGGGCGTGCCCAAGGTGCCGATCCCGCTGATCCAGGACGGCGTCGCGCGCCGCGTGGTCCACGACTCCCGCTCGGCCGCGCTGGCGGGTGACGGCGCCCGCACCACCGGACATGCGGCCATGCCGGGCGGCGACCAGCACGGCCCGACGCCGACCAACCTCGTGCTCGCCGGCGGCGGCGCGGCGAGCATCGACGAGCTCGTCGCGCCGATCGAGCGCGGCATCTACGTCACGCGCCTCTGGTACGTCAACGTCGTCCATCCCCAGCAGACGCTGGTGACCGGCACCACCCGCGACGGCACGTTCCTCATCGAGGACGGCAAGATCTCCAGCCCGCTGCGCGACGTGCGGTTCACCGACTCGGTGCTGCGCATCCTCGAGGCGACCGAGGCGCTCACGGCCGCCCCGCGGCTCACCAGCGAGGCCGAGTTCTACGGCCGCCGCTTCGCCTTCGGCACGGTCGCCCCCGCGTTGCGGGCGCAGGGCTTCCGCGTCACCGGCTGACCGCCCCGCGCGACCTAGCTAGTCCCCGGGCAGCTCCGGCGCCAGCTCGAGGCTCACGATGTGGTGGCGGCCCTCGGCGTCCTCGACGTCGATGACCAGCGGCGGACCGTCGGGATCGCCGGTGGCCACCATGATGGTCTGGGGATCGGCGACGACGTGCTCGTACTCTTCGGGGTCGCCGCCGGGGGCGTCGACGCCGATGACCACGATGTCGTCGTTGTGGTCGTAGGTGATGCCGGTCAGGACGAGGTGATCGGCGGCGAGCTGGTCGCCGATGTCCCTGCCGACCGCCTCGATGGTCACGATCGTCGTGCCGAGGTCCTTGCTGAGCGTGTCGAAGTAGCTCGTCCAGGTGTCGCGGGGCAGCGTCTGCGTGGTGGTGGGAACCATGTGAACTCCTAGGCCTGCTCGTGGGCCGGGTGGTGCCGGTCGGAAGTCGCCGTCATGCCTTGACGGGTAGGCCGGGCCCGGCGGGTCTCAACCCGCCGGGATCGTCACCGGCGCCAGCACGACCGGCGGGCTCAGCGGGTTCAGCTCGTCCTCCTGCGAGGTGCCTGCCGGGGCGAGCACATCCATGGCCTTGGGGACCGTTCCCGGGTCGACGGCGCAGATCGGGTCAGACACCCCGGGCGCGCACACGCCGAAGCGGAACTCCTGCGGCGTCGCTGTGAAGTCCCGCGCCTGATCGGGGTTGCCGCCCTCCTGGCCGGTCAGCACGACCGTGAAGCCCCACCCGGGGCCGGGCGTCCCGAGACTGGCCTTGGGCACGCTGAACGTGATGTAGCGCGAGATCTCGTTGGCGCTGATCGTCACCGTCCCGAGCGTGGCGCCGCCGGCGTCGCGGTAGGCCTGGCCGAAGCCCTGCACCTCGATCAGCCGGCTCCAGGCGCCGTCGGGCGCGATCGCGTACCGGCGCTGCGGGAACGCCGCGTCGGTCGAGGTCGTCGCCGCGCCCGGCACGTGGACGTAGACGTCGAGCAGCTGAGCGCCGAGCGGGCTCCCGAACGTCGGCGTCAGATCCCGCGTGCGAGCGCGGAAGATGATGTCGTCGCCGCCGTCGAAGACCTGGAGCTGCTGCAGGTCGTAGGCGCCCGGCTTGAAGTTGTCCGAGGTCGGATAGGCGTAGGTGCCGGGTCCGTGGTCGTCGCCGTCGGGATCGGTCGCCTCGTAGATCAGCGTGCCCGGGACGAAGTCGAAGACGACCGTGCGCACGGCGCGCGCGGTGCCACCGTCGCGGGCGGTCGCCACGATGTTGAGCACCGTCGTGCCGCCCGTCAGCGGGACGTCGACGGAGAAGTTCCCGTCGGCGCCGGCGGTGGTGGCGACGGTCGTCGTCGCGTTGTCCTTGTCGGTGTTGGACGCCGCGACGGCGATCGCGTTGCCCGGCGCCGACGTGCCCTGGACCTGGACGGCGCCGTCGACCGCCGACCGATCGGCCGGCGAGGTCACCGTGAGGTCGGTCGTTCCCTGCCGGTGGTCGACGTAGCGGTCGGTGGTGTACGCGGGCCGGTCGAGCTGGCGCCCGGCCGCCGCGTCGAGCGTGAGCCGGACGAACTGCCCGGCCGACCACGTCAGCGCGCTCGCCGATCCGGCCGGCTTGCCGTTCTGGAAGCCGATCGACGCGATCGTCGGGTCGGTGCCGTAGGGCGAGGCCGGCAGGTCGGGCAGCTCCCACGCCTGCTCGGGGATCAGGCCGACGCCCGAGGACATGTTCTGCATCGCCTGCAGGCGCGCCACGGCGGCGGCGGTGTCGCCGTTGGCGACCTCGTACTGCCCGCGCTCGCCGGCGAGGACCGGCCACGGGTGGCCGGTGCCCTGGTTGCTCGGCGGCCACGGACGGCCGTCGGACGCGCGGTCGCCGTAGCCGTCGCCGTTGTAGCGGTAGAAGCCGTCGCCCGAGGGCGTGCTGCGGCGGATCGCCGCGTCGACGACCTGCAGCGAGCGCGCGACGTCGGCATCGTCGGCCGGCAGCAGGCCGAGGCGGGTGTACTCGAGGAAGCCGGCGTCGATGACGTCGCGCTGGTCGAGCGTCGGGCCGCCGTTGCCCACGTTGTACGTGATCGCCGCGTTGGGATCGCCGGTCTTCGACAGGCGGATGAAGTACGGGTCGGGGCTGCGCGGCCCGTTGGTCGTCAGCGTCCACGTCTTCAGGTTGCGCTGGAACTCGTCGGCGACGCCGCGGTAGACGGCGGCCGACTGCGGGTCGTCGTTGCGGTCGGCGATCTCGCCCGCCGCGACCAGGCCGGCGATCTCGGCCGAGATCGTCGACGGCGAGTAGCCGCTCTGCTCCTCCCAGCGTTCGTTGCCGTAGCTGGGCCCGTGGGCGATGACGAAGTCCGCGGCGGGCTTGATGTGGTTCTTGTAGTAGTCGTGGTCGGTCAGGCCCACGGCGAGCGCCATGACGATCGGGTAGGCGCACTCGTCCAGCTGGGTGCCGAAGCTGTCGGGCGCGACCTTGCCGTTGGTCAGGCTGTTGCGCGGCATCGAGCCGTCGGGCAGTTGCTGGCGCTCGAACAGGAAGCGCGTCATGTCGCGCGCGCTCTGGTCGTCGCCGGCGAGGTAGAGGGCGGTCCAGGCCTCGTAGAGGTCGCGGGCGAAGACCTCGCGGTAGGAGCCGAAGTAGGTGTTGGCCGGGTCGCCGGCTGAGACGGCCTGACCCCACGGCGAGGCCAGCGCCGCCGCGACGGCGCCGGGGAACGTCTTGTCCTCGGCCGCCTTGACGTAGTTGGCGCTGAGGTAGTACTCGCCCAGGATCTGGCGCCACGCCGAGCCGCTCACGCCCTGCGGGCGATCGGGACGCCGCAGCCCGGCGTCGTACTGTCGCCAGCCTGAGGCGTACTGCGTGCCCAGGCTCGCGGGATGGGTCCGCAGCGTCCGGCGCGCCGTGTCGGCGGCGTCGCCTGCTGTCGTCCCGAAGCCGAGCGCGAGGGTGAACGCGCCGTCGCGGCCCAGGTCGACGCGCGCGGTCTGCACGAGGTTCCCGGCCGTCGAGGTCGTCGCGTGGGTCGTCGTGAGGCGGTGATCGGCGTCGAGCTGCTTGAGCCCGTCGGACGCCTGCCCCGCGAAGCCATTGGTCACGTCGCGCAGCGGCCGGTCGGCGTCCAGGGCGCTGAAGACCGGCACCGCGTAATCGCGGTTGGCCGCCTGCGTCGTGGTCTCGGGGTCGGAGCCGATCAGCACCGAGCGACCGTCGCGCTGCAGGACGTCGCCGCGGTCCGGGCCGCCGTTGCCGTCTCCCCCGCCGCCGTTGCCGTTCAGCGTCGGGTCGAAGCGCACATAGAGCTTCAGGTCGCCGAGCCGGCCCTTGAGCGCGGTCAGGCGCGAGCGCGTCACGACGGTGTTGCGCGTCGGGTCGGTCTGGTAGTCGGTGGTGATGCGGTAGCGCCCGCTCTTGGCGGTGGCCGTCACGCGGCAGCTCAGCACGCGGTCGTCGAGCGCCCGGACGGTGTAGTTCATGTCACGCGTCTGCAGGTCGGTGAACGTGCTGCCGTCGGTGACGACGTACTGCAGCGTCTCGACGTTGGTGTTGTCGTTGGTCGGGAAGTACACGTCGCTGAGCACGCCGCCGGCGACCGTGAACCACACCTTGGAGCGCCGGTTGCGCGCGGTGCCGACGCAGTCCTTGCGGGCCAGGTCGAAATGCGAGAGTGCACCAGGCCCGTCGGCGGCCGGACCGCCGGCGACCGGCGGCGGCGTCGGTGGCGCAGGCGCGGAGTGTCCGCGATGGGCCGAGGCCGGGGTGGCGGTGGACCCGGCCAGCGCGACGAGCGCGACGGCACCAGCGAGCAGACGGACGTGCATTGCGACTTCTCCCGACCCCGAGCAGCATCCGTGCCGCGTTGTTGGACCACGCTGCGCGGCGAACCTAACACCACGTCCCGGTCGCGCGTGCGCGCGGCGGCCCGCCCGCTGACATCCGCCAACCTGGAGGAACCGGTCCCCAGGCGCTGAACATGGCACGTGCGGGTACCGGCGCGCTCAGCGCCGGATCGATCACCACCGAGGAGAGCACACCATGACGGAGCAGACGTTCGCACCGCCCAGCGCGGGCGCAGCCACGACGACCGACGCCCGTGCGGGGTTCTGGATCCGCTTCGCGGCGGCCCTGATCGACGGCGTGCTGCTCGGGGTCGTGAGCACGGTGCTGCAGATCGCGATCGGCAGCACCGGCACCGTGCTCGGCATCGCCGTCGGCCTGGCCTACTACACCTACTTCGAGGGCGAGAGCGGCCAGACGATCGGCAAGCGCGCGGTCGGCATCCGCGTCGTCGACATCGAGGGCGGCGGCGCGATCGGCTTCAGCCGCGCGTTCATCCGCTACGTCGGCCGCTACATCTCGGCCATCGTGTTCTTCCTCGGCTACCTGTGGATGCTCTGGGATCCGCAGAAGCAGACCTGGCACGACAAGCTGGCCAACTCGGTGGTCGTGCCGCAGCGCTAGGCGCGGCGACGCTGCAGCGGGCGCGGCTCGGGCGAGGCCTGAGCCGCGGTCCGCGCTCCTGATCTAGGAGATCTTGAGCAGGATGATGGTGTTGACCGCGAACAGGATCGCGAAGGCGACCGTCCAGCGGTTCAGGTTGCGCTCGACCAGCGAGCCGCCGCCGAGCGGCCCGGAGCCGCCGCCGACGCCGAAGGCGCCCGAGAGGCCCGCGTCCTTCCCCGAGTGCATGAGCACCAGGAAGATGAGGACGACGCTGATGGCGACCTGGACGATGGAGAGCACCGTTTCGAGCATGTCGGAGCTGATGGTATCCGCTCAGCGCTCGCCGGGGACGTCGGCCGGCTGCCGCGGCGGCAGCGCCTCGGCGTCCTGGCGGGCATGCTCGGCCGCGGTGGCCTCCGCGTCGCGGCGCACCCGCTGCGCCTCGGCGGCGCCGAGCGCGTCGAGGCGGCGCAGCAGCTCGATCGCCTCGGCGCGCAGCTGGCGATCGATCTCCTTGTAGTCGGCCTCCGAGAGCTTGCCGGTGCGGAAGTCCATCTCCGCCTCGCGGATCTCGCGGTAGCGCGCCTCCTTGGCGGTCTCGAGGTCGGCGAGCTGCGCGACATGCGCGGCATCCTCGGCCTCGAAGCGCCCGGTGCGCAGCGGACCCGCGATCACGTAGGCGGCGGCCGCGGCGGCGAGGAGGACGAGGAGGATCGCGACGACGTCCATCGAACTCCCCGGCCTAGGCCCGGCCCAGCTCGCGGGCGACCCGGGCGGCGTAGCCGGCGGTCGCGCGGCGGCGGGCGAGGTCGCCGGCCGGCCACAGGCAGATCAGCCCGCCGAGGAAGACCATGATGCCGCCCAGCCAGATCCACGTGACCATCGGCGAGACGATCAGGCGGAACGTCGCCGGAGGTGCGTTCCGGCGGTAGTTGGTGACCAGCCCGTTGATGGCCGTGCCCA
The DNA here is from genome assembly GCA_036009425.1 of Baekduia sp. Taxonomy (GTDB): domain Bacteria; phylum Actinomycetota; class Thermoleophilia; order Solirubrobacterales; family Solirubrobacteraceae; genus Baekduia. The sequence continues at coordinate 1,807 of DASYLT010000183.1, read as the reverse complement.
GCGCCTGGTCGTACTGGGCCTGCGGCAGCTTGCCCTGGGCGTCGCGGAACGTGGCGTCGCCGATCTTGACCGTCTTCAGCGTCGGGTCGAGGTTGGGCGTGACGGCCGACCACACGTCGCGGCCGAGCCCCGCCTTCATCGCGATCTCGCTCGTCGACTCGCCGTTGAAGTAGCGGCCGATGGCCCCGGCGAACGGCGCGCCCTCGATCGGGTAGTAGCCGCGCTCGGGCTGCAGGACGTCGACCTTCTTGCCGTCCTTGGTCAGCGTGAGGCGCGCGCCGAAGACGAGGCGCTCCACCCCGTCGTTGGACACCGCGATCCGCGACGTCGGCCGCTCGTACTTGACCGCGTACCCGTTGCCCATCGTCTGGGTCTGCCCCGGGCGCATCTGCACGACCTTCACGTGCTGGAACGCCGAGGACGCGGCGACGCCGATGAACAGCACGGCCATGCCGAGGTGGATCGTGTAGCCGCCGTAGCGCCGCCGGTTGCGGCGAATCAGCGTGAAGAACGCCAGCGGCGCCGCCTCGCCGGTCATCGCGCGCCGGGCGCGCACGCCGCGGACGAACTCCTGCGCGACGGTGCCGATGGCGAACGCCGCGACGACGAACATCGCCAGCGCCAGCGGCCGGCCGCCGACGCCGAAGGGCACCAGCACCACGAACGCGACGGCCGCCGCGACCAGCGGCCACATGAAGTTGCGCCGGGCGTTCTTGGGCGTCGCGCGGCGCCACGCGATCACGGGCCCGACGCCCGACAGCAGGACGAGCGCGAGCGCGAGGGGCACCGTGTAGGTGTCGTACCAGGGCGGTCCCACCGACTGCTTGTTGCCGGTCAGCGCCTCGGAGATCAGCGGGAAGAAGGTCCCCCAGAAGACGACGAACGCGAGGCCGACCAAGACCAGGTTGTTGCCGATGAAGATCGCCTCGCGCGACAGCAGCGAGTCGAGCTTGTGCTCGGAGCGCAGCGTGTCCCGGCGGCTGACGACCAGGGCGACCGAGCCGAGGATCATCACGCCGATCAGGATCACGAACGGGATCCCGAGCGTCGACGCGCCGAAGGCGTGGATCGAGTCCAGGATGCCCGAGCGCACGAGGAACGTGCCGAGGATCGCCAGTGTGCCGGTGGCCAGGATGAGCGACGCGTTCCACGTCTTCAGCATCCCGCGCTTCTCCTGCACCATGATCGAGTGCAAAAACGCGGTGCCGGTCAGCCACGGCAGCAGCGACGCATTCTCGACCGGATCCCAGGCCCAGTAGCCGCCCCAGCCGAGCTCGGCGTAGGACCAGCGGGCGCCGAGCATGATCCCGACGCCGAGGAAGATCCAGGCGCCCAGCGCGAAGCGGCGCGTCGCGCGGATCCACTCGGCATCGACCCGCCGCACGACCAGCGCGCCGACCGCGAACGCGAACGGCACCGCCCACAGCGTGTACCCGCTGTAGAGCATCGGCGGGTGGATCATCATGCTCGGGTGACGCAGGAGCGGGTTGAGGCCCGTGCCCTCCTGCGGCGCGATCGGCAGCGTGTCGAACGGGGAGACGGCGAAGACCAGCAGGCCGCCGAAGAAGCACGCGAAGCCGAGCAGGACCGCCGTCGCGTACGGCTGCACGTCGCGCATCCGGTGGCGGGTGAGGAACAGCACGAGGCTCGACCACATCGAGAGCAGGAAGACCCAGAGGAGCAGCGAGCCCTCCTGCGACGACCAGGCGGCGGCGAACTTGTAGAAGGTCGGCGTCGTCGTCGAGGAGTGCGAGACGACGGTGGCGAAGGTGAAGTCCGAGCGCAGGAACGCGATCTCGAGGACCGC
>DASYLT010000182.1:0-2624 GCA_036009425.1 Baekduia sp. | reverse complement strand
CGAGCTCGTCGCCCGCGGCTGCACGGTCGTCGGCGTGGAGTTCGACCCGGTCGCCGCGCAGCAGGCGCGCGCGGTCTGCCGCGAGGTCGTCGTCGGCGACCTGGAGTCCGGGGCGGTGCGGGCGGAGGTGCAGCGCGCGGTCGCCGACGCCGGGGGGGTCGACGCCGTCATCTGCGCCGACGTCCTCGAGCACCTCCGCGATCCGTGGGCGGTGCTCGCGTGGCTGCGCACCCTGCTGGACCCGGGCGGGCGCGCGATCGTCTCGGTGCCCAACATCGCGCACTGGACGGCGCGACGGGCGCTGCTGCGCGGGCGGTTCGACTACACCGACTTCGGCCTGTTGGACCGCACCCACCTGCGCTTCTTCACCCGCGCGAGCGCGACGGAGCTGGCGCGCCGTGCAGGGTTCGCCGTCCAGGCGGAACATCCGGCTGGCGCCCCACTCCCGCTGGAGTCACGGGTCCCGGCACTGGCGAAGGTTCGCGACCCGTGCGTACGCCGGTGTCCCGGGCTCCTCGCCCTGCAGTTCGTGTTGGTCCTGACGGTGGCTCAACCGCGGCCATAGCGCGACCTCCGCATCTCCTTGACGTCATCGGGCAGCGGCCGCGTGCTCATCGGCCCAGCCCCCAGCAGCTCGGGCACCAGCCGGGTGCGCACCAGCTCACCGCCGACCGCGTCCACACGGGTCGCGACCGTCCCGGGGCGCGCGCTGACCGCGCGGGTCAGCTCGGTGCCCTCGAAGACGAGGCCCACGCCGTCGTCGGCCGCCCAGCCGCCGGGCAGCTCCCCGGAGCGCACGGCCTCCAGGAAGACCGGCAGGCGCTCGGGCTCGCCGTCGGCGTGGACGGTGAGCGACCCAGGCAGGAAGCCCAGCCCGGAGTTCGGCTCCGGCGGGCCGAAGGACTTCGTGATGCCGCCTTCGAACCAGCACATCGCGCCGGCGCTGAGCCCCGCGAGGACGATGCCCGACTCCCATGCCTCGCGCAGGACCACGTCGAGCCCGTGGGCCGCCCAGATGGCCATCAGGTTGCGCATCGAGCCGCCGCCGGCGTAGATGACGTCGTGGGCGAGCACGATCTCGCGCAGCGAGCGGGGATCGCCGTGGCGGCGGAAGAGCGACAGCACGGTCGCCAGCGCGCAGCGGCGGCCGTAGGTGGCGTGGAAGTGGCCGATCTGCTCGTTCGGATCGCCGGAGGCGGTCGGCAGGAAGAGGATCCGCGGCTCGCGCCGGCCGCACAGCTCGAGGACCAGCTCGTCCAGCGCAGGGTCGCCGGGCGTCGACGTGAACCCGCCGCCGCCCATCGCGAGGATCGTGGGCGTGCGCTTCACGCGACCGCGACCAGGCTGGCCGCGGGCTCGCCGAGATACTGGACCGCCAGCGGGTGCTCGCCGTCGGCCGAGACGCGGTACGCGCGCGCCTTCGGGCGCGAGGCGACGACCCGCAGCAGCTCCCGGCCCTCGAAATGCAGCGCCGCCCCGTCCTCGGCCGCGTACCCCTCCCGCATCCGTCCGTCGGCGACCATGTCGCGGAAGACCTCGCCGCGCGTCGCCTCGCCGTCGTAGTGCACGCAGTTGGAGTGCGGCAGCAGGCCGAGGCCGCGCACCGGCTCCGGCGGTCCGTGGAACGCGGTGATCGCCTCCGAGAACCAGCACAGCGAGCCGGCCGAGAGGCCGCAGAGCAGCACGCCGCGGCGCCAGGCGCGCTTGAGCATGGTGTCGACGCCGTGGGCGCGCCACGCGCCGAGCAGGCTGAGCACGCTGCCGCCGCCCACGTAGATCAGGTCCTGCGCCAGCAGGTGCGCCTCGAGGTCGCCCTCAACCGCGCCACCGCCGGTGTCGCGGCGGAACAGGGAGACGTGGCTGCAGTCGGCCACGGCCGAGAAGCGGCGGTAGAACCGCACCACGTAGTGGTCGGCGTCGCCCGAGGCGGTGGGCACGAAGCAGATGCGGGGGCGGTCGACCCCCGTCGCCTGCAGCACGTAGTCGTCGAGGAGCGGGTTGCCCGACTCCATCGAGAACCCTCCGCCGCCGAAGGCGACGATCTGCGGTGGCCGCATGGACATGGCGCAAGGTTGCCCTTCGGCGCCTAGGTAGGGCTCCTACGCCCGGTCCGAACCGGCCTCGACCGGCGGTCCTGACCGGCTGCTCTCCTAGCGCCCCGCCCAGACCGGCTCGCGCTTCTCCTTGAACGCCGTGGCGCCCTCCTTGGCGTCCGCGGAGGCGAAGACCGAGCCGCTGATCGCGCCCTGCTTCTCCCACATCTCGTCGGCGGTCCAGTCGTACTGCTGCTGGACGATCTGCTTGGAGGCCGCAACGGCCAGCGGGCCGCTCTTGGCGATCCGCGCCGCGAGCTCCAGCGCCGTGTCGAGCGCCTCGCCCTTGGCGGCGATCCGGTTGACGACGCCGAACTCGTGGAACCGCTCGGCCGGGAGCGGGTCGCCGGTCAGCGCCAGCTCCATGACCACGTGGTAGGGCATGCGCTTGGGCAGGTGCAGCAGCGCGCCGCCGGCGGCGACGAGCGAGCGCTTGGCTTCCGGGATGCCCATCTTCGCGCCCTCGGCGGCGACGATCAGGTCGCAGCCGAGCGCGACCTCGAAGCCACCGGCCACCGCGAAGCCCTCGAT
>DASYLT010000181.1:0-1794 GCA_036009425.1 Baekduia sp. | reverse complement strand
CCCGGGATCGAGTCGGCCCGCGCCGCGATCGCCTGCACCGCGGTCTGCACCCGCCACAGCGCCTCGACCAGCGCCGGGACGTCCCTCGGCTTCACCTTCGCCTCGGGACGGATGTAGGGCGCGAGCTGGTCGCGCACCGCGATCAGCCGGCGGCGCCGGCCGAACCAGGACGACGCCGCGGCAGTCTGCGCGGCCACGTAGATCTCGGCCAGTGGCAGGGCGAGCGCCTGCGGGGTGCACACGTCCAGGCCGGGGTGGCGGAACGCGGTGAACGCCGCGATCTCGCCCAGGACAGCCGACGTCGCCGCCGTCCAGAGCTCGGTGAACGTCTCGTCGATGACGTCGAGACCGATGCCCGACCCGCTGAGCACGTGGGCCAGCGCGTCCAGCTCGTCCGTCGTCCTCGCCCGGCGCAGCACGCCGGACAGCTCGGGGATCGCCGACGCGGCGCGCACGGCCGCGTCCACCGCGGCCGCGGCGGCCTGGGTCGCCGGCAGGTCGATCTCGGGGGAGTCGACGAACGCCCACGGGTGTCGCAACGACGGGCGGGTCAGGTCGGCGATGTCGGGCAGCAGCGCGAGCTCGACCCGCACCGCGCGGAGCACGTCGGCGGGGGCGTTGGCCGCGAACGGCTCGGGCACCGGCAGCGGCTCGACGTCCGTTCCGGCAGCCAGTTCGGAGGTGCGCGCCGAGTACAGCGACAGGCCGACGGCGTTGTCGTCGTGCAGCCGGTCGGCGTAGCGGGCGAGCATGCGGCGGGCCGAGCGCAGGGTCTCCTCGTCGGCGGCCAGGCCCTGCTCGTCGACGGAGACCGCGTGCTCCAGCGCCAGCCGGATCTGCGCGCGCACCATCGAGGCGCGCGAGCCCTTGTCGTGCAGGTCGAGGGCGAACATGCCCATGCCGACGGCGTCCAGGCGCCGCGCGACGACGTCCAGCGCCGCCCGCTTCTCGGCCACGAACAGCACGCGCTTGCCGTCGGCGACGGCGCGCGTGAGCAGGTTGGTGATGGTCTGCGACTTGCCGGTTCCGGGCGGCCCCTCGAGCACGAACGTGCGGCCGGCGCCGGCCTCGGCGATCGCCCGCAGCTGCGAGGCGTCGGCCGGGACGGGCAGCTGCGCGGCGAGGTCGTCGAGGTCGACGAACCCGCCGGCGTCGCGGGCGGGGTCGGTGAACGCCTCGGTCGGCTCGTGCACCAGGTGGGAGACCAGCGGGTTCTCCGCGAAGTCGGCCCAGTGCTCGTCGAGGTCCTTCCACAGCCGGAACTTGGCGAACTGCAGGATCGCGAGGTCCGCCGTCGCCTCGACCCGGTAGGGCAGCCCGTGCCCGACCAGCCCGATCCGCATCGCCTCCAGCGCGGCCTCCAGGTCGAGTACGCCGTCGGCGTTCTCGGTCAGCGTCGGGACGACGAGGCCGTGCAGCTGGCGCAGCTTCTCCAGCAGGCAGTAGTTCGGGGTGCTCGAGCCGGACTCGTCCAGCGACAGCCGGTAGGAGCCGGTGCGGCCCATCGGCGCCAGGACGACGGGGATCAGCACGAGCGGGCTGCGGAGCGGGCGGCCGTCCAGCTCCCACACCAGGCTGCCGAGCGCCAGGTAGAGGTTGTTGGCGCCGGTCTCCTCCTGCACGGTCTTCGCCTTGTAGGCGAGGCCGCGCAGTCGGGGCAGGTAGCCGCCGGTGGTGACGTCGGCGTGCACCTCGCGGCGGTCGACCAGCAGCTCGGCGAGCTGCTCCTCGGGCAGCTCGCGCGCGGTGGTGATGCCGCGTTCCTTCTGGACGGCGGCCAGCTGGTCGGCCGGC
>DASYLT010000180.1:0-3482 GCA_036009425.1 Baekduia sp. | reverse complement strand
ATCGAGCGCATCGCCGCGGGCCGCGTCGTCGCCGTGCTGCGCCGCGTCGCCGACGTCGGCGCCCTGGTCGACGGGCTCGTCGCCGGCGGCATCGACCTGGTCGAGGTGACGATGGACGGCGAGCGCGCGGCCACCCAGCTCGCCGAGCTCCGCGCCCGCGGCGACGTGCTCGTGCTGGCCGGCACCGTCCGCACGCCGGCCGACGCGGAGGCCGCGGTCGCGGCCGGCGCCCAGGTATGCGTGGCGCCGGGCACCGTGCCCGCGACGATCGCCCGCTGCCATGAGCTCGGCGTGCCGATGATCCCCGGGGCGCTCACGCCGACCGAAGTCGAGCGCGCCTGGAGCCTCGGCGTCGCGATGGTCAAGCTGTTTCCGGGGTCGCTGGGCGGCCCGCAGTACGTGCGCGAGCTGCGCGCACCGCTGCCCGACGTGCCGCTCATGGTCAGCGGCGGCGTGACGGCCGGCAACGCCGGGGCGTTCATCGCCGCCGGCGCGACCGCCATCGGCGCGGGCTCGGCGCTCGCGGCCGCCGCCGACGTCCCCGCCGCCGCACGCGCGCTCGCGGCTGCCGCGCGATCGGCGTAGCGCCAGCTTGACATTTGCCGCCCCGGCTGGAAGAAGTAACCAACCTGTCCATATGTCTAGAGGACCTGCATGACTGACCAACACACGCGTCCCGTCCAGGTCGGCCTGATCGGGTCCGGCTTCGTCTCCGACTTCTACATGGCCGGCCTCAACGAGGTGCCCGGTGCCCGCGCCGTGGCGAACTACTCGCGCAGCGCCGAGCGCGCCGCCGCCTTCGGCGCCCGGCACAACATCCCGTCGCAGTACACCGAGATCGCCGACCTGTGCGCCGATCCCGAGGTGCAACTCGTCGTCATCGGCCTGCCCAACCACCTGCACCTCGAGGCGATCCGCGTCGCCGCGGAGGCGGGCAAGGGCATCGTCTGCACCAAGCCGCTGGCGCGCACCGGCGACGAGGCAGCAGAGATCATGCGCATCGTCCGCGAGGCCGGCGTCATGCACGGCTACGCCGAGACCGAGGTCTTCGCGCCGAACGTCGTGCGCGCCCGCGAGATGATCGAGGCCGGCGCGATCGGCAAGGTCCTGACCGTCCGGGCACGCGAGGCGCACTCCGGCCCGCACGCCCCGCACTTCTGGGACGCGGACCTCGCCGGGGGCGGCGCGCTGCTCGACATGGGCTGCCACACGATCGAGGCCGCGCGCTACTTCTTCGGCAAGGACGACGTCCCCACCGAGGCGTTCGCGTGGGGCGCCACGATGTCGCACGCCGACAAGACCACCGCCGAGGACAACGCGATCGCGCTGGTGAAGTTCGCCAGCGGCGGCATGTCGATCACCGAAGCGTCGTGGTCGGCCAAGGGCGGGATGGAGCTGCGCAACGAGGTCATGGGCACCGACGGGCGGCTGATCACCGACTCCTCGTCGGTGCCCGTCTGGGGCTTCATCTCCAACCCGGTGGACTACATCGTCGAGAAGGCCGACGCCGAGACGGGCTGGGTGTACCCGCTGCCTGAGGAGGCCTATAACTACGGCTACACGCATGAGCTGCGGCACTTCGTGGACTGCTTCGCGTCGGGCGAGACGCCGCGCGAGACGTTCGTCGACGGCTACGTCGTCAACTGCGCGCTCGACGCCTGCTACCGCTCGATGAAGAGCGGGACCTGGGAGCCCGTGCGACTCGACCCGTCGGTGACCGGGTGAGCCCCGGCGTCGCATCCGGCTGGATGGACGCCGCACGGGCCCTGCTCGACCGCATCCAGTCCACCCAGGACGCGGCATTGGAGGCGGCGGCCGAGCTGTGCGCCCGCGCGATCGGCGGCGACGGCCTCGTGCACGTCTTCGGCACGGGGCACTCGCGCATCCCCGTGGAGGAGATGTTTCCGCGCTACGGCTCCTACCCCGGCTTCCATCCGATCGTGGAGCTGTCGATGACGTTCCACACCCAGGTCGTCGGGGCCAACGGGCAGCGTCAGGCGATGTTCATCGAGCGCGTCGAGGGGCTGGCGGAGACGATCCTGGGCAACTTCGAGCTCGCGGCGCCCGACTGCTTCTTGATCTTCAGCGCCGGCGGCCTGGGCGCCGTGCCGGTGGAGATGGCGGCCGGGGCCCGCGCCCGTGGGCTGCCCGTGATCGCGGTGACCTCCGTCACGCAGTCGCGCGCCGGCACGCCGTCGCACTCCAGCGGCGCACGGCTCATGGACCATGCCGACGTGGTGCTCGACCTGTGCACCCCGGCGCCCGACGCGCTGGTCGCGCTGGACGGCCTCGACGAGCCTGTCGGCCCCGGCTCGACGATCGCCGCCGTGGCGCTGGGCAACGAGCTGAAGGTCCGCACCGCCGCCCGGCTCGTGGCCCAGGGCGCGATGCCGCCCGTGGTCACGAGCGCGTCGGTGGTCGGGCGCGAGCGGGCGGACGAACTGTTCGACGCCGCATACGCCGAGCACGCCCGGCGGGCCTCGCGGGTGCTGCGGGGCGCGCAGCACGGCCGCTGACCCCGCGCTCCGCGCCTTCTCGGGTCGCGTCTTGCCCGCCTCCCGGCAACCTGGTACGTTGCGCCGGGGCATCGTGGCAATCGTTTTCCACACAGCGCGGAGGCTTGGATGAATGAGACGCAGCAGGCGGCCGGTGCGGTCGCCGCGGTGCCGGACGGCACGCTGAGCGGACGGCTCGTGCTCGTCACGGGGGCCAGCCGCGGCATCGGCGCGGCGATCGCGTTGCGCGCCGCACGCGCGGGCGCCGACGTCGCCGTCGCCTACCACGAGCAGGCCGACGGGGCCGAGGCGGTCGCCGACCAGGTGCGCGCGCTCGGCCGCCGCGCCGGCACGTTCGCCGCCGACCTCTCCGACAGCGGCCAAGCCCGCGCGATGGTGGCCCGCGTGCAGGACGAGCTCGGCCCGATCCACGGGCTCGTCAACAACGCGGGGATCATGCCGCAGAGCCCGTTCCTCGAGATCTCCGACGCGGAGTGGAACGAGGTGGTCAGCACTGACCTGACCGCAGCGTTCGCCTGCTGCCAGGCGGTGCTGCCGGGCATGCTGGAGGGCGGCGCGGGATCGATCGTGATGATCAGCTCCCGCCTGGGCCAGATCGGCTTCGCCGGGGTCGCCCACTACAGCGTCGCCAAGGCCGGGGTGATCGCGCTGGCCAAGTCGCTGGCGCGCGAGTTCGGTCCGCGCGGCATCCGCGCGAACGCGATCGCGCCCGGCGTCGTGGTCACCGACATGGGCGCGCAGGTCATGGACGGCGAGGTCGGGCGCAAGCGCATGGCCGAGCTCCCGCTGGGCCGGTTCGGCACGCCGCCCGAGATCGCCGAGGCGGCCGTCTTCCTCCTCTCCGACGCCTCGTCGCTGTTCCTGGGCCAGACCCTGAACCCCAACTGCGGCGGGTACATGCCGTGAGCGCACGCGCATGACACGCGTCATCGAGGTCGACGACGCCGTCCGGCTCGTCGCGGACGG
>DASYLT010000179.1:0-12430 GCA_036009425.1 Baekduia sp. | reverse complement strand
GTCGGCGAGCCCGCCGCGGCCGGCGACGATCAGGTGGACGTCATCGGGCACGCGGACCGCGGCGCAGAACGCTCGCGGCGACTTCCCGGCACGGCGGGCCGCGTCGATCGCGAAGCGGCCGTCGTCGATGCCCAGCGACCGCAGCGCCGCGCGCAGGTGGGCGACGGGGTCGGCGGGCAGCAGCCCGTCGGCCCACGCGGCGCGGTGCAGCCGCGCGAGGTCGAAGCGGGCGGTGACCGCTCCGGCCTCGCCGGCGTCGAGCACCGGCGGCTCGGTCGCGCGCAGCAGCGCCTCGGCCTCGGCGGCCAGCGCGCCCGGGTCGCGCCCGTGCAGCGTGGCCAGCATCGCCCGCGGCGACGGCCACCCCAGCGCGCGGGTCTCGGCACGCACGCGCTGCAGGCCCTCGGCGGCCAGCGGCGTCAGGCGGCGGGTGACGATGTCCAGGCGCTGCTCCTCGAGCGCGACGCGCCGGCCGAGGTCGGGCTCGGCGGCGAGGGCGCTGGTCAGCTCCGCCAGCCCCTCCTGGCCCTCGGCCCGCGCGCGCTCGGCGTCGGTCCGCGCGGTCGCGCGGCCCAGCCGGGCCTCGACCGCGAAGCGCAGCAGCCGCCGCCCGCGCTGGCCCAGATCGCCGGTGCGCGACTCCTCCTCGGCCGCGGCGTGCAGCGCGTCGATGGCCGCGTCGTCGAGCACGGCGGCGTGGTGGGCGTAGAGCGAGTCCGGGTCCCAGGCGCCGTCGAGACCCGCGAATCGCCGGTGGTGGGCGCGGTTGAGGTCGGTCGCGAACGCCTGCGCCGCTGCCCGGTAGGCGTCGAGGTCCATGGCGGTGCCATCCTAAGCGGGTGACCCCCGACCTTCCCCAGGCCCCGGTCGACCCGACCACCGCCCGCCCGCCCCGCCCGCAGCGCGGCGACGAGCTGGAGCTCCACATCGACTCGCTCGCCTTCGGCGGCGCCGGCGTCGCCCGCTTCGGCCCGGACACCCACGGCTGGGTCGTGTTCGTCCGCGACGCGCTGCCCGGCGACACCGTCCGCGCCGTCGTGACCAAGCGCAAGCGCCACTACGGCGAGGCGCGCCTCGTCGAGGTCGTGACGCCCTCGCCGGATCGCGTCGCGCCCAAGGCCGACCACCCGGGCGCCCCCTGGCAGGTGCTGCCCTACGAGCGCCAGCTGGAGATCAAGGCCGAGCAGGTCGAGGACGCGCTGCGCCGTCTCGGCCACCTCGACGGCTTCGAGATGCTGCCGATCGTGCCCGCCGTCGAGCAGTGGCGCTACCGCAACAAGCTGGAGTTCTCGTTCGGCACCGACGCCGAGGGCCAGCTCATCTGCGGCTTCCACGCGCCCGGCTCGTGGGAGGACATCGTCGGAGTCGAGGACTGCCTGCTGCAGTCCGAGCGCGGCAACCGCGCCCGCCGGGAGGTCCTCGAGTGGGCGCGCGGCCAGAACCTCACCGCCTACGACCGGCGCTCGGGGCTCGGCGCGCTGCGCAACCTCGTCATCCGCGAGGGCCGCCGCACGGGCCAGGTGCAGGTGCGCCTCGTCGTCAGCGACGGCGTGGAGCTCGACGTCCACTCGCTCAACCAGGCGGTCGAGTCCGACAGCCTGCTGATCACGAGCATCGAGACGGTCGGCGAGACGACGTCGGGCGGTTCGACCGAGCTGATCTCGGGCTCGCCGACGATCGAGGAGGAGCTCGGCGGCCTGCACTTCAGCCTCTCGTCGCAGGCGTTCTTCCAGACCAACACCGAGATGGCCGAGAAGCTCTACGCGATCGCGGCCGAGACCTCCGGGCTGCAGGGCTGGGAGCGCGTCTACGACCTGTTCTGCGGCATCGGCACCATCGGCCTGTCGCTCGCCGCGAAGTCCGGCGAGGTGTGGGGCCTGGAGATCGTCGAGGAGGCGATCTCCGACGCCATCAAGAACGCGAAGGCCAACGAGATCTCCAACGTGCAGTTCTTCGCCGGCGACGTGCGCCTGGCCCTGCGCGAGCTCGTAGAGAAGGCCGGCCGGCCCGACGTGATCGTCGTCGACCCGCCACGCGCGGGCCTCTCGCAGAAGGTCGTGCGCCGGATCCTCGAGGCCTCGCCCAAGCGCATCGTCTACGTCTCCTGCAACCCGACGACGCTGGCGCCCAACGCCCAGCAGATGGTCGAGGCGGGCTACGTCCTCAAGACCGTCCGCCCGGTCGACATGTTCCCCCAGACGCCGCACATCGAGTGCGTGGCGCTGCTGGAGCGCGGGCCGCAGGCCAACCAGATCGCGGCGGCCTAGTACCCCAACGTCTTGTGCGAGATTGCCTCGCAGTGGCGGATCTTGTAGCCCTTGCGGCCCTTGCGCGAGACGTAGGCGATGTCGCGGCCGGCGCCGCAGTCGATGATGCCGCGCCCGAAGTGGGCGTGGATCGTGTCGTTGCCGGAGCCGGCCCGGATGACGTTGTAGCCGTGGCTGGCGTAGATGAAGTCGTTGCCCGTGCCGCTGTTGAGGCGGTCGAGCTGGAACACGTTCTGGCCCGAGGGCTTGTAGTCGCCCCAGATCACGTCGTGGCCGCTGCGGCCCCAGATCGTGTCGGAGCCGTGGCCGCCGAGCAGCTCGTCGTTGCGGCCGGTGCCACGCATGTGCGCGCTCTGGTCCTGCTTGTGCATCTTCAGCACGCCGTTGATCTGCGGCCAGCCGGCATGGCTGGTCTTGGCGATCGCACCTCCGGCGAGGACCGCGCAACCGATGAGCGCGAGCAGCAGGGTGAGGGGCAGGAAGCGATGCAACATGAGAGCGGTGGTCCCTCCAGAGGGATCGGGAGCAGCGGCGCAAGCTACCGCGCGCGGCGCGTCAGGCGACTGACGCGCCGGGGAGTCTGCTGAACTCCATCGGCGTGATCGCGCCCCGGCTGGAGACCGAGCGCCTGATCCTGCGGCCGATCGGTCCGCAGGATGTCGCGCCGAACGCGGAGATGTGCGGTGACGTGGAGGTCCAACGGTTCCTAGGTGGACCTCGGGATCCCTACGCAGCCTTCGTCAACCTGGCGGCGCACGCCGGCCACTGGGCGCTGCGCGGCTACGGCAACTGGGCGGTCGAACGGCGGGATGACGGCGCGTTCCTCGGCCGGGTCGGCCTCTGGCAGCCGGAGGGCTGGCCGAGCCTCGAGGTGGGGTGGAAGCTCGCACGGCACGCCTGGGGCGGCGGCTACGCGAGCGAAGCGGCGCGCGCGGCGATCGGCTGGGCGTGGACGGCGCTGGACGCCCCGCAGCTCATCTCGCTCATCCACCCCGGCAACGAGGCCTCGGCGCGGCTGGCCGCGCGGTTGGGCCACGTGCCCGACGCGGAGCCGATCGAGATGCTCGGCGGCGCGGCGCTCCGCCACGTCCTGGCCCGGCCCGAGGGCGACGCGCCGCTGGCGCTGCGCGACGCCACGCCGCAGGACACGCCCCGCATCGCCGGCGCGGTGCGCGACGCCATCGAGCGCTACCGCGACATCTCGCCGCCCGGGTGGACACCGGACGAGCACACCGACGAGCAGGAGCGCGAGACCCTCGCCGACCCGACGTACCGCTGCGTGCTCGCCGAGCCCGGCGGGGTGCTGGCCGGACACGTCGGCTGGTGGCCGGCCGTCACGTCGCGGGCCGGGTCCGACGATCCCGGCATGATCCACCTGCGCCAGATGTTCGTGCATCCGGGGTGGTGGGGGACCGGGCTGGCGCACCGGCTCATGACGATCGCCGTCGACGCCGCCCGCGCCGACGGCTTCCAGCGCATGCGGCTGTTCACGCCCGCCGCGCAGGGTCGTGCGCGGCGCTTCTACGAGCGCGCCGGCTGGCGCCCGGGCGGGCCGCCGGTCGAGGAGCCGCGCTTCGGGATGCTGCCGATCATCGAGTACGTCCGCGACATATAGGCCTTCCTCAGCGCTCCTTGCGCAGCCAGTCGGCGAGCTGCTCGGTGGCCGAGCCGACGGCGTCGCCCGCGTCCTTGAAGACGGTCCGGAAGCGGTCGGCGTAGTGGGCGGCGGCGTCGCCGGCCTCGGAGCGCACGCCGGCCTCCTCGCCGCGCCGCACGTACTCGCCGCCGGCGATCCGGTCGTACTCGCCCGAGCGGACCCAGGCCATCAGCTCCTGGGCGCGGCGCACCGGCATCGGGTGGGTGATGTTGAGGTCGGTCAGCATGCGCGAGAGCCGGTCGAGGCCGGTCCCGCCGCTGTCGTAGTCCTGGGCCTGGGCCATGAACTGGTCGAGGTCGAGATCGCCGGCGGCGTGTCCGGCCGCCACGATCATCAGCGTGCGGCACACGACCTCCGGGTCGCGCGTGACGAGCGCCGCCGCACGGTCGCACGAGAGCTCGGCCGCGCGCGCCCACTCCAGCAGCGCAGTGCGGACCGCCATCAGCGGGAGCCCGGCGACGATCGGCAGCCGCACCGCGGCGCCCATCCGCAGCAGGATGTTCAGCGCCGTGAAGTACAGGACATGGTCGGCGAGGACGTGCGCCGCCTCGTGCGCGAGCACCGCCCGGCGCTCCTCGACGCGCAGCAGCCGCACCAGCTCGGAGTTGACGACCACGATCGGACGACCCGAGCCGATCGTCTGCGCGTTGGCCACCGGGACCTGCGTGATGTACAGGTCGGGCACGTCGTCGAGGTCGAGCGTGCGGAAGACCTGGTTGTGCAGGTTCCAGATCTCGGGCAGCTGAGCGGGGCCGAGCCGGACCGACGCGCCGAGGTACGCCGCACGAAGCGCACGCTCGTAGCCCATCTCGATGAGCTTGCGCACGACCTGGTCGAGGCCGGGGATGGAGGCGAGCGCGGCGGTCGCCGCCCGGTCGGCCGGATGCTCGAAGGCGCGCGGCGAGATGTCTTTGAGCTGGTAGCCGTCGACGGGAAGCGTCATGCGACGATCCTGTCATGCGGATCGCCGTGCTGTCGGACGTTCATGGAAACCTCACCGCTCTGGAGGCCGTATTGGGCGAGGTGGCCGACGAGGGCTTCGACCTCGTCGTCTCCGGCGGCGACGTGGTCGCCGGGCCCATGCCGCGGGAGTGCCTCGAGCGCCTCGCCGGCCTCGGCGAGCGGATCCGCTGGGTGATGGGCAATGCCGACCGGGAGGTCGTGGCGGCGCTGGACGGGGGACTGATGGACGATCCGGACGACCCGGCAGCGCGCGCCGCCCACTTCGCGGCCGCCCGCCTGGGACCCAGCCATCGCGATCTGCTGGCCTCGTTCGCGCCGGCCGTCGCCGTCGACGGCGTGCTCGTCTGCCACGGCACGCCACGGTCCGACGTGGAGATCGTCACGCCGCGGATCGATCCCGGGCGGCTGGCCGAGATCGTACGCGGCGTGACGCAGCCCGTGGTGGTCGGCGGGCACGTCCACCTGCAGTTCCTGCAGCGCTCCGGCGCGGTCCAATGGGTCAACGCCGGGAGCGTCGGCATGCCCTACGAGGGAGCGCCGGGCGCCTACTGGCTCGCCCTGACCAGCGAGGCGCCCGACCTGCGCCGAACGCTCTACGACACCGACGTCGCGGCGGCGGCCATCCGCGCCACCGGCTACCCCGACGCCGAGGACGTGGTCGCCGCCATCACCGGGGCCGTCTCGCGGGAGGAGGCGCTCGACGCGTTCTCGCCGCTGCCGGGCTCGGGCTGAGCGGCGGCCGCGGCCCGGTCCTCGGCGCGCGACAGCGCGATCACCAGTGTGATGGCCGCGGCACAGAGCGCCGCGCAGCCGAGGCCGACGGTCTCGAAGGCCGAGCCGGTGATGTCGGCGGCCGCGGTCCCGCCGGCGGCGCCCTCCACCTGCGACAGGAACGCGCTGCCCAGCACCGCCACGCCCAGCGCGAAGCCCAGCATGTTGATGGTGTTGAACAGGCCGCTGGCTTCGTGGGCCTGATCGGCCGGCACGCCGGCGATCGCGCGGGTGATGACCTGGCTGTACCCGGCGCCGAACCCGGCGCCCGCCAGGACCAGCAGCGGCAGTGCCTCGGCGTCGCTCCACGCGCCTCCGCCGCCGGTCAGCAGCGCCAGGCCGGCGTAGCCCACGGCCGAGAGCCCGAGCCCGGCGGGCGCGAGGCGGCGCCCGAGCGCCGGCGGCAGCCCCGGCACGCCCAGGCTGGTGATCGCGAACCCGATCGCGTAGGGCGCGAAGGTGAGGCCGGCGCGCAGCGGGCTGTCGGCCAGGCCCTCCTGGAGGTGCAGCGTGAAGGTGAACAGAAAGCCGCCGTAGGCGATCATCACCGCGGTCGTGCTCGCCATCCCGAGCCCGAAGCGGGCGCGGCCCAGCAGGGCGAAGTCGACGACGGGCGCCCCGCCGCGCGTGCGGGTCCGGCGCAGGTGCGCGGCGAGCAGCAGCGCGGTCGGCACCCCGGCGGCGAGGCACGCCCACGTCCACGACGCCCAGTCGACCTCGTGGCCGAAGACGAGCGGGACCATCACGAGCGCGATGACGCCGGTCATCAGCGCGACGCCGATCCAGTCCATCGCCCGCCCGCGGGGCCGGCGGGTCTGCGGCAGCAGCCGCGCGCCGACGGCCAGCAGCGCGACGCCGACCGGGACGTTGATGAGGAACACCGGACGCCACGAGGTGCCGAGCAGGTCGGCGTCGACCAGCGCGCCGCCGAGGACCTGGCCGACGACGACGCCGGCGGAGACGACGGTGGCGAGCAGGGCCATGGCCTTCATCCGCGCGGCGCCGTCGTACTGCAGCTGGATGACGGTCATGACCTGCGGGCCCATGGCCGCCGCCGCGACGCCCTGGCCGATGCGCGCGGCGACGAGCACCTCGGTCGACCACGCGATGCCGGCCAGCAGCGAGGTGGCGGTGAAGCCGGTCAGGCCGGCGAGGAACAGGCGGCGATGGCCGTGGTCGTCGCCAAGGCGAGCGCCGGTGATGAGCAGGGCGGCGTACGCGAGCGCGTAGCCGGAGATCACGAGCTGCAGGGCGGCGCCGGAGACGCCGACGTCGCGCTGGATCGCGGGACCGGCGACGTTGACGATCGCCGTGTCGAGGCTGGCCATGAACGTCCCGCAGAGCAGGACGGCCAGGGCCGCGGGACTGGGGGTCCGGACGAAGGAGGTCATGGCCGCCACGATGCCCACGCCTCCGCCGACCGTCGATTCCCTCCGACGTAAAGGGGTCAGACCCCTTTCTGCACGGTGGCTGCGAAAAGGGGTCTGACCCCTTTCTGCATGGTGGCTGCGAAAAGGGGTCTGACCCCTGGTTGGGTAGGTTGCCGTTCATGCGCGCCGTCACCATCCGCGACGGGGAGATCGTCGTCGCCGAGCGTCCCGACCCCGTGCCGGGCTCGGGCGAGGTCCTGGTCCGCGTCCGGGCCGCCGGGCTCAACGGGGCCGACATGATGCAGAAGCGGGGGCTCTACCCGCCCCCGCCCGGCTTCGGCGCCCCCGAGGACATCCCCGGCCTCGAGCTCGCCGGCGAGGTCGCCGCGCTCGGCCCGAACGCCACGCGCTTCGCGATCGGCGACCGCGTCATGGCGATCGTCGCCGGCGGCGGCCAGGCCGAGCTCGCCACCGTCCACGAGCGCCAGCTCATGCCCGTCCCCGAAAGCCTCAGCTGGCCCGAGGCCGGCGGGTTCCCGGAGGTGTTCATCACCGCCTACGACGCCATCTTCGGCCAGGGCGCCCTGGGCTCCGGCGAGCACCTGCTCGTCCACGGAGCGGCCGGCGGCGTCGGCACCGCCGCCGTGCAGCTCGGCGCGGCCATCGGCGCGCGCGTCACCGCGACGGTGCGCAGCCCGGAGCGCCGCGACGCCGTCGCCGAGCTCGGCGCCACCAGCGTCGTCGATCCCGAGGGCTTTGGCGAGCACGGCCCGTTCGACGTGATCCTCGAGCTGGTCGGCGGACCGAACCTCCCCGAGAACGTCAAGTCCATCAACATGCTCGGGCGCATCGTCGTGATCGGCATGGCCGCCGGCGCCAAGGCGGAGCTCAACCTCGGCGCGCTGCTCTACAAGCGCGGGCGGATCAGCGCCTCCATGCTGCGCGCGCGGCCGCTGGAAGAGAAGGCGCTGCTCGCGCGCGAGATGGAGCGCCACGTGCTCCCGCAGCTCGAACTCGGCCGGCTGCGCGTCCCGATCGCCGGCACGTTCGGCCTCGAGCAGGCGCCCCAGGCCTACGAGCGCTTCGCCGCCGGCGACAAGCTCGGCAAGGTCGTCCTGACCTTCGAGTGAGATACGCACCATGAACGCCGTCGAGCGCCTCTGGCGCGCCCTGCGCCGCGAGGACTTCGAAGTCGCCGAGGCCCAGCTGTTCGAGAACGCCGTCATCCGCTGGCCGCACACCGGCGAGCGCTTCGACCGCGCGATCGACTACGTGACCGCCCACCGCCTCCACGGACGCCGGCAGCGCACCGACGTCCGCCGCATCGTCAGCGAGGGCAACCACGTCGGCCTCTGGGCGGTCATCGAGGACGGCGAGGGCACCTGGCACTGCGCGGCGATGTACGAGCTCGAGGAGGGCCGCATCCACCACGCCGTCGAGGTGTGGACCCGCGAGGGCATCGAGCGCCCGAGCGGGCTCGCCGCGACCTAGGCGCGCTGCGCCGCCTCGCGCCCCGCCAGCCGCACCAACCCCGGGATGCGATCGGCGTTGACCGCGAAGTACGCGACGGTCAGCAGCGGCAGCACCGGCACGGCGGCGTCGAGCCACACCTTCAGCACGATCGCCACGACCGTGGCCAGCCACAGCGCCACCGCGGTGGCCCGCGGGCGCAGGCCGAAGCGCCGCGCGTAGACGAGGAACACGCCGGCGAACACCGCGTCGGAGATGCCCATGCGCCCGGCCGGCAGACCCGTGCCCCAGTCGGGCATCTCGAGCGACAGCGGGTCGCCCGGCTGGGTCTGGCCGGCGTTGGCCAGCAGCTCGCTCGGCCCGCCGGCGAAGGTCGAGATGACGTCGATGACCGACACGAAGACCGGCAGCGCCAGCGCCAGCGAGGGCGCGAGCAGCCCGACCGCGAAGATCCCGCCGAACGCCGCGTAGGCCAGCGCCTCCACGGGCGTCGCCGCCGCGCCCACGTCGGCGACGTTGAGCCCGGCCACGAGCAGGAACGCGCCGAGCGCCGTGAGCCACAGCAGCGGTGGCACGTCCGACAGCGGCACCGCCGCCCACACGCACACGAAGATCGCCGCCGCGCCGACGGTGCAGGCCACGACGATCGAGAGGTCGACCGGGGTGATGACGGGCAGCTCGGGCGCGGCCAGGACGTAGGCCTGCGCCAGCGCGACGAGGGCTAGTACGGCGGCAGGTCCGCGTACCACTCGCCCAGGACCCGGAAGGCGGACCAGAAGGCCCGCTTGGCGGACTCCTCGTCCAGCGCGTCGTCGATGTTCGGCGTCACGATCGCGTCGATGGACGGCGTCAGCTGCTGGCGCACGCCCGGCCGGTACTCCACCGGCTTGGCCAGCGGCACGTCGAGGTCGTTGAGCGCGCTGAGCGCGTCCTCGCCCATGATCACGATGACCTTGGGCTGGACGATCGCCAGCTCCTCGATCACCCGCGCCACGCACTCGGGGTCGGCCAGCGACGGATCGCCGACCGGGCACTTCACGCAGAGCGTGCCGTAGACGGCCAAGGGGTCGACCTGCAGCCGCTTGAGCGCCTTCATCAGCGCCGTTCCCGAGCGGCCGTAGAACGCGACGCCCTCCTCGACCTCCGAGGGCATCGGCGCGTGCTTGAGCAAGAAGACGTCGGCCTGGGGGTGGCCCGACCCGAGCACCGGCATGATGCCGCCGCGCGGACAGGACTCGCAGCCCTGCAGCTCCCTCGTGAGGCTGTTGAGCTCGCGGATGGCGCGCTCGAGGTACTTCTCGCGGATCTCGTCGTCGGTTGCCGGCATGGACGATCCGAGATTCGACGGTCCCGGACGAGGCCCCTGCGGCTGCATCAGCCCTTGCGCGCAGGGCGCGTCGCCGAAGTGTCGCGGCGGTCGGTCATAGCGCCCCTCACTGGCGACTCGCGCGCCGGATGCGGCGGTCCCGGCGGGCGCGGCGCGCCGCCTTCGGGGTGGCCCTGGTCTCCAGGAACTTCAGCGCCTGGACGTAGAGCAGCGTACCGGACTTCGTGGAGATCTCTGCGTGGCGCAGCGACTCCAGGAACTCCTCGGGGCCGTCGAAGTCGTGCATCCGGATGCGCACCGAGCCGAGGCCGGCGGCGACGTGGCTGTCGGAGCCCGCGCCCCGGACGATCTGGTACTTGGCGGCGAACCGCTGGGCTTCCTCGTTGAACGAGCCGATGGCGACGCGCGGGTTGTAGACCTCGATCGCGTCGACGTCGTCGAGGATCTTGAGCAGGTGCTCGTAGTCGGGGACCGCGTGCATGCGGTCGAAGGGGTGGGGGACGTAGACGAGGCCGCCCTGGCGCTTGATCTCGGCGACGGTCTCCTCGAGCGTCAGCCCGCGCGCGATCTTCTCCTTCAGGAACAGGCCGATGACCTCGCCCTGCGTGGCGGACTTCACCTCCTCGCCGATGATGATCTTCACGCCGAACTCCGCGGCCTTCTCGGCGGCCTCGAAGGCGCCGGAGACCTCGTTGTGGTCGGTGACCGCGATCGCGCCCAGGCCCTGCTCGCGCGCGGTCGCCAGCAGATGCTCGACCGGCGTGGCGCAGTCGCCGCTGTGGTCGGTGTGCATGTGCAGGTCGACGTCGATCAGCCGGCGCGTGCGCAGGCGCTCCCAGAGCTCGGGGTCGCCGGCGGTGTCGTGGCGGCGCGCGACGGTCTCGAAGTAGGACGCCTCGACCTCGTCGGCCAGCGCCGACCAGGCGCGCGGGGGCGGGGCGGAGTCGCGCAGGCGGCGGCGCAGGCCGGGGTCGCCCACGACGCGGCGCAGCTGGGCACCCAGCACCTCGACGTCGCCGGGCTCGAACAGCAGCCCGTGGTCCTGCACGAGATCCTCGTAGACCGGCAGGCGCGAGACGATCGGCACGGCCCCGGCGGCGGTGGCGCGGAGGACGAGCGCCGGAGCGGGCAGCGTGCCGCCCGAGGCGGCGACGATCACGTCGGCGCCGGCCAGCGCCGCGTCCTCGCCGTCGGGCGTGAACGTGACGCGCTCGCGCAGCCCGGCGCTCATCGGCGTCGACGACGACGGGCCCTGGGCGCTGATCACCGTGGCCTCCCACGGCACCGAGAGGTCGAGGCGCCGCAGGGCGCGCAGGAACAGCCGCAGCGCCTGGCGCTCCTCGACGTCGACGAACACCAGGCGGACCGGGTCGCCGTTGCGCCTCGCGGGCTCCAGCGCGTCGGCACCGGGCTCGGCCAGCAGGTACTCCGCCGGGAAGAACCGCGCCATGAGCGCGGCCGTCGCCGGGAAGGCCGCGTGGCGGGCGTCGAGGCGGCCGAAGACGAGCGTGACGAGCTTGCGCGCAACCTGGGTGGCGACCAGGCGCTCGGCCGGCGCGTGGAACGTCCCGACGTTCAGCGTGCGCGAGTGGCGCAGCGCGACCGAGGCGACCGACGGCGCGAAGGGCTCGTGGACGTGGCAGATGTCCAGCGCGGTGGAGAGCAGCAGCTCCTCGATCGTGCGAGCCACGTCGATCGGCACCGCGGGCCGGCCGCGGCCCGAGCTGGCGGCGCCGGTCACGGCGGGCAGGACCTCGCCGACGGCCAGGACGCGGACCTCGCCGGGCGCGCCGAGCACGTCGCCGGCGCGGATGGCCTTGCGCGACGCCCGCACCGCCGCCTCGTCGCGCGACGGCGCCACGATCACGACGCGATGCCCGCGCTGGGCGAGCTCCTCGCTCAGCCGGGCGACGTACGTGTTGACCTCGTGCCGGTCCTCCCACGGATACGGAGAGACCTGGGCGATCGCCAGGGGGGCCACCCGATCAGCATAGGACCTGCCCGGCGGCGCCATCGGCACGGCTGGACGCCCGGGCGGGTTCGCGGCCAGACGAACGCCGGCGGCCCGCTCTCTCGAGCGGGCCGCCGGGTCACGCCAGATGTCGCGAGTGCCTACGCCTTGGCGGCGCGGGCGCGGCTGCGCGGCTTGGCCGCCGCCTTGGCCGGGGTGCCCTTGGGCGAGGTCAGCGCCTTGCCCGTGTGGTACCTGGCGATGAACTTCTCGGTCGCGTCACGCGCCTCGTCGTCGGGACGCTGCGAGTGCGGCGACTTCATGAGGTACGAGCTGGGGCCGTCGAGCTGGCCGCCCACGCCGTTGTTGAGCGCGAGCTTCGCCAGGCGCACGGCGTCGATGACGATGCCGGCGGAGTTCGGCGAGTCCCAGACCTCGAGCTTGAGCTCGGCGGTCAGGGGCACGCCGCCGAAGGCCTCGCCCTCGAGGCGGATGTGCGCCCACTTGCGGTCCGTGAGCCACGGCACGTAGTCCGACGGGCCGACGTGGACGTCGTCGGCGGGGATGTCCAGGCCGGCGACCGAGGTCACGGCGTTGGTCTTGGAGATCTTCTTGGACTCGAGGCGCTCGCGCTCGAGCATGTTGAAGAAGTCC
>DASYLT010000178.1:0-19302 GCA_036009425.1 Baekduia sp. | reverse complement strand
CCGGTGGGGCGGAGGTCGCCGCCGAGCTGGCGCAGGCGGCGTGATATGGCTTACGCCGACGCTTCTTCCTCGTCGAGGGCGGCCAGGGCCTCGTCGCGGCTCGCGCGGATCGTGAAGATCTGGTCCAGGCCCGTGATCTCGAACGTCTTGGCGATGTTCTGGTCTGAGTTGACGATGGTCAGGCGGCCGTCGCGCGAGCGCAGGCGCTTGACGGTGCCGATCAGGACCCCGAGCGCGGTGGAGTCCAGGAAGGTGGTCTCGCCGAGGTCGACGACGATCCGCGACTTGCCGGCCTCGATCGCCTCGCCGAGCGCAGTCTTCAGCTCGGGAGCCGTGAACAGGTCGATCTCGCCGCTGACGGCCACGACCTGCGTGGCGTCGTCGACGGCGTCCTGGGTCAGTGCGAATTCCGGTGGCATCTGTCCCCCTAGTGTGACGTATCGGTGCGGAACGCGAGATGCAGGAGCAGCTCCTGCCCGTCGCTGCGGACGTCGTCGGCGACCCGCTGGAAGACGTTGCCGATGCCCGGGAGCGCCGCCGCGTCGATGAGCGCCTGCGCGCCACCGTCGCTCAGCGGCCCGACGCGCAGCGACAGCCCGGCGGGCTCGGTGTGCACGTGGACCGTGACGCGGCCGTCGGGCGTGTGGCCGGGTGCGTGCGCAGCGACCGCGTCGGTCAGCAGCAGCGCGTCGTCGAGGCGGTCGATCGGGCACTGCGCGCGGGCGGCGAGCATGCCGACGACCCGGCCGAGCACCGGGCCGAGCAGCTCGGCGCGCCGCACCGTCAGCGTCGCCTCGTTGACGGTGGAGGGTTCTGCGCTCACGTGCGGTTGCCCTCGGGGACGCGATCGAGCTCGAACGTCATCCGCACCTCGGTCTCATCGCGGTCGTTGGTGCCGAGCTCCAGGGAGGAGGCGAGCGTGGCAATCAGCGGTAGGCCGAGGCCCAGGCCGGGGCTGTCGGGGCGCGGCAGGATGCCGCGGCCGGCGTCGCTGACGACGACGGTCAGCGCGCCGTCGCGCAGCCCGGCGGTCACGGCCATCGGGCCCTCGTCGCCGTTGGGGTAGGCGTGGACGACGACGTTGGTGCACGCCTCGGTCACGGCCAGCTTCACGTCGGCCAGCGCGTGATCGGGCACGTCGAGGGCGTCGCCCAGCCCACCGAAGGCGTGGCGCACCACGGCCACGTTCTCGGCGCGGGCCGGCAGGGTCAGCTCGAAGTCGGTCGTCAGAAGCTCCTGGTCACGATCGTGCCGGGGCGTCCGGGCCCCGGTGTCCTCATCGGCTGCCATATGCCCGCCCCTGGATGGTCCTAGTCACTGTTCGCCCGATTCGCGCCCGCACGCGCCGAAGAGCGCGGAGCATAGAGGTTCGCGTTCGCGGCCAAGCCACCGCCTGCCGCCCGTCCTGCCGCCCTTAAGCACGTCGAGCCGCCGGGGGGCGACTCGACGCGTGTGGGGGAGGTCATCGCATCGCGCCGGGGCAGGATTCCGGCGCTGTGTCCGTGACGCGAATCGACGGGGCGGTGCGCCCCGCGACCCTGGGTATGCCCGGCGGCAGAGGGCTGAAACGAGATCGTCCGGCAGCGTTTGCCTGCAGACGAAGAGGCCGGTAAGGGCGGGTTTCCGGGGGGAGCCGCTGTGGCTGTATGCGATCGCGTACGTCTGTCCAATCTGGAGTGGTCTTGCTACTCTGCCGCTTCCTCCAAGGCCCGAGGAGCCCGCGCCGACGGCGATTGAGGGCAACCTTCGGCCAGTGCCCCCGGGCCGCCACGGGACACCTCATGACGATCTCCGCACTGCCCCAGGCCGACGGCCTGTACGACCCCCGATACGAGCACGACGCCTGCGGTGTCGCCATGGTCGCGCGGCTGGACAACCAGCCCGACCACGGCGTCATCGATCGCGCGCTCACCGCGCTCGACAACCTCGAGCATCGTGGTGCCGAAGGCGCCGACGTCCGCACGGGCGACGGCGCGGGCATCCTCGTCCAGCTGCCCGACGCGTTCTTCCGCGAGGTCGTCGACTTCGCGCTGCCGCCGCGCGGCCAGTACGGCGTGGCCGTCTGCTTCCTGCCGCGCGACGCGACGCAGCGCCGCAAGCTGGAGCAGCTGCTGGAGCTCAACGTCCGCATCGAGGGCCAGGAGCTGCTCGGCTGGCGCGATGTGCCGATCGACCTCGAGCACGTGGGCGACACGGCCAACGGGTCGCGCCCGCACATCCGGCAGCTCTTCGTCGGCGCGGGCCGCGGCTTCACCGAGGACCAGGACGCCTTCGAGCGCAAGCTCTACGTGATCCGCCGGATCGTCGAGCTGGCGGCCGGCCCGGACTTCTACGCCCCGAGCTTCTCCTCGCGCACCTGCGTGTACAAGGGGATGTTGATCTCCCACCAGCTGCGCAACTTCTTCCCGGACCTCAAGGACGAGCGCTTCGCCTCCGCCCTGGCGCTGGTCCACAGCCGGTTCTCGACCAACACGTTCCCGTCCTGGGACCTCGCGCACCCCTTCCGCGTCATCGCTCACAACGGCGAGATCAACACGCTGATGGGCAACGCGAACTGGATGCGGGCGCGCGAGTCGCAGCTGGCCTCCGACCTGTTCGGCATCGACCTGCAGAAGGTCATGCCGATCGTGCGCCCGGGCGGCTCGGACTCTGCGACCTTCGACAACGTCCTCGAGCTGCTCATGCTCGCCGGCCGGTCGCTGCCGCACGCGGCGATGATGATGATCCCCGAGGCCTACGCCGACCGCGACGACCTCCCCGATCACCTCAAGGGCTTCTACGCGTTCCACTCCTGCCTCATGGAGCCGTGGGACGGCCCGGCCTCGGTGTGCTTCACCGACGGCACCGTCGTCGGCGCCACGCTCGACCGCAACGGCCTGCGTCCCGGTCGCTGGACCGAGACCAAGGACGGCTACATCATGCTCGGGTCCGAGACGGGCATGCTGCCCGTCGATCCGGCCGACATCGTCCGCCTCGGCCGCCTCGCCCCGGGCAAGCTGTTCCTGGTCGACCTCGAGGCCGGCCGCATCGTCGAGGACCACGAGGTCAAGGAGCAGGTCGCCACGGCCGAGCCCTATGGCCGCTGGTTCGAGGAGAACGTCGTGCGCTTCGACGACCTCGCGCCGCGCGAGGGCGCGGTGCTCGGCCAGCCGCTGCGCAACCTGCAGCTGGCCTTCGGCTACAGCCAGGAGGACCTCAAGGTCCTGATGGCCCCGATGGCCCGCAACGGCGAGGAGCCGCTGGGCTCGATGGGCAACGACGCGGCTTTGGCCGTGCTGTCTGACCAGCGTCCCTCGCTGTTCAGCTACTTCAAGCAGCTCTTCGCGCAGGTGACCAACCCGCCGATCGACCCGATCCGCGAGTCGATCGTCATGTCGCTGGGCACCGGCGTCGGCGCCGAGGGCAACCTCCTGAAGGCCGCGCCCGAGCACGCGCGCCAGCTGGTGATGAGCCAGCCGATCCTGCGCAACGACGAGCTCGAGACGCTGCGCCGCATCGAGCACCCGTGGTTCACCACCCACACGATCGACATCACGTGGGCGGTGCAGGACGGCCCCGAGGGGCTGCACACCCGCCTGGCGGAGATCTGCGACGAGGCCCACGACGCGGTCGCCCAGGGCGTCAACGTCCTGATCCTCAGCGACCGCGGCATCGGCAAGCGCCGCGCGCCGATCCCGTCCCTGCTGGCCGTCGCCGCCGTGCACCACCACCTGGTCCGGCTCGGCACGCGCCTGCAGACCGGCCTGGTGCTGGAGTCCGGCGAGCCACGCGAGGTGCATCACTTCGCCACGCTGATCGGCTACGGCGCGAGCGCCATCAACCCCTACCTCGCGTTCGAGACCGTCGACGCGCTCGTGGCCGAGGGCCGGATCGCGGGCGTCACGTCGTCCGACGAGGCCGAGCGCGCGGTCGTCAAGGCGCTGGGCAAGGGCCTGCTGAAGACGATCTCCAAGATGGGGATCTCGACGATCCAGTCCTACTGCGGCGCGCAGATCTTCGAGGCCGTGGGCCTGGAGAAGCCGCTGATCGACCGCCACTTCTGCGGCACCGCGTCGCGCATCGGCGGCATCGGCCTCGAGACGCTGGCCCAGGAGGCGCTGGACCGCCACGAGCGCGGGTACCCCGCCAATGGCGACGAGCTGCTGCCCGTCGGCGGCATGTACGCCTGGCGCCGCGACGGCGAGCACCACATGTGGAACCCGGAGACGATCGCCGCGCTGCAGCACGCGGTCCGGGCGGACACCGACCCCGCCCGCCCCGCCCAGGACAAGTACGACGAGTACGCCAAGATGGTCAACGAGCACGCCGCCCGCAAGGCGACGCTGCGCGGGCTGCTGCGGTTCGCCGAGGGCCGGGAGGCCATCCCGCTCGACGAGGTCGAGCCGGCCCAGGAGATCGTCAAGCGCTTCGCCACCGGTGCGATGTCGCTGGGCTCGATCTCCACCGAGGCCCACGAGAACCTCGCGATCGCCATGAACCGCCTCGGCGGCCGCTCCAACACGGGCGAGGGCGGCGAGGACCCGCGGCGCTTCGCCCGCGACGAGAACGGCGACCTGCGCCGCTCGGCCATCAAGCAGGTGGCATCGGGTCGCTTCGGCGTGACGATCCACTACCTGGTCAACGCCGACCAGCTGCAGATCAAGATGGCCCAGGGCGCCAAGCCCGGCGAGGGCGGGCAGCTGCCCGGCCACAAGGTCGACGCCTACATCGGCTCCGTGCGCCACACGACGCCGGGCGTGGGCCTGATCTCGCCGCCGCCGCACCACGACATCTACTCGATCGAGGACCTCAAGCAGCTCATCTACGACCTGCGCTGCGCCAACCCCAAGGCGCAGGTGTCGGTCAAGCTGGTCAGCGAGGTCGGCGTCGGCACGGTCGCCGCCGGCGTCGCGAAGGCCAACGCCGACCACGTGGTCATCGCCGGCCACGACGGCGGCACGGGCGCGTCGCCGCTGAGCTCGATCGTCTCGGCCGGCGCGCCGTGGGAGATCGGCCTGGCCGAGACCCAGCAGACGCTGCTCAAGAACGACCTGCGGTCGCGCATCGTCGTCCAGACCGACGGCCAGCTCAAGACCGGTCGCGACGTCGCGATCGCCGCGCTGCTCGGCGCCGACGAGATGGGCTTCTCGACGGCCCCGCTCATCGCCACGGGCTGCATCATGATGCGCGCCTGCCACCTCAACACGTGCCCGGTCGGCATCGCCACGCAGGACCCCGAGCTGCGCAAGCGGTTCAAGGGAACGCCCGAGCACGTCGTCAACTTCTTCTTCTTCGTCGCCGAGGAGCTGCGGGGCATCATGGCCTCGCTCGGCATCCGCAAGATGGAGGACATGATCGGCCGCGTCGACCTCCTGGAGGCCGACGGGGCGATCGACCACTGGAAGGCGCGCGGGATCGACCTGACGCACCTGCTGACGTTCCCACGCGACGTCGCGCACGACGCCCCGCGCCACCGCACCCAGCCGCCGCCGCCCGTCCTGGACGACGCGCTGGACCACGTGCTGCTGGAGCGGGCCCGACCGGTGGTCGAGGGCGGCGACGCCAACGTGCGGATCGACGTCGGCGTCCGCAACGTCAACCGCTGCGTCGGCGGGATGCTTTCCAGCCGCATCGCCGAGCTGCACGGCCGCGAAGGCCTGCCGACCGACAGCGTCGAGGTCAACTTCACGGGCTCGGCCGGCCAGAGCTTCGGCGGCTGGCTGGCTCCCGGCGTGACCTTCACGCTGCACGGCGACGCCAACGACTACACCGGCAAGGGCCTCTCCGGCGGAACCGTCGTGGTGACCCCGCCCGACAGCGTCACGTTCTGCGCGCAGGACAACGTCATCGTCGGCAACACCGTCATGTACGGCGCGACGTCGGGCAAGGCGTTCTTCCGCGGCCAGGCCGGCGAGCGGTTCGCCGTCCGCAACTCCGGGGCCAGCGCGGTCGTCGAGGGCGTCGGCGACCACGGCTGCGAGTACATGACCGGCGGCCGCGTCGTCGTGCTCGGGCCGACCGGGCGGAACTTCGCGGCGGGCATGAGCGGCGGCCTCGCGTTCGTCCTGGACGAGGACGGCACGTTCCGCGCGCGGGTCAACCCGACGATGCTCGACCAGCTCGAGGAACTGGGCGACGACGACGCCGCGGAGGTCCGCGCGATGGTCGAGGAGCACCTGCAGCGCACCGGCTCGCCGGTCGCCCAGCGGATGCTCGACGACTGGGACGGCGCGCGCTCGCGCTTCGTCAAGGTCTACCCGGCCGACTACAAGCGCGTGCTGGCCGAGCTGGCCGCCGCGGAGACGACCGAAGAAGTGGCGGCGTAGCGTGGGCGAGCTCGGCGGGTTCCTCAAGATCGACCGCTCCAACATGCCCTACCGCGACCCGCAGGAGCGGGTCGCGGACTTCCAGGAGTTCGTGGTCCAGCGCTCCGACCAGGAGCTTTCGGAGCAGGGTGCGCGCTGCATGGACTGCGGCGTGCCGTTCTGCCACAACGGCTGCCCGCTGGGCAACCTGATCCCGGACTGGAACGACCTCGTCTACCGCGAGCGCTGGCCCGACGCGATCAAGCAGCTGCACGCCACCAACAACTTCCCCGAGTTCACCGGCCGCCTGTGTCCCGCCCCGTGCGAGGCCGCCTGCGTGCTGGAGATCCGCGAGGGCGACGCGGTCACGATCAAGCAGATCGAGAACGCCATCATCAACCGGGCGTGGGACGAGGGCTGGGTCCAGCCGCAGCCTCCGCAGGTCGAGACCGGCCGCAGCGCCGCGGTCGTCGGCGCCGGCCCGGCCGGCATGGCGGCCGCCCAGCAGCTGCGCCGCGCCGGGCACCGCGTCGTGCTCTTCGAGCGCGACGAGGCCGGCGGCGGGCTGGTGCGCTTCGGCGTTCCGGACTTCAAGATCGAGAAGTGGCTCATCGAGCGCCGGCTGGACCAGCTGCGCGCCGAGGGCGTCGAGGTCCGTTGCGGCGTCGACGTCGGCCGCGACATCACCGCCGACGAGCTGCGCGCCGAGTTCGACGCCGTCGTGCTGACGATCGGCTCGCGCGTGCCGCGCGACCTGCCGGTCGGGGGCCGCGAGCTCGAGGGCATCCACCCGGCGATGGACTACCTCTACGTGCGCAACCGCGCGATCGCCCGCGAGGTCGGCCCCGAGCCGACGACGGCGCCGCCGGAGCCGACCGAGATCACCGCCGCGGGCAAGCACGTCGTCGTCATCGGCGGCGGTGACACCGGCGCCGACTGCGTCGGCCATTCGATCCGCGAGGGCGCCCTGAGCGTCACGCAGCTCGAGCTGCTGCCCGAGCCGCCCACCCACCGCCCCGACGACCGGACGCCGTGGCCGCTGTGGCCGCAGAAGTTCCGGCTGTCGTACGCGATGGAGGAGGCCCAGGCCATCGGCAAGGGCGAGCAGGACTACTCGATCGTCACGACGCGCTTCGACGGCGAGGGCGGCCACGTGGGCACGCTGCACTACGCCCAGGCCGGCGATGCGCCGCCGTTCGCGCCCGTCGAGGGCAGCGACGGCGAGATGCAGGCCGACCTCGTCCTGCTCGCGATGGGCTTCCTGCACCCGGAGCACGAGGGGATCGTCGAGCAGCTCGGCGTCGACCTCGACCAGCGCGGCAACGTCAAGGCCGCGACCTACGCGACCTCGGTCAAGGGCGTCTTCGCAGCCGGCGACGCGCGTCGCGGCCAGTCGCTCATCGTCTGGGCGATCAACGAGGGCCGCCAGGCCGCGCGGATGGCCGATCGCTACCTGCTGGAGCTGTCGCACGCCGAGCGCGAGCCGGTGCTGGCCGGCAACGTCCACGACGCCGACGACGGCCCGGAGGGCCCGCCGTCGCACGCCGACGGGGCGTTGACGGTCGAGGACTAGGACCGCAGGAGCAGCGGCTCGCCCGGGTAGGTGCCCGGAGGGCCGGTGATGTGGCGGACGCCCATCCAGCTGTGTGCGCCGCCCTGGGCGATGAACGGGAAGGAGCCGATGTCGGCCGCAGCGCGGGGCAGTCGCAGCGGCGACAGGCTGCCGTCGGCCCGCACGGTGGCCGTCGCGCCGGAGAGGCGCAGGACGCGCGACGTCATGACGACCAGCAGCGGCGGGCGGCCCGGCGCGCCGGCGGTGACGCCGCTCTCCACGACGTGGCCCGGGGCCGGCACGCCGGCGATGCGGGCCGCCTTCCAGGGGCGGTCGCCGTCGCGGACGGCCAGGGCCGCCTGCTCGTTGCCGATGCCCTCGCGGCGCAGGCCCTGGACCCACGTGACGAGCGAGCGGTGACCGTCGATGGCGACCGCGGGCCAGCTGTTCCACGGAATACGCATGGCGGGATCGCTGAGCGTCCAGGGCGGGGTGAACGGGGCGCCGGCGGCCGGCTGCTCGCTGGCCTGGATCCACTGGGTCTGATGGGTGCCGGCGATCCACCCGAGCAGGACGTGCCCGCGGTCGGTCGCGATCGCCAGCTCGCTGTCGGCGCGCGGGCGGACGCCGGCGGCGACCGCGGGGCCGAACGCCGTCGCGCCCGCCGGCCGCTGGGCGACCTCGGCGCGCCCGTTGCGCAGCCAGGCGACCGCCGCGCCGCCCTGCTCGTCGATCGCCACGGCGGCGCTCTCCGCGTCGGCCATGACCAGTAGCTGGGGCGCGCCGAAGCGCCCGCCTGCGGGCCGGGAGGCGACCCACACCTCGTAGCCCACGTGGAGGCGGTAGCGCCCCAGGACGACGACCGCGTCGCCGCGCCGGTTGGCCCGCAGCACGACCGTCGCGAACTCCCGCGGGCCGGGCGCGGTCAGGACCTGGCGGCCGGCCAGCCGCGGCCCGCTCGCCAGGACCGGCTGATCGATGCCGTCGACCTGCTCCAGCCAGCCGGCGACGAGGTCGCCGTGCGCGCCCGCGAACAGCTGGGCCTTCTGGACCTCGTGGGCGGGGGCCGCGACCGCCATCTCGGCGCCCATGCGCCCGGACGACTGCGCCGTGCGCAGCGAGATGGTCGTGTGGTGCCCGGAGTGGCGCTGCAGCAGCACGGCGGGACGGTCGTCGTCGGCGGCGGCGAGCGCGAGCAGCTCGCGGGCGTGGCCGGGGGAGGCCAGCGGCACGCCGGCGCCCCAGTCGGCCCGCGCGCCGGCGGGGATCAGGACGGCGAGCAGGGCGGCGGCCGCGAGGGCCGCAGGGAGGCGGGGCATCGCGCCGACAACGGGCCCGGCGACCGTCGCTTACGACACCCGCAGTGCGTCGAGGGACCACGCAACCACCATCTAGGTGGTTCAGCCGTCCCTCGACGCACGCGCGCGGCCACGGATACGGTGCCGCCATGTCCCACGTGCCGCTGACCCGCCGACGTCTCCTGCAGGCCGGAGCCGCCGGCGCGGCGCTGACCGTGATGGAGGGGCCGACCGCCGCGCTGGCGGCCAAGCGGCGGTCCAAGCGCGCCGACGTCGTGGTGATCGGCGCGGGCTTCAGCGGCCTGATCGCGGCGCGTGCGCTGAAGGCGGCCGGGCACTCGGTGATCGTCCTCGAGGCCCGCGACCGCGTCGGCGGGCGCACCGCCAACGCCACGATCGCCGGCGGCACGGCGATCGCGGAAGTCGGCGGCCAGTTCGTCGGGCCGACGCAGGACCGCATCCTCGCGCTGGCCAAGGCCGTCGGCGTCCCGACGTTCCCGGTCTTCAACCAGGGCTCCAACGTCTTCATCGCGCGCGGCCGGCGCACGCTGTATCCCGCCGCGACCGGGATCCCCGAGGACGCCGAGGTCCTCGCCGCGTTCGGCGCGCTGCTCGGCCTCGACGCGCTGGCCAAGGAGGTCGGCGTCGCCGCGCCGTGGAAGAGCCGCCACGCGCGCGCCTACGACGGCCAGACGCTCGCGCAGTGGCTGGCGCCGAAGGTGACGACGGCCACCGGCAAGGCCATCATCGACGCGGTCTGCGAGGCGATCTGGGGCGCCGACCCCGAGGACCTCTCGCTGCTCTACGTCGCTCAGTACGTCGCGGCGGGCGGCAACGCCAAGACGCCCGGCTCGATCGCGCGGCTCATCGCCACCGGCGGCGGCGCGCAGGAGCTGCGCCTGGTGGGCGGATCGGTGGTCGTCGCCGAGAAGGTCGCGGCCGCACTCGGCTCCCGGATCGTCCTCGGCGCGCCGGTGCGCCGCATCGAGCAGCGCGACGGACACGTCGTCGTCACCGCCGACGGCATCACCGTCCAGGCGACCCGCGCCGTCGTCGCCCTTCCGCCGGTCCTGGCGGCGCGCATCGCCTACCGCCCCGGCCTGCCGGCCGGCAAGCGCACCCTGCTGAAGGCCATGACGCCCGGCTCGCTGACGAAGGTCGAGGCCGTCTACCCGACGCCGTTCTGGCGCGAGGCCGGCCTCAGCGGCCAGGGCGTCAGCGACGTGGGCATCGCCCGCGTCCCCTACGACAACAGCCCGCCCGACGGCAGCGTCGGCGTGTTCTTCTCGTTCATCGGCGGCAAGCGCCACGCCGAGTGGAGCAAGTTGAACGCCGCCGACCGCCGCGCCGCCGTCCTGGACGACTTCGTGCGCTTCACGGGAGACGAGCGCGCCCGCACGCCCGACGAGCTGATCGAGAAGGACTGGACCACCGAGCAGTGGACGCGCGGGTGCCCGACCGGCCACTTCGCGCCCGGCGTGCTGGCCAAGCACGGCGCGCACCTGCGCTCCGCCGCCGGCCGCGTCCACTTCGCCGGCACCGAGACCGCCGACTACTGGCTCGGCTACATGGACGGCGCGGTGCGCGCGGGGGAGCGGGCGGCGCGCGAGGTCTCCGCGGCGCTGAAGCATCGCTAGCGGTCGCCGGCTGACGCCCCGTCCTAGCGAAACTTGACGCCCCCGTCACCTTCTGGCAGCCTGCCGGCCATGTCTCGGCTCCCCACGGTCTGCCTCATCGGCGCCGGCTCGTCCGGCATCGCCGTCGCCAAGGCGCTGCACCAGCGCGGCGTGCCGTTCGACTGCATCGAGGCATCCGACCGCGTGGGGGGCAACTGGGTCTTCGGCAACCGCAACGGCATGTCGGCCGCCTACCGCGACCTGCACATCAACACCTCGCGCGACCGCATGGCCTACTCGGACTTCCAGATGCCGGCCGACTACCCCGACTACCCGCACCACTCGCAGATCGCTGCCTACTTCGACGCCTACGTCGACCACTTCGGCTTCCGCGACCACATCATCTTCAACACCATGGTGCAGGGCGTCGTCCGCGGCGCCGACGGCGTCTACACGGTGACCACCGACGACGGCGTGGTGCGCGAGTACGACGTGGTCCTGGTGGCCAACGGCCACCACTGGAACCCGCGCTGGCCCGAGCCGGCGTTCCCGGGATCCGACACCTTCGAGGGCACCCAGATCCATGCCCACGACTACCTCGATCCCTCGCTCTTCGAGGGCAAGAACGTGGTCGTGCTCGGCATGGGCAACTCGGCGATGGACATCGCGGTCGAGTCGTCATACGTCGCCAAGGACACCTACCTGGCCGCGCGCCGCGGCGCCTGGATCGTGCCCAAGTACCTCTTCGGCCGCCCGTCGGACCAGCTCAAGAACGATCCGCGGATCCCGTTCAAGATCCGCCAGCGAGCCATCCACAACATCGTCAAGCTCTACACGGGCGACCTGACGAAGTACGGCCTGCCCAAGCCCGACCACCGCTTCGGCGAGGCGCACCCGACCGTCTCCGGCCGCATCCTGGACCGCATCCAGCACGGGCGCGTCGCGCCCAAGCCGAACATCCAGCGCCTCGACGGGCGCTTCGTCGAGTTCGTCGACGGCACCCGCGCCGAGGTCGACGTCGTCGTCTACTGCACGGGCTACAAGATCACCTTCCCGTTCTTCGACGAGGACTTCCTGGCGGCGCCCGACAACCACATCGCGCTCTTCCGCCGCGTCTTCCACCCGGCCCTGACCGACCTCGCGTTCGTCGGCCTGCTGCAGCCGCTGGGCGCGGTCATGCCGCTGGCCGAGGCGCAGGGGCAGTGGCTGGCCGCCTACCTGCGCGGCGAGTACGCGCTGCCGGCCCCGGGCGAGCTGGCCGCCGACATCCGCGCCGACCAGCAGGCGATGCACAAGCGCTACGTCGCCTCCAAGCGCCACACGATCCAGGTCGACTTCGACGACTACCTACGCGACCTGGAGAAGGAGCGCGCCGCCGGGGCGCAGCGCGCCCGCGCACGGGGCGGCGCCCTGCCGGTCGCCCACCGCGCCAAGGACGCCCCGCGCACGGCGGACGAGGCGGTCGCCGCGTGACCAGCGCCGCGCCGGCCGGCAAGCGCGAGCAGACCAAGCAGGCCAACCGCGCCGCGATCCTCGTCGCAGCGCGCGAGGTGTTCGCCGAGCTCGGGTTCGGCGCCGCGTCGGTGCGCGACATCGTCCGCAAGACCGACCTGGCGACCGGCACGTTCTACAACTACTTCCCCGACAAGGAGGCGGTCCTGCGCGCGGTGCTGGAGGAGACGGCCGGCGAGGCCCGCCTGCGCGTCCAGGAGGCGCGGCGCAGGGGCACGACGCTGGAGGCGTTCGTCCGCGAGGGCTTCCGGGCCTACTTCGCCTTCCTGCTCGAGGATCGCCTCACGTCGGAGATGCTCAGCCGCAACGCGGGGACCATCCGGGCGATGTTCGACGAGCCCTCCCTCGTGGCGGGGGTCGAGGAGCTGGCCGACGACCTCCGCGCCGGCGTGGCGGCCGGGCTGATCCCCGAGCACGACGTCGAGTACATGGCGGCGTCGATGGTCGGCGCCGCCTTCGAGGTCGGCGCGCGGATGCTGGACAGCGAGGCGCCCGATCCCGACCGGGCGACCGAGTTCATCAGCGCGCTGTTCATCGCGGGCCTCGCCGCCCGGCGCCGATAGGCGAGCTGCACGGTCTGTTGCGCGGACGAGGCACCGCAACTTCGAGCCCGGCTAGGCTGTCCTAGTCCTCAGCGCGCCGAAGCACCCCGTGCGCTGACCCAGTCCTCCGTTCCCGACGCCGACAAAGGAGCACCCGCATTCCGATGCGACGTCTCTTCCGTCTCTCCCTGCTCGTCACCGCCCTGATGGCCGCCGCGATCCCCGCGAGCGCCTCCGCAGTGACGGTGGGCATCTCCGACCAGCAGCCCTCGACCTTCACGAACCCGCTGTACTCGCCGCTGAAGCTGAAGGTCGCCCGGGTCATCACCCCGTACGACGTCACCAGCGAGCCCGCCGAGAAGGCGCGCCTCGACCAGTGGATCCACAACGCCAAGATCGCCAAGCAGACGATCCTGATCTCCTTCGAGCACTCCCGCCTGTCCTCGAAGTACAACAAGGCCCCGTCGGTCTCCGCCTACACCAAGGCGCTGAAGGCGTTCAAGAAGAAGTACGGCAGCAAGTTCGACATCTCGGCGTGGAACGAGGTGAACGTCTGCCAGGCCAAGGGTCGCCAGGAGGGCCAGCCCTCCAAGATCTGCAAGTCCGCGACCGGACCGAAGCTGGCGGCGCAGTACTACTCGGCCGCCAAGTCGGTCTTCACGGGCCGCAAGATCGTCGCGCTGGACATCCTCGACGGCTCCAACGTGGGCGGCGCGGTCAGCTACCTGCGGAAGTTCAAGAAGTACGTCAAGGGCACGCCCAAGTACTGGGGCATCCACAACTACAGCGACACCAATCGCGGCTCGACCTCCCGGACCTCGCGTCTGATCAAGGAGATCAAGAACAAGAAGGCCGAGGTCTGGCTGACCGAGACCGGTGGCCAGCTGCGCCTGCGCGGCGTGGACGCCGGTGAGGCCAAGGCGGCCAAGGCGCTGAAGTGCATGTTCTCGATGCCCAAGAAGTACACGCAGATCAAGCGCCTGTACATCTACCAGTTCAACGGCGCTCCGGTGACGAACGACTTCGACGCCGGCCTGATCAACACCGACAACACCAAGCGCCTGGGCTACACCGTGGTCCAGAAGCGCCAGTCGGCGACCTGCCACGCCTAGGCAGCAGCTGATGCACGCGTGAGCGACGGGCGCCCTCCGGGGCGCCCGTCGTGCGTTCTGGGGCGGTTCGGCACCGGTTCGGCAGCGGACCCCCGCCCCGGCGTGGGGGCGCGCTTCGTAGACTGAGGTCGTGCCCTCCTTCTGCCGTCACAACCGGCTCGTCGAGAACTGCCCGATCTGCTCCAAGAAGGCGTCGGTCGTGAGCCCGACGCGCTCGGTGGCTCGGCGCCCCTCCAAGCCGGCCGGTGACGGCGTCGTCCGCGCGCCCCGGCGCTCGACGACCTCGGGCATGACGGTCCGCCGCGTGCAGCGCGCGCCCGACGACGGCTACGAGCACGATCTGGTCCCGGGCCTGCGTTCCAGCGTCGATGCCGCGCGCCTGGCCGACGAGCTGGCGTTCTCCGCCGCCCGCCTGCGCGAGCTCAGCGAGGCGCCCCATGGCCTCTACGCCGAGGTCCGCAACCAGGAGGACCGCGAGGAGGCGGCCTGGCTGGCCTTCCTCATCGCCTTCATGTCCCCGCTGCAGGGCGACGACCCGTGGGCCGGCATCGAGTCCGTGCGCACCACGTGGGCCTCGGGGCAGGTGCCCGACCTCGAGGGCGCCAAGTTCGGTCCTCGCACGGCCTTCGAGGCCAAGCGCGGCCCCTCGGCGATGGTCGCCTACCGCGCCTGGGCCAACCGTCTGGGCGGGCAGATCCCGGCCCTGGCCGGCGAGGAGTCCTGGACGCTGCAGCACCGCTTCGACCGCGCCTTCGAGCGTCTGGCCATGGCGGGCTTCGGCCGCCCGCAGCGGATGGAGTTCCTGGTCCTGGGCCATCGCCTGGGCCTCGTCGACCTCGATCCGTGGACGATGCACCTGAGCGCCGCGACGGCGACCGATCCCGTCGCCCTGGGCGCCAAGCGCCTGCTGGGCATCGGCGACCCCGTGCTGCTGCAGCGCCGCCAGCGCGAGCTCGCCCACGGCATCGACGTGCCGATCGAGGCGCTGGACCTCGGCCTCTACAACTGGAACGCGCCCGCCGACGGCGAGCGCTACACGGCCGGCGCGACGGTCGAGGCCGATCCGGCCGAGCGCGACCGCATCGCGAGCGCGCTGGGGCTCTAGCGCGTTGCCGGTGGGTCGGATCCCGCGTGCCCGGCTGATCGCCGGGCTGTCGTGCCTGGCGGTCGTCGGGGGCGGCGCCGCCGTCACCGGCTGCGGGGCGCAGTCCAAGAGCGCCCAGCCGACCAACGCGCCGACGGTGTCGCTGTGGACCAGCGCGACGAGCGCCGACTACCGCCAGGTCAACGGCGGCGCGCGCCTCGCGCTGGCCCAAAGCGGCGGCAAGGCGGGCGTGTTCCGCGTGAACTTCGCGGCGCGCGAGATCAGCGACGACCCGGCGCAGGCGACCGCCGACGCGCTGAACGCCGCCCGCATGACGCTGCAGGACACGCAGTCCAGCGCGATGCTGACCAGCGTCGGCGACGGACCCGCCCGCGCGGCGATCACGCTGCTCAACGAGGCGGGGATCGGGACCGTGAGCCTGGGGGACGCGGCGCTGCAGAGCGCGGCGTGCTCGTCCAAGAGCGACTTCTACCCGAACGGGCGAGCGACGGCCGTGGTCGTAGACCCGGGCGTCTCGGTGCCACGCGCGTGGGCGGCGCGCTACCGGACGACCTACGGGATCGCGCCGACGGCCCAGGCCTACCGCGCCTACCTGGGGGTCCAGGAGATCCTCAAGGGGCTGGCCCAGCCGGGCGTGGCGACGAACGATGACCCGGCGCGTCTGAACCGGGATGCGCTGGCCGCGGCGCTGGTGCGGGGCGCCTGCGCGTAGGGCGCAGCGCGTGGCGGCGCAACCTTCGGTCGCGCAGCGCGTTCCAGGGTCATGCTGAGCGATCGTGCGCGTCTGGGAGTCGTCTTGGCCGCTGTGGCGCTGGGTGCCTTGGCCCCGGCCGCCGTGGCCGTGACGCCGGCGCCCGATCGCGTCACGACGATCCCCGCCGGGCGCCTCGGTGTCGACGGCGCCCCGGGCTACGGCGTCCGTGGGTCGGCGCGGATCCGGACGACCGATGCGCAGGTCCGACGCACCAGCGACGACGGTGCGCCGACGGCGCGGTTCGCCGCAACGGTGTCCGATCGGTGCACCGCGCGGCTCCAGGTGAGCCTGCGCGGGGTGGCGTCGTCTCAGGGTCCAGTGACGCGGGCCCGGACGATCATGCGCCACGCCGAGCTGATCCTCGGATCCGGCCGGCGCGTCGGCGGCGCCTGGCGCCTGTCGGAGCAGGTCAATCGGGCAACGGGTGAGCGCTACCTCTACGGCGTCACGGTGATCGCGCTGAGCCGCCACCGCTGGGTCGACGTGCGCTCCTTCGCGTTCTTCTCGGGGTCGTGCTCGAACGTCGACGCGCGCAAGGGCGCGGCGGCGAAGGCGCTGGGGCACATGGCGCGGACGGCGCAGGTGCGCGCGCACGTCGTGGCCGTGGCCCGGTAGGGCGCCCCGGCCGTCCCGTGCGGTGCGCGCGCATGCCCAGTCCTGGGGATGGGTGGACGAACGTTGGCGTTTGTCCGTCCGTCGTGCCGCCGCGTCACACGACCGCACCGAGATCCAAACAGGTGGATCACATTCCGCAATGTGCGACCTTCCGCGTAGCGAAGGGCACAAGGCATGTGTCCGACGGAGAACGAGCGGGTCCGGTGCCGCGTTGGCACCACCTGAACAGGGGGTTGGGTCGTTCCGGCCAGGGCGCGATACCCATTGGCGTTGCTCACCGATGGGCGTACGTCCTCGCTCGGACACTTCCCAGCATGAGGGGGGTGAGACCGGATGAGACGCGGCCTAGTCGGCATGGACGCCAACGAACCACCTCCAAGGACGGAACATGCAGGAACTCGCCATGCCGGAGCCGGAAGCTCCGGTCAGGCTCACTCAGGAAGAAGCGCAGGAGCTGGTATTGCGCACGGTCGCGACCCAGGCCGAGTCGCTGTTGCGCACCGCCTACCGGCACAGCCTGTGCGACGACGACGCGCACGACGCCTACCAGCGAAGCATGGAGATCTTCATGCGCCGGGCGCGCACGCTCGATCCCGAGCTCGCGAGCCGGTGGCTCCATGTCGTCGTCAAGCGGGAGGCGATGGAGGTCCGCCGTGGCCGTTCGGAGCTCGTTGCGACCGAGGACATCGACTTCGATCGCCACGAGTCACCGGACGTGTCGTCCCCCGAGGATCGCGTGCTCAGCACCGACCGCGCCACCCGGGCCGCGGAGGCGCTGCGCCGGCTGAAGCCTCAGGAGCTGCGGGCGATGTGGCTGAGGGCGCTCGGTCACTCCTACGCAGAGATCGGCGAGGTCACCGGCTACTCGGCCACGAAAGTCAATCGCTGCCTGACGGAGGGTCGCAAGAGCTTCCTGGAGCGCTTCGAGGGCATCGAGACCGGCGAAGAATGCCGGCGCTGGCAGGTCGTGTTGTCGGCGATGGTCGACGGCGAGGCGACGGCCGCCCAGCTGACCGACGTGCGGCCGCACCTGCGCAATTGTCCCGCATGCCGAGCCACCCTGCGCGGGCTGCATCGAGCCGAGCGGCCGCTGGCCGCGGTGCTCCCGGTCGGGCTCGTCGGCGTCGGGATGAAGGTGCTCGGGTTGTTCGAGCGGCTGCTGCCCGGTGCGAGCGACGCGCCCGCGGCGGCCGGTGCGGCGGGCGGCACGGGCCTGCTCGGGCTCGGCGGAGCGAAGCTCGCCGGGCTCGTCGCCGCCGGGGCAGTGGCCACGGCCGGGAGCGGCCTGGTCGTGGCGCACGAGCGGCAGGGCACACCGTCGGCCACCGAGCACCGGTCCACTGTGCCCGGTCGGGCCGCCCGTGTCGTCGCCGCGCGGAGCGCGCCCGCGACGCCGGCACGGGCGGTCGCACTGAGCCGATCGGACCCGTCGTTGCATCCAACGCGCTCCCAGCCCCGGACCACGGCCCGCCGTCTTGCGGTCCGTCGCCACCCTGCGACGGCGCGGCTCGAGTTCGCGCCGGCCGGTGCTGACGCACCGGGGTCCTCGACGCCCGCGGCACCGGCAGTCGTGACCGCCGCGGCGGTCGAGCCCGCCGCGGCGGTCGAGCCTCGCATTGCCCCGCTTTCGAACCCGACGCCGGCCGACACGGTGCGCGGCGAGTTCGCCCCGCGGCCGTAGCCGCGATCCGGAACCCCAGACCACAAAGGACATCATGTCGCCCTTCCTAGACCCCTTCGCCCGCCATGGCCGCCGCTGCGTCGCAGCGGCTGCCGCGCTGCTGAGCGCAGCCGGCCTCGCGCTCGCCCATCCCGCGCCGTCACAGGCCGCCGGTGAGTACGTCGTCATCTCCTGCCGCAACTCCTACAACGCCGCCTATCCGCTCGGCGATGCCTTCGGCGGCTGGGTCCCCGAGGTGTCGCGGCTGGACGACAGCCACACCTACGCGAACACCTGCTCACCCACCGGGGAGGGCCTGACGATGGCACTCAACGGCTCGGTGACCGTTCCGGTCCACGAATACGCGGGGTGGCGCTGGGTCGCCCCGCCGGCGACGTACATCACCGGCGTCGACGTGGCCTTCAGCTCCTACACCCGCCCGTTCAACGGCGACACTCGAGGGGTCTTTCAGATCGCGGGCGACCAGACGGGGCTGATGACGTCGGCCGAGGCGGTCGGCAACATCGGCGCGACGCGCCTGACGGCCTTCGGGCGGCACGACTCGAGCATCACCGCCCGGGCATGGTGCGACGCGGCAGACACCGGAAGCCATGGCCCGTGTCCCGCTGGCCTCAATGCGATCGGCCGCATCCACCAGTCGTGGTTCACGCTCGCCGACGACCATCCGCCGGTCCCCGGAAGCACCGGAGGGACCGCGTCTGACGGGACGTGGAAGGGAACCAAGTCGTTGTCCTTCTCGGGGACAGACCTGGGCGGTGGCATCGCCACCCTGCGGATGTACATCGACGGTGTGGTCAAGCTCGATCGCGTCGTGGACGCCTACGGCGGTCACTGCAGCCCGACCGCCAGCGGTCAGTGGATCTTCGCCTTCCCGAAGCCGTGCCCGGGCTCGGTCGACGACAGCCAGGACATCGACACCACGGCGCTGGCGGACGGGCCGCACACCGTGACGTTCAAGCTGGTGGATGCGGGCGGTCGCGAGGCTACGCTGGTAGGCCCGAGCGGGACGAAGCAGGTCGCGAACCATCCGCCGGTGAACGTGACGGCGCCGGTGTACCTGTCGCCCCAGCGGGCGGCACAGCCGCGCGTGGGCGACCAGCTCGCGCTGCCCGACAACGGCACTTGGAGCGGTCCGAACGTCACCTACGCGACGGCTTGGCAACAGTGCGACGCCTCGGGCAACGGCTGCGTGCAGATCCCCGGTGCGACGGGGTTGTCGTACACGACGACT
>DASYLT010000177.1:0-2413 GCA_036009425.1 Baekduia sp. | reverse complement strand
TACTCGGCGTCCAAGGCCGCGGTCATCGGTCTCGTCCGGTCGCTCGCGGCCGAGCTCGCACCGTCCATTCGCGTCAACGCCGTCTCGCCCGGGAGGATCGCCACCGACATCGCGGCCCACGCGGCCCAGCAGCTCGGCCGGGCTCCCAGCTCCCCGGCCGCAACGCCGGGGACGCGCGCGGTGCCGACCGGAACGGTCCGGGACGTCGCGTGGGCCTACGTCTACCTTGCCTCCGACGAGGCGCGGTTCGTCACCGGGCAGGCGCTGGGCGTCGACGGCGGGCGCAGCGCCATCGACGGCTGAGCGCTCCTCATCAACCTATGGACAGCATGCAGATCGTCGACTCACAGATCCACCTCTGGACCAGCGGGACGCCCGGGGGCACGCACCAGAAGCTCCCGTACACGATGGACGACGCGCTGGCCGCCATGGACGCCGCCGGCGTCGACGCGAGCGTCGTGGTGCCGCCTCCCTGGGACGTCGACGCCAACGCGGTCGCGCTGGAGGCCGCCCGCCGCCGCCCCGGCCGGTTCGCCGTGGTGGGCAACCTGGCGGCCGGCGACCCGACCGGTCCCGCGCAGCTGGCGACCTGGACGGACCGGCCAGGGATGCTCGGCGCCCGCGTGGCCTTCTCGGCCCCGAAGGACCGCGCCCTGCTTGAAGGCGACGCGCTGGACTCGCTGTGGTCGGCAGCCGCCGCCGCGAAGCTGCCGCTGATGGTGTTCGCGCCCGGATCGCTGCCCGCGATCGAAGCGGTCGCCCGGCGCCATCCCGAGCTGCCGATCGCCCTCGACCACATGGGGCTGGTCACCGGGACCACCGACGACGCGGCGTTCGCGCCGGTGCTGGCGCAGCTCGCGGCGCTGGCGCGCCATCCGAACGTCGCGATCAAGCTCTCCTCGGCCCCGATCTACTCCAGCGAGCCCTACCCCTATCGCAACATCGCGGGCCACCTCCACGAGATCTTCGCGGCGTTCGGGCCGGCACGCTGCTTCTGGGGAACGGACATCACGCGCCTGAGCTGCAGCTGGCGCCAATGCGTCACCCACTTCACCGAGGAGCTGCCCTGGCTGACCGGCGCCGACCAGGAGCTGGTCATGGGCCAGGCCGTCTGCAACTGGCTCGGCTGGGATCGCGCGCCCGGCCCCGATCAGGGCGCGGGCACGTCGTAGACGTTCACGGTGAACGAGGCGGCGGTGTAGAACCCCAGCACGACCGTCACGTCGGCGAGCGCGCCGTGGCCGAGGGCCTCCACGGCCGCGTCGTAGAGCGGCCGCGCCAGCACCCCGCCGCCGGCCAGCCCGACCGCGACGTCGTGCACGACGCGCTGGCGCCGGTCTGACAGCTCCGGCTGCTCGCCGGCGACGATCGCCGCGATCGCCGCGCCGGGCACGCCGGCCTCGGCGGCTCGGGGCACGTGGGCCCCGATCACGTACGCGGCCTTCCACCTCACCGCGATCGCCAGGATTGCGATCTCCAGCTCGGCCGGCGACAGCGAGAGGCGCTCGGAGTTGAGGTACTCGTCCAGCGCGGGCAGCGCCTGCACCAGCGCCGGGTTGCTGAGCCATGCGCGGTAGGGACCCGAGACCCCGCCCCGAGGCCCCTCGACCAGCGCGCGATGGGCCGACCGCTGCTCGGCGCTCATGCGCTCGACGGGCACCTCGGCGTAGCGACCGAACATCCTGGGTGCGTTCACAGCAGAGGATCCTCCCGCACGACCCGGCGCCGACCAGCGCGCCGGGTCCCTGGGCCGGCCGTCAGACGTTGGGCGTCGTGACGGCGGCGTCTTCGAACGGCTGGTTGGTCTGGGTGTCGATCTCGAACGCGCTCTTGAGCCCGAGCTCCTCGCCGATCTCGCGGACGGCGGGCAGGACGTACTCGCCGAAGAGGCGGATGCCGTTCATCGACTCCTCGTGGGTCATGTCGCCGTCGCCATGCCAGAAGAACACGTTGCCGGGCCGCAGGGTCTCGAGCACGTGGCGGATCTTGGGCAGCACGGTGTCGGGCGTGCCGACGATCGCGGCGTAGCGATCGAGGACGCCGTCCCAGATCTCGTAGCGGCGACGGTCGTGCTCCTCCTGGCTGACGTCCTCGTGGCGCCAGGACTCTTCGTCGGTGACGGACTTGCCGGTGGCCAGCCCGCGGGCAGCGGCGACGCGGTCGTATTCGACCGTCGGCAGGTAGCCCGACTTCTTGCGCGGGTTGAGCCCCGGCAGGTTCTGGGCCCAGATGTTGGCCTGGCCGTTGCTGCCGTCCAGGAACACGTTGCCGACGCCCTCGATCAGCTTGCGGCCCGTCTCGTAGGCCAGCTCCTCGGT
Source organism: Baekduia sp. (assembly GCA_036009425.1). Taxonomy (GTDB): domain Bacteria; phylum Actinomycetota; class Thermoleophilia; order Solirubrobacterales; family Solirubrobacteraceae; genus Baekduia. The sequence continues at coordinate 95 of DASYLT010000177.1, read as the reverse complement.
GTCATCGACATGCACCCGGAACATGTAGCCCAAGTGCTGCGAGCCGGCCTCATAGCCGTTACGCAGCGCCTCTTGACGGTAGATCTCGAAGACCT
>DASYLT010000176.1:0-16849 GCA_036009425.1 Baekduia sp. | reverse complement strand
ATCGTCACGATCGGGATCGCCTGCGTGCCGACCAGCAGCGGGTAGATCGCGCGGCGCAGCGGCCGGAAGGCGTGAAGGGCGATCGCCAGCGCCGCGCCGGCCACGAGCGCGAGCGCGAGGCCGAGCACGACCTCCTGCCCGGTGACGAGCAGGTTGTCGGCCAACAGCCCGCGGTCGTCCCAGAGCGCCTGGGCGACCTGGGTCGGGGCGGGGAGGATGAACTCGTCGATGCCGCCCAGGCGGGCGTAGGCCTCCCAGCCTCCGAGCAGCAGGAGCACGAGCACGCCGGCCAGCATCAGGCGCCGCCGTCCATGGCGCTGCGCAGCGAGGCCAGCGCCCGGGCACGGAGCGCGGTGACCGCCGGGTCGGTGGCGCCGCGTGGGCGCGGCAGGGCGACGGGCAGGTCGGCCACGACCCGGCCCGGACGCGGCGAGAGCACGATCACGCGGTCGGCCAGGAGCACGGCCTCCTCCACGTCGTGGGTGACCAGCAGCACGGTGCGCGGCTCGCGGGCCAGGACCCCTGCCAGCCAGCCCTGCGCGTCGGCGCGGGTGATCGCGTCCAGGGCGCCGAACGGCTCGTCGAGGCACAGGATCGGCGCGCCCGACAGCAGCGTGCGCGCCACGGCGACGCGCTGGCGCATCCCGCCCGACAGCTCCCACGTGCGCGACCGCTCGAAGCCCGCGAGCCCCAGCTGGGTCAGCAGCTCGTGCGCCCGCTCCCGCGCCGGCGCCTTGCCCTCGCCCGCCAGGCGCAGCGGCAGCGCGGCGTTGTCGAGCGCGTCGAGCCAGGGCAGCAGCAGGTCGCGCTGGGGCATCAGCACGGCGCGCCCGGCGACCACGCGGCCGGCGTCGGGCGCCTGCAGGCCGCAGACGAGCTCCAGGAGCGTGGACTTCCCGCTGCCGCTGGGACCGACCACGGCGACGACCTCGTGCCGCGCCGCGCGCAGCGACACGCCGTCCAGCGCCACGACGTCACCGAACCGGCGGGTGACCCCCTCCAGCAGCACGTCGCCTTCAACGTCGCGAGGCCCCTCAGTCGGAGCCTCGAGCCTCGTCGCCATCGCTCCCTCCGCGGGCATTACCCCACAGGTTCGAAGGGTCAGCGCCGGGATCGGAAGGCGCTATCTCAGCCCGTTTCCACGAGCCCCCCTGTGTTGATCGATTGAGCCTACCGCGGCGGGGCCGACACCGGCACCGCCAGCGAGGCGCGATCGGAGCGGGAATCCGAGACCGCAGTCGACACCCGGCCCGTCGTGGCCATCCCCGCCAGCTGCATCCGCGGGGTCACCGCGTACTCGCCGCGCGCGTCGAGGGTGTAGCCGACCTCCTTGAGCCGGGCGAGCACGTCGGGGCTGTAGCGCGCGTCCTCGATCGTCAGCTTGTTGGAGCCCTGGTCGTCGAAGCGCTGGGCGTCGACGGCCTGGGGCAGCGTCATGCCGAAGTCCACCGTGTCGAGGATCGCCAGCGTCGGGCCCATGATGATCGTCGAGCCGCCGGCCGCCCCGGCGACCAGCACCGGCTTGCCGCCCTGCACCATGATGGTGGGGTTGATCGACGAGCGCGGGCGCTTGCCGGGCGCCGGCTCGTTGGCCGTGCCGGGGCCGGAGAAATCGGTCAGCTCGTTGTTGAGCAGGAACCCGGTCCCGGGGGCGACGACCGCGCTGCCGAACTCCTGCTCGATCGTGCACGTCACGGCGACGGCGCCGCCCTTGGCGTCGATCACCGAGACGTGCGTCGTGGAGCCGGCCGGGTTGAAGTCCTCGCCCGCGGCGCGCGCGGCGGCGGCCGCGGGGGCGGGGAAGACCCCGGGTGCGAACGTCCCGGCGCGGCTCAGGTCGATCTCGGCGCGCCGCTGCGCGGCGTACTCCTTGGACAACATCTGCGCCAGCGGGATCGACACGAATCCGGGGTCGCCGAGATAGGAGCCGCGGTCGGCCCACGCGATCTTCTGGGCCTCGGCGACCGCAGTGACCGCCTGCGCCGAGGTCTCGCCCATGCCCTTGAGGTCCAGCCCCTCCAAGATGTTCAACATCTCGATCATCGTCTGGCCGCCCGAGCTGGCCGGACCCATGGCGTACACGTCGCGGCCGCGGTAGGTCGTGTGCACGGGCGCGCGCCAGAGCGCCTTGTAGGAGGAGAAGTCCTTGACGGTCAGCAACCCCGGGTCCTTCGTGTCGGGGCGCGGAGCCCGCATGTCGCGCACGATGCGCCGCGCCAGGACGCCGCCGTACAGCGCGCCCGGGCCCTCGCGCATGAGCCGCCGGAGCGTGGCGGCGAGCTCGGGCTGCTTCAGCGTGTCGCCCGGCGCGTACGGCGCGCCGTCCTGGAGGTACTGCGCCGCGGCCGCAGGGAAGAGCGCGAGGTCCTTCTGGCGGCGCGCCATCGCGCCGCTCATCGAGGTGGGCACGCGGAAGCCGATGCGCGCCAGGCGCTCGGCGGGCTGCAATGCGTCGGGCAGCGAGATCGTCCCGAAGCGCTGCAGCGCGCTCGCCATGCCGGCCAGCGTCCCCGGCACGCCGACCGTCAGGTGCCCGGTGAACGTCTTGTGCAGTCCGGGCCCCGAGAGCGAGTCGGCCTTCATCGCCGCCCCCGCGATCTCGCGGAAGTCCAGCGTGCGCACCTTGCCGTCGGGCGAGCGGTACACCATGAAGCCGCCGCCGCCGATTCCGCAGGACTGCGGGCGGGCGACGCCGAGCGCGAGAACGGTCGTGACCGCGGCGTCGATGGCGTTGCCGCCGCGCGCGAGCGCATCGCGCCCGGCGCGTGCCGCCGCCGGCGACTCGGTGGCCACGACGCCCGCCGTGCCGCTGACGCCCTCGTGGTAGCGAGAGCCCTGGACGGCCGAGGCCGACGCGGGGACGATCAACGCGGTCGCCGCGCAGGCGGCGAGCACGCGTCGCTGGACCGGGAACGAGCGCATCATGACGCCCCGGTACCCAAGCTGGGGCCGGGTCGAACCGGCTCAGTCGCCGGCGGCGGCCGCCCGCTGCAGCGCGCCCAGCAGGCCGTCGACGTCGGCGACGTCGTAGAAGGCGACGTCCGCGCCGGCACCCCGGGCGAAGGCCTCCATCCCCGTGTTGGCGTACATCCGAGCGGTGGCGCCCGCGCCGCCGGGGCCGAACGACACCGATACGTGCGCCCCGTCGCGGGTCCGCCGGACCGTCGTCGGCACGGCTCGCACCGGCGAGTCCGAGAGCGCGCGGTCGCCGACCGCGACGAGTGCGCGCCGGTCGGTCAGCCCGTATGCCGTCCGCCGCTTGCGGCGGCGCTTGAAGACGAATCGCCCGTAGAGCATGAACAGCCCGATCGCGACGAACGGGATGCCCCACAGCGCGAGCAGGGGTGCCGTGCCGCGGGAGGCCTCCGCAACCGCCGAGGCCTCCCAGGCGATGGAGAACCCGGTCCAGAAGATGCTGAACGGGATGACGAACCAATCAGCGTGGGTGAGGGTGACCGCCGGGTCCGGGCGCCCCGACCACAGCAACCGCTCGCCCGGACGGAGGTAGGCGCCCAGCTGGCCCTCGGGCTCCGCGATGCCGTCGCTCAGCAGGGTCACGGACCGCGGTGTACCCAGACCCGCTAGTTCCGCATCGGGCGCGTCAACGCCTTCACGAAGTCCTCGAGCTGCTGGGTGGTCCAGCACTCGTAGGCGTCGCAGAACGGCTCGTAGGCCGAGATGACCGAGTCGCCGTAGTTCCAGTACAACCGCGGCTCGGGGTTGAGCCAGAACGTGCGCCCGGCCTGCTCGGAGATCTTGGCGAACACGTCGGCGCGCGGGTCGCGGCCGTTGGTCCGCGCGTCACCGAGCACGATGACCGTCGCCCGCGGGTGCAGGTCGTCCTCGACGAGGTCGCGGAACTCGTTCCAGACGCGGCCGTAGTCGGTGTAGCCGCTGATGTCGGCGACGCCCGAGTCGCGCGCGATGGCCTCCGAGACGGCCTTGAAGTCGCGCTCCTTGGCGAAGATCTCGGTCACCTCGCTGATGCGCTCGATGAACACGAACGAGCGCATCTTGCGAAACGAGTCGTGCAGCGCGTGGAGCACCGACAGGAAGAAGACCGACGCGCTGGTGACCGACGTCGAGACGTCGCAGAGCACGTAGATCTCCGGGCGCTTGGGGCGGACCGGCTTCTCCTTGATGACGGCCGGCACGCCGCCGAACTCCAAGGACGCGCGCATCGTCTTGCGCATGTCGACGGCGGCGTGGCGCTTGCGCCCGCGCTGCTCGTTGCCCTGCGTCTTGAGGCGCCGCTTGAGCTGCGCGACGACGCGGTGCACGGCGGCGAGGTCCTGCAGCGGGCCCGACGGCAGCGCGCGGTCGAGCTCGTTGAGCGGGCGCGCGGGGGAGAGCTGCTCGGTGCGCTCGATCTGGCCGCGCTCGAGCTCCTGGCGCAGCATCGCCTCGAAGCGGCGGATCTCGTCGCGCGGCAGGCCGCCGGCGCGCGGGTCCTCGGGCGGGAGCTGGGGCTGCGGGTCGGCGCGCAGCGCCAGCGAGCGGCGGATGCGCTGCACGTCGACGCCGATGACGCCGGAGCCCTCGCCCTGGCGGCCGAACGCGGCGATCGCCAGCCGGGCGAGGTCGCGCATCATGGCCTGGTTGCCGTCGCGCACCGCGGCGGCGACCTGGCGGCGCAGCTCGTCCATGTCGAGCTGACCCGCATCGTCGGGCGAGATGCCGCCGTCCTCGCGCACGCCCTCCTCGATGGCCGCCAGCTCCGCGGCGCGGAAGAAGAAGCGGTCGAAGACCAGCTCGAAGACGCGGCGGTTGTCCTGGGACTTGGCCAGCGTGGCGGCGAGCGCCTCGCGGAAGTCGGTCTGGTCGGTCCACGGCACGTGCTGCAGCACGTTGAACGCGTCGAGCAGCTCACTCGTGCCGATGGCGATGCCCTCGCCGCGCAGCTCCTCGCCGAACTCCAGCAGGCGCCCGGCGATCCCCGGCCGGTCGAGGGAGGCCGACGCGTGCAGCCCCGCGGTGCGGCTGCGGTCAGGAACCGGTGGGGGCACCTACCGCGCCTCCCAGTCCGCCGCCCAGCTTGACCCCGACGCGCTCGCTGACGAGGTCGATGTCGGTGCGGTGCTTGACGATCACCGACATGGTGTCGTTGAACATCTTGGTGTCGATGTCCTGCGCGCCGAGCAGCAGCAGCGCGCGCGCCCAGTCGATGGACTCGGCGATGCTCGGCGGCTTCTTGAGGTCGAGATCGCGGACCATCGCGACGACCTCCACGAGCTTGCGGCCCACCGCCTCGGGCAGCTCGGGCGTGTGGAGCCGGACGATCTCGAGCTCGTGCTCGAGGTCGGGGTAGTCGAGCCAGAGGTAGAGGCAGCGGCGCTTGAGCGCCTCGGTCAGCTCGCGCGTGTTGTTGGAGGTCAGCAGCACGATCGGGTGCGACTTGGACACCACCGTGCCGAGCTCCGGGATCGAGATCTGGAAGTCCGAGAGGACCTCCAGCAGCATCGCCTCGAACTCCTGGTCGGTCTTGTCGATCTCGTCGATCAGCAGCACGACCGGCTCGGGCGAGGCGATCGCGGTCATCAGCGGGCGCTCCAGCAGGAACTCCTCGCCGAAGATGTCGTCCTGGACCTCCTCCCAGCCCGTGCCCTGGCGCTCGGCCTGGATCCGCAACAGCTGCTTGCGGTAGTTCCACTCGTAGAGCGCCTTGGCCTCGTCGAGGCCCTCGTAGCACTGCAGGCGGACCAGGTCGCGCCCGAGGTACTTGGCCAGGGACTTGGCCAGCTCGGTCTTGCCGACGCCGGCGGGACCCTCGACGAGGATCGGCTTGCCCAGCTTGGCGGCGAGGTAGCTGACCAGCGCGGTGGACTCACCGGGCAGGTAGCCCGTGGCCCGCAGGCCCGCGTTGACGTCGGTGACGGAGTTCGGCTCGACCGGCATGGGCGGCGAAGTCTACGAGGCCATAGGCTCACGCCCCGTGCTGATCCTCGCGGCGCTGCCCGCAACGCCGATCTACGCGCTCATGGCCTTCGGCGTCGTACTGGCCCTCATGGGCCACATCTTCCACGACTACCGCATCGTCGGGATCGGCCTCGCCGTGCTGTTCATCGCCACCGCGCTGCTGTTCCTCGGCGCCCATCAGGCCTATCAGGACAGCGGGCCCGTCAGCTTCGGATGAGCGGCGGTAGTTGAGGTCCTACATTGGTCGGATGAGCATCAGCACCCCGGTGGCGCCCGGGCGCCGCCGCCGTCGGCTCATCCTGGCGATCTGCTGCATGAGCCTGTTCATCGTCGGACTGGACAACACGATCGTCAACGTCGCGCTGCCGTCGATCAGGACCGACCTGCACGCGTCGGTCTCCGAGCTGCAGTGGACGGTGGACGCCTACACGCTGGTGCTGGCCAGCCTGCTGATGCTGTCGGGCTCCACCGCCGACCGGCTCGGGCGCGTCCGGGTCTTCCAGGTCGGGCTGGTGCTCTTCACGCTCGGGTCGCTCGCCTGCAGCGCCGCGCCGAGCGTCGGCTGGCTGATCCTGTTCCGCATGGTGCAGGCGGTCGGCGGCTCCATGCTCAACCCGGTCGCCATGTCGATCATCCGCAACACCTTCGAGGATCCGCGCGAGCGCGCGCAGGCGATCGGCATCTGGGGCGGCGTGGTCGGCATCAGCCTGGCCCTCGGGCCGGTGATCGGCGGTGCCCTGGTGGAGATCAGCTGGCGCGCGATCTTCCTGGTCAACATCCCGGTGGGCCTGGCGGCGATCGCGCTGACCGCGCGCTTCGTCCCCGAGTCCCGCGCGCCGCACGCGCGCCGGATCGACCCAGTCGGCCAGCTGCTGATCATCACGATGCTCGCGTCGCTGACCTACGCGATCATCGAAGGCCCGAACTTCGGCTGGACCTCGGCCCGCATCGCCGGCCTGTTCGCCGTGGCGGTCCTGGCACTCGTCGGGCTCCTCCTGTACGAGCCGCGTCGCACCGAGCCGCTGATCGAGCTGCGCTTCTTCCGCAGCGCGCCGTTCTCGGGCGCGACGGTGATCGCCGTCGCGGCGTTCGCGGCGCTCGGCGGCTTCCTGTTCCTCAACACGCTCTACCTCCAGGAGGTCCGCGGCCTCTCGGCGCTGCACGCCGGTCTCTACACGCTGCCGATGGCCGTGATGACGATCGTCTTCGGCCCGCTCAGCGGGCGGATCGTCGGCACGCGCGGCGCGCGCACGCCGCTGGCGCTCGGCGGCGCGGGCCTGATGATCAGCGGTCTGATGCTCACCGGCCTCACGGCCACGACGCCGGTGGGCTGGCTGCTGGCGTCCTACGTCGTCTTCGGCATCGGTTTCGGGTTCGTCAACCCGCCGATCACCAACGCGGCGGTCTCGGGGATGCCGTCCGGCCAGGCCGGGGTCGCGGCGGCCGTGGCGTCCACCAGCCGGCAGGTCGGCCAGTCGCTGGGCGTGGCGATCATCGGCGCCACGACGACGGCCGGGCTCGCCGGATCGCTGCACGCCGGCCTCGCGTCGGCGAGCCACACCGGCTGGTGGATCATCGCCGGGTGCGGGGCGCTGGTCCTCGCGATCGGGCTGGGCAGCACCACGCGCTGGGCCGACGGCACCGCCGTCCGCACCGCGGCACGGATGGCGCCCCCGCCGCCGCGCGCGGCGGTGGACGCGCCGGCGGCGGCGGGCGCCTGAGGCAGCTCAGATGCTGCGGTCGCGCCCCGTGACCGTGGTGTCGTCGCCGGCGACGCCGTCGTCGCGCCGGCCGCGCCCGAAGCGCCCGCCGCGATGGACGGTCGTCGCCTCCTTGTCGTAGGCGGGATCGGCCGTGGTCGCCGGGGCGGTCCGCGTGTCCGTCGTCGCCGGAGCGACGCCCGTCGTCGCCGGACCGACCCGCCGGCGGCGCGTCGTGCGCGGCATCAGCGCGTTGATCAGCATGGCGCCGCCGGCGATGGCGAAGCCCAGCTTGGTCCAGAAGTTCGCCGCGGCGAGGCCGAGGACGTCCTGGCCGTCGATGATCGCGATCACGGCGCAGGCCGCCAGCGCGAGCCCGACGAGCAGGGACATCAGCTTGGCCAGGTGGTGCTGCGCTGCACCGAACAGCAGCAGCGCGCCGGCGGTGATCGCGAAGAAGGCGGTCCAGCCGTTGACCTCGAAGCCGAGGAAGTTGGTGCCTTGGACGGTGCCGTCGGGGAAGCTGGAGGAGAACGACGGGAAGTCGTTGTTCTTCAGCAGGGACGCGAGCCCGAAGGCCACGAGCAGCGACCCGGCGATCAGCGCGGGGCCCTTGGCGAGGGACGGGCCGTGCTCGACGATGACGTCGTCATCGTCGGTGGCCACGGCGTCCGCGGTACGGCGTCGGCGGTTGAACATGCAATTAGCGTTCCCGCCGCTCGCCCGCCCTACTCGCCCGCTGTATGCGGGCTATTCCTGCTCGTCGAAGCTGAGCTGCGTGCCGCCGTCGATGTCCGGCCGGGCGGCCCGGCGCCGGTCGGCGGCGATCGACGTCGCGGCCGTCGGCGGGTCGCCGTTCATGTCGGGCGGCGGCGTCTCGGTCGGCGGTCGCGGCCGCGGGCGGCGCGCGTCGCCGCGGGGGCGGCGATCGACGGCGGTCGGCCCTTCGCCCGGCAGCGGCGGCTCGCTGAGCCGCGCCTGGCGCAGGCGCTGGCCCGCATAGGCGAGCGCCACGCCGCAGAGCAGCGTCACGAAGATGCCCCACGAGACGCCGTAGTCGACCTTCTGGAAGTCCGACGTCGCGCCGGTCTTGTTGTCCAGCAGGCGGTAGAAGACCAGCAGCGCCACCCAGGCGCCCGCGGCGGTGATCACGAGGCCGTCGCCGCCGGGCAGGTGGAACGCCTTGCGCTCCCCGCGCGCGAAGAGCAGCGCGAGCACGCCGACGGCCACGAGCAGGATCGCCGCCTCGACGAACGAGAAGGCCTTCCACGCCATCAGCGTGCTGCCGATCGTCTGCAGCCGGCCGTGCACGACCGCGGTGGTGTCGCGCGTGTACCAGGGCAGGAACATCGTCACGAACAGCCCCAGCGCGCAGGCCCCGGCGAGCCGCTGCTCGGGCGCGAGCGCGCCGAACGCCCGTCGCGCTCGGGTGATCATGGCCGCCTCGGTGCCTGCGCCATCGGGGCGATTGTAGGCGCGCAGCAGGATCGGTTCATCAGGTGATCGGGATGTCCTGGAGGTCGGGCGCCGCGCCTCGGGGCGCGCCGGCCGGCCGATCGGCGCCCAGGCGGTCGACGACGAGGTCGAGGATCGCGCGCAGCAGGAGCAGCAGCTGCCGGACGATCTCGCGCACCTGCTCCCAGAGATCCTCGCCGACGAGCTCGCGCAGCGTCCCCAGCACGCCGACGAGCGCCTGGATCTCGGCGGCGGCCTGGTTGCCCTCGTGCGGCGTCGCCCAGCCCTGCGGCGGGACGCGCGCCGTGATCCGCTCGGCGGCCTCCTGGGTCTGGCGCAGGCGCTCGCGCAGCTCGGCGAGGTGGTCGTCGGGCTCAGGCGCCATCGGCCCCGGCCTCCACGGGCGCGCGCTCGAAGGTCACGACGAGCGCGCCGTCGGCGAACACGGCGCCCGTCGGGGCGAAGTCGTCCAGGGCGGGCGGCAGCAGCATGGTGCGCTTGTGCCCATCCACGCGCACGATCAACTCGGCGCCGAGGCGCTTGAGCGACAGGTCGCCGCGCTCCGCGAAGGGCAGGTCGAGCCGGAGCGTCGCGCTGTCGCGGCGCAGCTCGAGCCGCTCGGAGACCTGGTGGTGCAGCAGCGCGTGGGGCTGCGCGCCGCCGGCGTCGAACAGCGCGTCGCCCAGGCGGTCGAGCATCGAGCCGCCCACGACCTCCTCGTCGAAGTACGGCGCCTGCAGCACCGGGACGGGGGCGAAGGCGTCGCGCACCGCGCCGAGCTGGTCCTGCTGGCGCTCGCGCCAGGCGCCGAAGTACTCGCCGACCTCGGCGCCGAAGACGCGGTTGACGATCACGGCGTCGGTCAGGTACCCGTAGAGGTTGAGGTAGGTGAACGTGCGCCGCGCCTCATCGACGACCATCCGGTCAGGGGTCATCACCAGACGCACCGAGACGTGCTCGTTGTCGCGGAGGATCTCGTTCATCGCGATGAGGTTGCGCACGAGCCGCTGCACGTCGTCGAAGACCTCGGCGCCGGGCAGCGAGACGTCGAGCACGGCGCGCGCGAACGGCCGCGCGGCGTCGAGGATCCGGCCCTGCTGCGGGAAGACCTTGTCCAGCCACCAGCGCGCGACGTCGGGGAACGACAGCAGGCGCAGCGTCTCGCCGGTCGGCGCGCAGTCGACGATCACCACGTCGAACGCGCCGGACTCGTGGTGGCGCTTGATCGCCAGCAGGCTGAACAGCTCGTCCATGCCGGGCGGCACGGTCAGCTCCTCGGCGCTGATGCGGTCCACGCCGCGGGCGATCAGCAGCTCGCCGAGCCAGTCCTGCACGCCGGCCCAGTTGCGCTCCATCTCGTCCTGCGCGCTCACCTCCTGGCCCCACAGCAGGTCGCCCGCCGCGACGGGCTCGGCGCCCAGCGGCTGCTGCAGCGCGTCGGAGAGGCTGTGGGCCGGATCGGTGCTCAGCACGACCGTGCGCAGGCCGGCGGCGGCGCACCGGCGCGCCGTGGCCGCGGCGACCGACGTCTTGCCGACGCCGCCCTTGCCGGTGTAGAGGATCGTCCGCGGGGCTCCCAAGGAGCGAGAGCCTAGTGGGCCGCCCACCAGCTGGCGCGCGTCATCGGCGTGGCTTGCGCGCCGGTGCGACGTCGAGGGCGGCGGTCGCGTCGGCCGCGTTGCCGGCGAGGTCGACGGCATGGACGCGCACCGTGTGCGGCCCGTCCTGGGCGGGCCGGAAGCCGATCACGTGGCTCCCGTAGCCCGCGCGCGCCGTCCGCCGCACGACGATCGTCGCGCCCTTGGCGATCGTCACCGTGACGATCGCAACTTTGTTGGTGGTGTACTGGATCGAACCCGACGCGCGGGCGCGCAGCGTCGCCGGCGGCATGACGGTCAGCACCGGCCTGGTCGTCAGGTCCGCGGTGAAGCGCTCAGCGGTGTCGCAGTACAGCGCCGGGTCGGGGAGCGGGGCGGCGCCGGGGGCTGCCGGCGTGCCGCCGACGTCGGCGGCCGGCGAGGTCACCGGGACGCCGGTGCCCGCGCGCTGCACGTCGTCGGTCAGCCGGTCGCACAGCCCGCGCAGGAAGTCGCGCAGGAGGCGGTGGTAGCCGAGGTCGGACTCCACGCCGGGCTTGGCGTACAGCGACCACGCACCCGTGTCGAAGCCCGGCAGCTCGCTGCGCAGCTGCGCCTCGCCGGCGGCGAAGAGCCCCTGGCCCTCGGCGTCGTGGGCCAGCGCGGCGAAGTCGTGCAGCCCGTTGAGCGCCTGGGTGAAGCCGTTGGCGATGTGCAGCTCGGGCGCGTACGAGTACTGGAGGTAGTGCGCGCCGGCGGGCGTGGCGACGCGCACGCCGGCCGGGGGAGGGGTGCGGAAGATCCCGAGGGCGCTGCGCGCCGCGTCGAAGTACCGCGGGTCCTTCAGGCGGACCGCGGCCCGCGACAGCGCCGACAGCGCGGTGCCGTGCGCCAGGCCGCTGACCCACGGCGGCCGGCCGCCGTCGAAGCGGAAGAGGTACTCGAAGGCGATCCCGCCGGCGCGCTGCGTGGCCAGGCCGAGCGCCTCGTCGAGCAGCCGGCGCAGCTCCGGGTCGCGGCCCTTGACCTGCCACAGCGCGTTGGCCTTGCCGAACGTGCCCAGCCACTGGATCTGCAGGCCCTGGCCGGGGTAGAACTGCCAGACGATCAGGCTGCCAGAGAAGGTCATGCGCTGGCCGGCGGCCGGGATCGGCGCGGCCGCCCACCAGGCCCGGTTGCGCTGCAGCGTGAGGAAGAGCGCGGGCAGGCGGGACGGGATCAGCAGCCCGCCGCGCGCCGCGGAGTCGACGTTGGCGATCACCGCCTTCAGCTGCGTGTGGCGGAAGCCGTGCAGCCGCTTGAGCGTCGTGCGGGCCTGCCGGTCGGCCGCCCGGTAGCGCGCGGCGAGCGCCGGGTCGAGCGTCCCGTCGGCGACGAGCCGCTGCAGCTCGGCGGCGACCGTCGGCCCGTGCTTCGACGCCGCCGAAGCGGTGCCGGTGGGGGCGGCGACGAGGACGGCGACCAGCGCCGCCAGGAGCAGGGGGACCGGCGTTCGGCGCGCGAAGCCGGCACCGAGCAGCGCCCGCAGGAGCGATCCAACCGGCGTTTGCAGCACCGGGCCGATGCTACGCTCGCCGCGCCCGCGCGCCGCAATGCCCGTTGCCCCGCCCTCCATGTCCCGCTCCGCCCGCCTTCCCGTCCTCCTGCTGCTCGTCGCGCTCGTCGCGCTGGGCGCCTCGGCCTGCGGCAGCAGCAACGGCTCCAGCAGCGGCAGCGACGCCACCGCGCTGCTGAAGGACACGTTCGGCGCCGATCACCCGATCCGCAGCGGCCGCATCGACGCGAACCTCGACGTCAACCTCAAGGGCTTCGCGCAGCTCGCCGACCCGCTGTCGCTGCATCTCACCGGCCCGTTTCAGTCCAACGGCGGCAAGAACCTGCCCGACTTCTCGCTGCAGCTCGACCTCCAGAGCGGCTCGCGGCCGATCAGTCTCGGCGCCGTGTTCGCCCAGGGCGGCGCCTACCTCTCGATCGAGGGCCAGTCCTTCAACCTAGGCAGCGACCTCTACAAGACCTTCAAGCAGAGCTACGAGCAGGCCAAGGCCCAGAGCGGCTCGTCGGCGGGCGTCTCCTCGCTGGCGGCCCTGGGCATCTCGCCGCTGCGCTGGCTCAAGGACCCCAAGAAGCAGGGTGGCGAGGACATCGCCGGCACGCAGACCGAGCACCTGTCGGCCGACGTCGACGTGCCGCACCTCCTCGACGACGTCAGCACGCTGCTGAGCAAGGCCAAGAACGTGACCTCGGCCGGTGGCAGCGCAACCGGGACCCAGGTGCCGACGCAGCTGACCGCCGACCAGCGCGACGCGATCTCCCGCTCGATCAAGTCCGCCAAGTTCGACCTGTGGACCGGGCAGAAGGACCACACGCTGCGCAAGGTCGCCCTCGACGTGCAGATCGCGGTGCCCGAGGACCTGCAGGCCCGGGCCGGCGGCCTGAAGACCGGCCACGTCACCTTCCAGCTCACGCTGGCGCAGCTCAACCAGGCCCAGAAGGTCGTCAAGCCGGCCGACGCGCGCCCGCTGTCGGACCTGCGCAGCGCGCTGCAGGACCTGGGCCTGCTCGGCGCGTCGAGCGGCAGCTCCGCCTCGACGGCGACGCCGAGCACGACCGCCACGACGCCGAGCACCACGACGCCGGCCCCGTCCTCGGGTCCGCAGGCCGACTACGCGCAGTGCATCGCCGACGCCGGGGAGGACCTGGCGAAGGTGCAGGTCTGCGCGAAGCTCCTGAAGTAGTCCGCCGCCGGCCCCCGGCGACGGCAACCATCTAGGCTCCGGCGCGATGCAGCTGCGCTCCTTCCTGACCAGCGGCAACGGCTGGCCGTATCTGCTCGTGCCGCTGATCCCGCTGGCGATCGTCCTCGACGTGATCGGGGCCGATCCGATCGCGATCTTCTTCGTCTCGGCGGGTGGCGTGATCCCGACCGCGGCGCTGATGGGCCGCGCGACCGAGGAGCTGGCCCACCGCTCCGGCCCGGGGATCGGCGGCCTGCTGAACGTCACCTTCGGCAACGCGCCGGAGATCATCATCGCCCTGTTCGCCCTCAACAAGGGGTTGCACGAGGTCGTCAAGGCCTCGCTCATCGGCTCGATGCTCGGCAACATCCTGCTCGTCCTCGGCGCCTCGATGTTCGTCGGCGGCCTCGGGCGCGACCGCCAGAAGTTCGACCGCACGGCCGCCTCGACGCAGTCGGCGATGCTGCTGCTCGCCGCGGTCGCGCTGGTCATGCCGGCGATCTTCGAGCTCGTCGACGGCGGGTCGCTGCCGCTGCCCGGCGACGAGATCCGCGACTACCCGTCCGACGTCGAGCACCTGTCGCTCGCCGTCGCCATCGTGCTGATGGCCACCTACGCGGCCGGGCTGCTCTTCTCGCTCAAGACGCACCGGGACCTCTTCAACCCCGACCACGGCGGGGACTCCGACGAGCCCGCCACCAACGACGAGGGTGGCGAGCCGTGGACGATCCGCAAGTCGATCGTCATGCTCGGGATCGCCGGCGTCGCGGTGGGCGTGATGTCCGAGATCCTCGTGGGCTCGATCTCCGAGGCGGCCTCGGGCGTCGGCCTCAGCGAGTTCTTCATCGGCGTGATCGTCGTCGCGATCGTCGGCAATGCGGCCGAGCACTGGGTGGCCGTGCTGGTGGCGCGCAAGGACAAGATGGACCTCGCGGTCAACATCGCGATCGGCTCCAGCGCCCAGATCGCGCTGTTCGCCGCCCCCGTACTGGTCGTCTGCTCCTACTTCATCGGACCGCACCCGATGGCGCTGGTCTTCAACGGCTTCGAGGTGGGGGCGCTCGTGCTGGCGGTGTTGATCGCCAACCACGTCACCAACGAGGGCGAGTCGACGTGGTTCGAGGGACTCCAGCTCCTGGCGGTCTACCTGATCCTCGGGCTGACCTTCTACTTCGCGGGCACGTAGCCGCAGGCTCAAGCCCCGGCGGCGGGCGACCGACTACCCGGTCAATGGACGCCCTTCGCGCCACCGCCGCCCTGGCGGCGCCCATCGCCTCGGCGGCGAGCACGGCGAGCACCGCGACGACGACCCCCACGTCGACACCGGCCGCGACGACCGACGCCGCCAAGGCCGACAGCTCCAAGAGCTTCGCCACGCTGTTCACCGAGGCCGAGAAGGACCTCGAGTCCGGCGAGAAGCTGACGAAGGTCGACGGGCACGAGTTCGCCCGCATCAAGGGCGGCGCCCGCGACGACATGTGCGTCAACCTCTCGGGCAACGGCCGCAGCGGCCAGGCGTTCGACCTGATCTCGCGCGGCGGCCGCCAGTTCCACGTCTACGGCGGCGCGGGCGCCGACCACGTCGTGGTCGAGGTCGGCAAGAAGGCGGCCGCCAAGACGGACGCCGCGGCGACCACCGGCGCGACGACGACCACCGACGCGACGGCCACCGGCGCCACCGCGTCGGGGACGACCGGCGGCACCACCACCACGAGCTCCTAGGACTCTTCGGGGTCCTCGACCTCGAAGCCGTCGAACTCCTCGTCGGCCTCGACCGGGTCGCCAAGCGGGTCGGCGCCCGGTGCGGCGTGCCGCGCCTGGAAGCGCTCGAGCAGTTCGTCGCGGACGGTCTCGTCCACGGGCAGCTCCTCGGAGACGAGGATCCAGTCGGCTCCCTCGTGCTCCTCCATGTCGAAGACCTCGGTGTCGAGCTCCGGTGAGTCGTCGACGATCACCAGGACCTCGGTCTGCGGGTTGAAGTACGTTCCCGGCCGGTTGACCAGGTCGTCGAGCTCGAAGCGGCGCGTCGCCATGCACGGGTTCTATAGGACCCGGAGGTCCGGCGGCAACCTCGTGTCGCTCAGCAGGCCACCCGCACCGTGCGGGCGGGAACGGCCATCGGGCTCGATCAGGGCGCGCGACGTAGGTCGGCGAGCGACCTGGCGACCTCTTCCTCGACGTCCAGCGGAGGCTTTCCCTGGCGTGCGCGGCGTTCGTTGCGCGCGATCACGAGATCGCGGACCTCGGCCTCCAGCGCCGGGTCCGCGAGCACCGCCGGTGCGCCCAGCAGCTCCGCCAGCTCGGCCTCCACGTCGGCCGGCTCCTGTCCGCGCGCCCGGCGCCGGGCGTTGCGGGCCTCGAGCATCTGGCGGATCTCCGCCTCGCGCTCGCCGGCGGCGACCGTCCGCGTCGGCTCGTGGGCCGGCCGGTCGGTCCCGTCGTTGAGCGACAGGCCGCCGCGACCGATCTGGCGGTAGGCGTCGGCCGTGCCGATGCTGGCCCAGACCGCCGCGATCACGGCCCCGACGAGGACCACGACCAGCACGATGGCGAACGCGTCCTGCACCGGGCCCATTGTGACGGGAGTCCAGGTGGGCTTGACGCGGTCGCCTGCTCCGATACGCTTCTGGAGCAGTCGTTGACTGACCAGTCAATCGCCCAGCACCGCCGCGAGCCATGCCGGCCCGTGCGCTCACCTGTTTTCAAGGAGACTTCAAGTGGTCGACTTCACGCTGACCGACGAGCAGAAGAGCCTGCGCGAGCTGGCTCACGACTTCGCGGAGGGCGAGATCCGTCCCGTCGCGTGGGAGCACGACAAGGACGGCTCCTGGCCCGCCGAGGTGTTCGCCAAGGCCCACGAGGTCGGCCTGATGAACACGCACATCCCCGAGGAGTACGGGGGACCGGGCCTGAGCTACCTCGACGGCTGTCTCATCGAGGAGGAGCTCTCCTGGGGCTGCTCCGGCATCACGACCTCCCTCGGCGCCGGCGGCCTGGCTGCCGCGCCCGTGATCCTCGCCGGGTCCGAGGAGATCAAGAAGAAGTACCTGGGCATGCTGACCGAGGAGCTGAAGTACGCCTCGTTCTGCCTGACCGAGCCGGGCGCCGGCTCCGACGTGTCGTCGATGCGCACGCGCGCCGTCAAGAAGGGCGACAAGTACGTCATCAACGGCCAGAAGTGCTTCATCACCAACGGCACCTACGCCGACTGGTACACGGTCTACGCCAAGACCGACCCGGATGCCGGCCACCGCGGCATCTCCGCGTTCCTGGTCCCCCGCGATGACACGGTCGTCATCGACAAGAAGGAGGACAAGATGGGCCAGCGGGCGTCGAACACGGCGACCGTGACGTTCAACGACACCGAGATCCCGGCCGACCACCTCCTGGGCGAGGAGAACAAGGGCTTCAAGATCGCGATGATGACCCTGGACCGCACGCGTCCCGGCGTGGCCGCGATGGCCAC
>DASYLT010000175.1:0-3098 GCA_036009425.1 Baekduia sp. | reverse complement strand
GCTGGTGACCGCGGTGATGCTCCTCTCGCTGGGGCTGCTCGTGCGGACCTCCGGCCAGGTGTCGCTGTGCCACGCGACGTTCGCGGCCGTCGGCGCCATCACGTTCTCGCAGTTGCACGTCGACCACGGCGTGCCGTGGGTCGTGGCGCTGCTCGGCGCAGGCGTCGTGACGATGGCGATCGGCGCGCTCGTCGCGATCCCGGCGATCCGACTGTCCGGGCTCTTCCTGGCCCTGGCGACGCTCGGCTTCGGCATCCTCGTCGAGCGCCTGCTCTACAGCCAGTCGTGGATGTTCACGACGTTCAGCTCGGGGCGCGCGATGCCGCTGCCCGGCTTCGTGCACGACCAGAAGCAGTTCTTCTACGTGGTGCTCGCGGTGGTCGTGCTCGCGGCGGGGCTGGTCGTCGCCGTCCAGCGCAGCCGCCTGGGGCGCGTGCTCCAGGGGATGTCGGGCTCGCCGACCGCGGTCGCCGCGATGGGGCTGAACGTCAACGTGACCAAGGTGGTGGTCTTCTGCCTGTCGGCGTTCGTGGCCGGGATCGCCGGCGTGCTGCTGGGCTGCGCGCGCGGCTTCGCGGTCGCCGCCGACCCGTTCTACATGTCCTTCAACTCGCTCGTGCTGCTCGCGATGCTTGCGATCGCACCGTTCGCCGAGCCCTGGTACGCGCTGGTCGCGCTGGCGGGGGTCATCCCGGCCTACCTGACCGGCGACGACACGGCCACCTGGCTGAACGTGCTCTTCGGCGTTGCGGCGGTCGTCGTGTCGATGCAGGGCGGCTCGCCGGCGATGCCGGTCGTGTTGCGGCGGGTGCTGGACCGGCTCGGCGGCCGCCGGCGCGCGCCGCGACCGCCGGCGGAGCTCGCGCCTGCGCGCGCGAGTAACCAACCACGGGAAGGCGCTGGCCTGCGGATCGACGACCTGACCGTGCGCTTCGGCGGCCTGGTGGCCGTCGACGGGATCGGCTTCGGCGCGCCGCTGGGGCGCATCACCGGCCTGATCGGACCCAACGGCGCGGGCAAGACCACCACCTTCGACGCGGCCAGCGGGTTCACGCGCCCGACGGCGGGCGCCGTGCGGCTGCACGGCGCGGAGGTCACCCGGCATTCGCCGTCGGCACGTGGGCGCCTCGGGCTGGGGCGCACGTTCCAGCGCGTGGAGTTGTGCGACACGTTGAGCGTGCTCCAGAACGTGATGCTCGGCGTGGAGGCAGGCGCGGTCGGCTCGAGCGTCGCCGCGCACCTGGCCGCCGCGCCCGGACGGCGCCAGGCGGCCGAGGCCGCCGCATGGTCCGCGCTCGAAGCGTGCGGGATCGAGGAGCTCGCAGGGCGGTCGGCGGGCACGGTCTCGACCGGCCAGGCGCGGCTCGTCGAGCTCGCGCGCCTGCTGGCCGGGCCGTTCGACGTGCTGCTGCTCGACGAGCCGTCGTCGGGCCTGGACGAGCACGAGACGGCACGGTTCAGCGCGCTGCTGCAGGACGTGGTCGCGCGGCGCGGCGTGGGGATCCTGCTCGTCGAGCACGACGTCGAGATGGTGATGCGCGTCTGCGACTACATCTACGTGTTGGACTTCGGGCGGCTGATCTTCGACGGCCCGCCGGCGGAGGTGGCGGCCAGTCCGATCGTCCGCGCGGCCTACCTCGGCGACGAAGAGGTCATGGCCGCGGTCGGGACGACGATCGACGAGAAGGTGAAGGCATGACCAGTGAGAGCGCGCCGGTGCTGCGCGTCGTCGGCCTGTCGAGCGGCTACGGCCGCACGACCGTGCTGCGCGACGTCTCGCTGGAGGTGCCCGCGGGCGGCGTCGCCGCGTTGTTGGGGTCCAACGGAGCGGGCAAGACCACGTTACTGCGGACGGTGTCCGGGCTGCTGCCGGCGATGGCCGGCAGCGTCTGGCTCGACGGCGTCGACGTCACCGCCGTGAAGGCCCATCGCCGCTTCACGGCCGGGCTGTGCCATGTGCCGGAGGGCCGCGGCGTGTTCCGCGGGCTGACGGTCCGCGAGAACCTCGTCATGCAGGCGCCCAGGGGCAGCGCCGACGCGGCGCTCGAGCGCGCCGTCGCCGCGTTCCCGATCCTCGGCCGCCGGATGGGCCAGGCGGCCGGGACGATGAGCGGCGGCGAGCAGCAGATGCTCGCGGTGGCCGCCGCGTACACGCGGTCGCCGACGCTGGTCGTGGTCGACGAGGTCTCGCTCGGGCTCGCGCCACTCGTCCTCGACGAGATCTTCGCATTCTTGGAGGGGTTGCCCGCGCAGGGCATCGCGCTGCTGGTCGTCGACCAGTTCGCGACGCGCGCGCTGGCGATGGCCGACGTCGCCTACGTGCTGCGCCGCGGCGCGATCTCCTACGCCGGCCCGCCCGCGCAGCTGCAGGAGTCCGGCGTCTTCAAGCAGTACCTCGGGGTCGCCGCATGACCGATCGCACCGAGCTGGAGGAGCTCGTCAGCCGCTACGGCGCGATGGCCGACGAGCGGACCTTCGACGCGGCCGACCGCGTGCTCTGCGACGACGTCGTCGCCGAGTACCCCTTCGGCCGCCATGTCGGCCGCGACGCCGTGGTCGAGGCGGGCCGCTCGGCGCTCGGCGCCTTCGCGGCCACGCAGCACGTCATCACCAACACGTTGATTGCGGTCGACGGCGACCAGGCCACGATCCGCGCCAACCTCGTCGCCGTCCACGTCCAGCACGCGCACGCGCCCGACGTGCACTTCGACGTCGGCGGCTGGTACCGCTTCTCGGCCCGGCGCACCGACGCCGGCTGGCGGCTGAGCCACGTCCTGCTGACGGCCGTGTGGACCGCCGGCGCGCGGGCCGACGCCTTCGCAGAGCCCTCCCGATGACATCGCCCGACGCCCACGTGGTGGGCGTTCGCGGGTGAGCCGAGCTAGTCGACCGCGGGCGCGGGCGCGGGCGCGGATGCGGTCAGCGCGAAGTGCTGGCAGACCGCCTCGACGATCGTGGTCTGCACCGGTGTGAGCGCCTTGGTCAGGCGTGACACGAGGTACACCGGCACGGTCATCGACGCGTCGGTCAGCGCGATCTCGACCAGCCGGCCGTCGCGCAGCTCCTGATCGACCGCCGCGCGGAACAGCAGGCACGCG
>DASYLT010000174.1:0-9286 GCA_036009425.1 Baekduia sp. | reverse complement strand
AAGTCCTTGTCCTTGCGGACGCAGAACGACAGCCCGGCGTCGTGGGGCGACTCGTCGGGCGTGATGTCGGCGCCCCAGACCCGGTAGCCCTTCTCCAGGCGCAGCGAGTCGATCGCGCGGTAGCCGGCGGCGACCAGCCCGTGCGGCTGCCCCGCCTCCCACAGCGCGCGCCAGAGGCCGGCGCCGTACTCCGCCGGGCAGTACAGCTCCCAGCCGAGCTCGCCGGCGAACGTGACGCGCAGGGCGCGGACCGGGACGTCGCCGACGGTGATCTCGCGCATCGACAGGTAGGGGAAGTCCAGCGCGTCGGCCGTCAGCGGCGCCAGGACGTCGTGCGCCAGCGGGCCCCAGAGCGCGAAGCACGCCCAGCGCGACGTGGTGTCGATCACCCCAACTGATCCGTCGGTCGGCGCGTGGCGCCGGATCCAGGTGAGGTCGTGCTGGCCGAACGCCGTGCCGGTGACGATCTGGAACGCGTCGTCGGCCAGGCGCGTGACGGTGAAGTCGCACTCGATGCCGCCACGCGAGTTGAGCATCTGGGTGTAGGTGATGCGCCCGACGTCGCGGGCGACCCGGTTGTCGCACAGCGACTCCAGGAAGTCGGCCGCGCCCGGCCCGACGACCTCCAGCTTGGCGAAGCTCGACTCGTCGAACAGCGCGGCGCGCTCGCGGGCGGCGCGGTGCTCGGCGCCGATGGCCGGCGACCAGTGCTTGCCCGCCCAGCCGCGGGGCCGCAGGGCCTCGTCGCCGTCGGCGGCGTTGGACTCGTACCAGTTGACACGCTCCCAGCCGGACTTCTCGCCGAACGCCGCGCCGCGCTGCTCGTGCCATTGGTAGTTGGAGGACACCTTCAGCGGCCGGCCGGCCTGGCGCTCCTCGCCCGGGTAGTGGAGGTCGTAGTAGGTCTCGTAGACCTCCTTGGTGCGCTTCAGCGTGTAGGCCGGCGAGCGGTACTGCGGCCCGAAGCGGCGGATGTCCATGTGCCAGAGGTCCATCTGCGGCTCGCCGGCGACGATCCACTCGGCCATGACCTTGCCGATCCCGCCGGCGCCGGCCAGGCCGTGGGCGCAGAAGCCGGCGGCCACGAAGAGGCCGTCGACCTCGGTCTCCCCCAGGCAGAACTCGTTGTCGGGGGTGAACGCCTCGGGGCCGTTGATCAATTTGGTGACCTTGACGTCCTCCATCGCGGGCACGCGCACCTTGGACGCCTCGGCGATCTCCTCGAAGCGGGGCCAATCCTCCTCCAGCAGCTGGCCGTTGAAGTCATGGGGGATGCGATCGACGAGGTGCTCGTCCAGCGACCACGGCGCGCTGTGGCGCTCGTAGCCGCCCATGACCAGCCCGCCACCCTCCTCGCGGAAGTAGATGAGGTGGTCGGGGTCGCGCAGCGTCGGCAGGTGCTCGTGCGGATCCGTCCGCTCACGAAACGGCTGGGTGACGAGGTACTCGTGGGCCATCGGGACGATCGGGACCCGCACGCCGGCCAGGCGGCCGAGCTCGGCGGCGTACATCCCGCCCGCGATGACGCAGACCTCGCATTCGACCCGCCCCCACTGGGTCTCGACCGCGCGCACGCGGCCGTCGACCACCTCGATGCCCGTCACGCGCGTGTGCGTGGAGATCTGCACGCCGCCGCTCCGTGCGCCCTCGGCCAGGGCGTAGGTCAACATGGAGGGGTCGAGGTAGCCGTCGGTCGGCAGGTAGGACCCGACGCGCACGCCGTCGGTCGACATCAGCGGGAACTTCGCGGCCGCCTCGTCGGCGCTCAGCAGCTCCAGCGGCAGCCCGAACGTCCGCGCCCACGCGACCTGGCGGTGCACCTCCTGCTCGCGCTCGGGCGTGCAGGCCAGCCGGATCCCGCCGCACTCGACCCAGCCGCAGTCCAGCGAGCGGTACAGCTCGACCGAGTACATCATCATGGTCGTCAGCGAGACCGACGAGCGCAGCTGGCCGACCAGGCCGGCGGAGTGGAACGTCGAGCCGCTGGTCAGCTCGTCGCGGTCGACGAGCAGGACGTCGGACTCGCCCAGGCCGGCGAGGTGGTAGGCGATCGACGTGCCGCCCACCCCGCCCCCGATGACGACGACGCGGGCGCGGTCGGGAAGCTCACGGGGTCGCGCCATCGCGCAGCCACCTCTCGAATCGGGGGTCGGCCGCCGTCGCCTGCAGCCGGCGCAGATGCCGGTCGGCGTAGTCGGCGAAGTCGAAGTCCAACTCGCTGATCGTCTGCTGCACGACGCCCCAGAGCGCCTCGCGCACGTCGGACATGCAGCGCATCAGGCGCAGCGCGGCGAAGCGGGCCGGCGTGCACGGCTCGCCCCAGTAGGCCGCCAGCAGCCGCTCGTCGTCGGCCTCGGCGAAGCCGTTGTTGATCGACAGGTTGCCGAGGTCGAAGTAGCGGTCGCCCATCCCCGCGTACTCCCAGTCCACGAGCCAGATCTCGTCACCGGCGCACAGGATGTTGGCGCCCAGCAGATCGTCGTGGCAGGGGACGGGCACGTGCTCGGGGCCGGTGAGCGCCGCCGCGATCCGCTCGGCCAGCAGCGCGGCATCGGTGGCTGCGACCGGCACGTCCAGGCCGCGGTCGCGGGCGAGCGCGAGGTAGCCGCGGGCGATGCGCGGGACGTCGAACGTCGTGAGCAGCTGCGGCCCGCGGTCGTGGAAGGCGCGCAGCGCCCGCGCCACCGCCGCCACGGCCGCTGGACCGCGCAGCGCGTCCTCGTCGATCGGCGTGCCGGGCACGAAGGTCGTCACCAGGCACGCGTGCTCCGGGAGGAAGACCAGCACGGGCGGGGCGATCCCCAGCGCCGACGCCGCCTCGGTGGCCAGGCGCTCGGCCGCCCGGTCGATCCCGAGCAGGTCGGTCTGGTGCCCGGCGATCCGCAGGACGACGTCGTGCTCGCCGAAGCTCGCGCGGAAGTTGTGGTTGGTGATCCCGCCGTCCAGCGGCACGGGTCCGTCGCGCAGCGGTCCCAGCTGCGCCTGCACGGCCTCGATGACGGCGAGCGACGGCCCCATTGATCCCCTGGGCGGCGACCCTAGAGCGACCGAGGGTTTGCGGTCAATGGTGCGGGGCATATACCTTCGCCGTCATGACGCTCGAGGAGCTGCGCGCAGAGGTGGCCGACGGACACATCGACACGGTGCTGCTGTGTCTGACCGACATGCAGGGGAGGCTCCAGGGCAAGCGCATGCACGCGGGCTTCTTCGTGGACGAGGTCATGGCGCACGGAGCAGAGGCCTGCAACTACCTGCTCGCCGTCGACGTCGAGATGAACACGGTCGAGGGCTACGCGATGTCGTCGTGGGACTCCGGCTACGGCGACTTCGTCATGGAGCCCGATCTCAAGACGCTGCAGCCGATACCGTGGCTGGAGGGCACCGCCCTCTGCCTCGCCGATCTCAAGACCCAGGACGGCGGCGACGTCATCGCCTCCCCGCGCCAGATCCTGCGCCGGCAGCTCGCACGGCTGGCCGACCGCGGCTGGACCGCGAACGCCGGGTCGGAGCTGGAGTTCATCCTCTTCGAGGACACCTACGAGCAGGCGTGGGACAAGGGCTACCGCGGCCTGACGCCGGCCAACCGCTACAACGTGGACTACTCGATCCTGGGGACCTCGCGGGTCGAGCCGCTGATCCGCCGCATCCGCAACGCGATGCAGGGCGCCGGCATGCGGGTCGAGGACTCCAAGGGCGAGTGCAACTTCGGCCAGCACGAGATCAACTTCCACTACGCCGACGCGCTCACGACCGCCGACCGCCACGTGGTCTTCAAGAACGGCGCCAAGGAGATCGCCGCCCAGGAGGGCCGGTCGATCACGTTCATGGCCAAGTGGAACGAGCGCGAGGGCAACTCCTGCCACCTGCACCTCTCGCTGGCCGACGCCGCGACCGGCGACAACGTGTTCGTCGAGGACGACGCGCTGTTCCGCTCGTTCCTCGCCGGCGGCCTCGCCGGCCTGCGCGAGCTGACGCTGCTGTTGGCGCCCAACGTCAACTCCTACAAGCGCTTCGCCGCCGGATCGTTCGCGCCCACGGCGGTGGCCTGGGGCAACGACAACCGCACCTGCGCGTTCCGGGTCGTCGGGCACGGGCCGGGCAAGCGCTTCGAGTGCCGCCTCGCCGGCGGCGACGTCAACCCGTACCTGGCGCTCTCGGCGCTGATCGCCGCGGGCCTGCACGGCGTCGAGCAGAGCCTGCAGCTGCCGGAGCCGTGCACGGGCAACGCCTACGCCGCGGAGGGCGTCGAGCACGTCCCGAAGACGCTGCACGAGGCGCGCGACCTGTTCGCCGGCAGCGAGATCGCGCGCAGCGCGCTCGGCGAGGACGTCGTCGCGCACTACCTCAACATGGCCGACGTGGAGCTCGCGGCATACGATGCATCCGTCACCGATTGGGAACGCGTACGCGGCTTCGAGCGACTGTAGGAGCAGATGAGCACCTCCACCGACCTGCCGTCCTTCGAGACCGTCTTCGCGCCGGTGCGCTCACAGACGGCGTTCGAGGAGACGCTGGAGCGGCTGGGGACGGCGATCAAGCTCGGGCTGCTCGCGCCCGGCGCCCGACTGCCCGCCGAGCGCGAGCTGTGCACGCGGCTGGAGATCTCGCGCTCGACGCTGCGCCAGGCGCTCACCGCGCTGGCGCAGAGCGGTCACCTCCACGCGGTGCGCGGCCGCGGCGGCGGCACCTTCGTGTCGCAGCGCCCGCCGCCGGTCGACCCGCCCACGCGTGACCTGCTCGCCGGCTGGCGCGACGCCTGCGACGTGCGCCTCGGCATCGAGCTCGGCATCGCCGCGCTGGCGGCCGAGCGCGCCGACGGGAGCGAGCTCGCACCTCTGGACGAGCTCGTCGCGGCCATGGACGACCTCGCCGAGGACTTCGCGGGCTACCGCCAGGCCGACGTCCGCTTCCACATCGGCCTGGCCGAGGCGACGCACAGCGCCCGCCTGGTGGCGCTGGCCACCGAGGCCCAGGGCGCGATGACCGACCTCATCTCCTACATCGCCCACCCGCCGGAGATCCTCGAGCACGCCAACGCGCAGCACGCCCAGCTGCTGTCGCGGATCCGCTCGCACGACGCCGACGCGGCGATGCGGGTCATGGCCGAGCACCTGCGCGGCACGGAGCACGTGCTCGCGGGGCTGCTGCCCGGCGCGCGCGACTAGGCCGCCCCCGGTGCGCCCGTGCGCCCGTCATAGACTCGCCGCTGATGGACGAGCGCGCCCCGAGCCCGCAGGAGACCTGGGACGCCTTCTTCAGCGACTTCTACCTGCGGGTGCACGCCGGCGTGGAGCCGCGCGACGAGGCCCGCACGCAGGCGCTGGCCGCGGCGGCGCTCAGCGGGTGCCCGCCCGGCGGGGAGCTGCTCGACGTGGCCTGCGGCTTCGGGCGCCACGCCGTGCCGCTGGCGCAGGAGGGCTTCCGGGTCACCGGCGTCGACCGCTCCGAGCCGCTGCTGGCGGAGGCCCGGCGCCGCAGTGACGGCGGCCGCGCGCCGCACCTCGTCGCCGCGGACTACCGCGAGCTGCCGTTCGCGGACGCGCGCTTCGACGCCGCGCTGAACCTGTTCACCTCGCTCGGCTACCTCGGCGACGAGGACGACACGCGGGTGCTGGCCGAGATCGGCCGCGTCCTGCGCCCAGGCGGCCGCCTCGTGGTCGAGACGATGCACCGCGACCTCCTCGTGCGCACGTTCCAGGACCAGGACTGGAAGCTCCTGGGCGAGGGCCGGCTGCTGCTCGAGCAGCGGACGTTCGACGCGGCCGCCGGCATCACGCAGACGACGCAGACGCTGATCGACCGCCACGGGGAGCGCGACTCGCGCACGTTCTCGACGCGGACCTACACCGCGACCGAGTTGGTGGCCATGCTCCACGCCGCGGGCTTCGAGAAGGCCACCTGCTACGGCGACCTGCAGGGCAGCCCTTTCGCGACCGACCGGCGGCTCGTGGTCGTGGCGCGCCGCTGACGGCGTTCAGGTCGGGGGCGCGACGCTACCGGGCCGGAACGGCCAGCAACGCGAAATGCAGGGTGACCAGCCGCTCGCCGAGCGCCGGGACGCCGGCCGCCGCCGCGCGCAGAGCCCACTTGGCGTAGCCCTTGGCGCGCGCGGCGCCGTCGTGGACGTCGAACAGGTGGACCGCGCGCGGCAGCGGGTCGACCAGCTCGGCGGCGACCGTCCAGCCGGCGTCGGTCACCAGGCGGCGGACCGCCCGGCGGTCGAAGCGGTGCAGATGGCCGACACCTTCGGACGCCGCGCGCGCCGCGGGGCGCTGGGCGCTGACGTTGGCTTCCAGCGGCACTTCGATGATCACCGCGCGGCCGGCGCGCAGCATCTCCCGCGTCAGCGGCGCGGGATCGGGGACGTGCTCGAGCACGTGCGTCGCGAAGACGAGGTCGTAGGCGCCGTCGGGCACCGGCAGGTGCTCGCCGTCGAAGACGTGCGCCGCGGCGACCTCCTCGCGCTCGGCGGTCAGCTTCACGCCCGAGGCCGAGATCTCGTAGCCCACCCGCTCGTCGCCGAAGGCGCGCAGGCCCAGCTCGGTGAGCACGGCGCCGTCGCCGCAGCCGACCTCGGCGATCGTCGCGGGCGCCGGCAGCCCGGCGCGGGCGACCAGCTCGACGACGTGATCGGCCTTGCCGACGGCCCCGAGATGGCGCCACTCGCGGTACTTCTCGCCGTCGACGCCCGGCGTGTAGCACTGCTCGTAGAACTCCTGGAGCTGGTCGACGTCGAGTTTCGCCATGCCGCGGGGAGTCTGTCAGGCGGGCGCCGCGCCCGGCGCCTCGCCGGAGTCGGCGGGAACCCCGCCGCGCGTGGTCTCGCGGGAGGGCTGCGCGATCTCGACGAGGTCGGTCGCCACCGCTCCCAGCACGGTCCGCAGCCACGCCCGCTCGGCCTCTCCGGCCTGGTGCATCCGCCGCTCCACCCACTCGGTCACTTGCCGCCGCGCGCCGACCACCACGACCGACCCGCACACCGCGTAGCGACCGTCGGCCAGCACCACGAGGCTGCCGGGCGCGTCGCGGCGCAGCCGCAGGAGGTCGATCACGGGCTGCCCGGAGACCTCCGACGGCCGGGTCGCGTCGCCGTCGCCCTCGGTCCACGGCCGCGCGGTGAACACCGACGAGCGGCTGCGCATCTCGCGCGGCGGGCGCGCGCGCGGACCGATCGGCCCGGAGCGCCACGAGCTGGTCAGCGACACGAGCTGCCGCGAGGACTCCTCGCGGTAGAGCACGTGGAGCCGGTCGCCGGCGACCACGCGGGTGGAGCCGCGCGGCGGGATCGCCTGCCCCGCGCGCACGATCACGTTGATGACCGCCTCGCGCGGGAGGCCGAGGTCGCGCACGGCCAGGCCGACGATGGCGTCGTCGGGCACGACCGGGAACTCCAGGACCTCGGCGCCGAGACGGCGGATCGTGCCCGACTCGGCCAGCGGCCGCGGCAGCGCCGGGTCGTCGGTCGTCACCCCCAGGCGGCGGGCCAGCGGCTCGAACGTGGTGCCCTGCAGGATCGTGGAGAGCAGCACGACGAAGAACACGATGTTGAAGAACTCGTGGCTGCGCGGGATGCCGTCGATGACCGGGAACGTCGCGAGCACCACCGGGACGGCGCCGCGCAGGCCCGCCCAGCCCAGCACCACCTGCTCGGGCACCGAGAAGCGAAAGGGCGCCGTGCAGAGCACCGTCGCCAGCGGCCGGGCGACGAACACCAGCACGAGCGCCAGCACGGTCCCCTCGAACGCCACGCCCAGCAGGTCGCCCGGGAAGACGAGCAGGCCCAGGACGAGGAACATCGACAGCTGCGCGAGCCACGCCATGCCCTCGTGGAAGGTGGCGATCGTCTGCTTGGCCGGGATCGTCGCGGAGCCCAGCAGGAGGCCGACCAGGTACACCGCGAGGAACCCCGAGCCGTGCGCGGTGTCGGCCAAGCCGTAGGAGAGCGCGACGGCCGCCAGCGTCGCGACCGGGTACAGGCCCGCGGTGGCCAGCCGCGCCTCGCGCAGCGCGAACGAGAACAGGTAGCCGACCCCGAGGCCCACGACGGCGCCGATCGAGATCTGGCGCACGAACAGCCACGCGAAGTCGGCGAGCCCGTAGTCGGGGTGCATCAGCTTCTCGATGAACCCCAGCACGAGCAGGACGGCGATCGGGTCGTTCATCCCCGACTCGCCCTCCAGCGTCCGGGCCAGGCGACGGCGCAGCGTCGATCCGCGCAGCAGCGCGAAGATCGCCGCGCCGTCGGTGCCCGCCACGATCGCGCCGACCAGCAGGCCCTCGGTCGTGTTGAAGTCGAACAGCCACGCGGCGACCAGGCCCGTGATCGCCGCCGTGACCAGCGTCCCCACGATCGCCAGCATCAGCGCGGGCCCGAGCACCGGCCGGATCTCCGGGAAGCCGGCCGCGAGGCCGCCCTCGAAGAGGATCAACGTCAGCGCGACGATGCCGACGGTGCGGGCGACGTTGTAGTCGTTGAAGTCGATCCACCCGGCGCCGTCGCTGCCGACGACCATGCCGACGCCGAGGAACAGCACGAGCCCGGGGACGCGCACCCGCGAAGCCAGGAGCGAAGCGAGCAGACCGGCCGACAGGAGCGCTCCCACGATGAGGATCCGCTCGCCGTCGTGCACCTCGACACCATGGCACATAAGTTTTGGACCGGGTTGTGGCGATCCACACTTGACTTCCATCCGCGCCCGCGCGTAGATTCGGCCCGCCGGCCTAAGGACGGTTCACCACACCTTTGAGGGAGGAAGCCCGCATGGCCAATCTGGAGACCCCCCCGGGCACCCGGAAGACGGACGAAGAACGGCTGGCCGAGCTCGGCTACGCGCAGGAGCTGAGCCGGAGCTGGAGCGGATTCCAGAACTTCGCGATCTCGTTCACCATCATCTCGATCCTGGCGGGCTGCTTCACCACCTACTACCAGGGGTGGAACAACGGCGGTCCGATCGCGATCTCGATCGGGTGGCCGCTCATCTCGGTCTTCATCCTGATCATCGCGTTCTGCATGGCCGAGCTCGTGTCGGCCTATCCGACGGCCGGCGGGATCTACTGGTGGGCCTCGAAGCTCGGCGGCCCCGCCTGGGGCTGGTTCACCGGGTGGTTCAACCTGCTCGGCCTCATCGCGATCCTCGCGTCGGTGGACTACTTCGCCGGCCAGTTCCTCTACACGATCCTCGGCCTCTACAAGGCCAACTTCCTCGGGATCGACTTCGCCAGCGGCAACCACCACCTCGGTTACACCTTCGCGCTGTTCTTCCTGATCCTGTTGATCCACATCGGG
>DASYLT010000173.1:0-55513 GCA_036009425.1 Baekduia sp. | reverse complement strand
AACCAGAACAGCCAGTGGTAGGAGAAGGTGTCGACGATCGGGCCCGCGAGCACGATGCCGGCGCCGCCGCCGATGCCCATCAGCGCAGAGATCAGCGCGATCCCCCTGGCGACGCGGTTGCGCGGGAACTCGTCGCGGATGATCCCGAAGGCCAGCGGGAAGACGGCGCCGCCGGCGCCCTGGATGACGCGGCCCAGGATCAGCACCTCGATCGAGGTCGCGAGCGCGGCGACGAGCGTGCCGAGGCCGAGCACCACGAGCGAGGCGACAAGGGTGCGCTCCTTGCCGAACATGTCGCCGAGGCGGCCGATGATCGGCGTGAAGATCGACGCGCTCAGCAGGTACGCCGTGAGGATCCAGGCCGCGGCGGTGGCCGTCGTGTGGAGGTCGCGCTGGATCTCGGGCAGCGCCGGGGCGACCATGGACTGCAGGAGCGCGAACGTGAGGCCCGCCAGCGCGAGCACCGCGAAGGTCAGGCCGTAGTGCTGGCGGTGGGGCACGTCAATGGTATTGTCTGCACGTGATGACATCGAGTGTTGACCACGGTATCACCGTGCGCCGTCGCCACGACGCCCAGGCCAGCCGCCAGGCCCTGCTCGAGGCCGCCACCTCCCTCTTCGACGAGCGCGGCTACGACGCCACGACGATCCGTGAGATCGGCGCCCGGGCCGACGTCGACAGCGCGCTGATCGCGCGGTACTTCGGCGGCAAGGAGGGTCTGTACCTCGCCACGCTGAGCCACGAGGGACGGCCCCCGCTCCCCGTCGACCCGCACGAGGCGTTCGCCACGATGTTGAGCCGCTCCGAGGCGCACGGCAACGGCCCGGTGGCGCTGGCGATGGTCAGCCCGACGCTCACCGACCCGATGCGCGAGCAGCTGCGCGAGCTGATCGACAGCCGCGTGCTGCAGCCCCTGGCCGCCGAGTTGGCGCGCCGCGACGTCGGCGACCCCGCCCTGCGCGCCGAGATCCTGATGGCCTTGGCGATGGGCATCTCCCTCACGCGCGCGAGCCGCACGCTGGAGCGCCTGGCCGACGTGCCGCTGCCCGAGCTGCTCACGATGCTCGAGCCGGTGCTGTCGGCGCTGGAGACCGGCCGCTAGCCGGCCGGCTGTGCGGCACCGGTCGCAGGCCCCTGGCCCAGCGCCGCCGCGATCGAGCGCCGGGAGCTGATGCCGAGCTTGACGAACGCGTTGGCGAGGTGCGACTCGACGGTCTTCTCGCTGAGGAACAGCGCGGCCGCGACGTCGCGGTTGGTCTGCCCGGAGGCCACCAGCGCGGCGATCTCGCGCTCGCGGGCGCTCAGCGCGGCGGCGCCGCGGGCGTCGGGGCGCCCGCCGCGGCCCACGCGATTCACGCGCCGGCCGATCCGCCGCAGCTCGCGGACCGCCTCGGAGCGCAGGTGCTCGGAGCCGCAGGCCTGCAGCAGCGCCTCGGCCTCGCGGAGCTGAACCGCGCCGCCGTCGCGGTCGCCGCCGGCGATCAGCGCGCGGCCGGCCAGGATGCGCGAGCGCGCGGTCTCGATCGGCAGCGCCAGCGTCTCGGCGGCGCCCGCCGCGGCCAGCGCCAGCTCGGCGGCCCGCTCGGGCGCGCCGGTGGCCAGCGCCACGTGGGCCTCGGCGCGGTCGGCCATCGCATGGGCCAGCGGCAGGTCGCCCAGCTGCGCCGACTCGCGGGCGCAGGCGGCCCAGCCGGAGGCCGCCTCGTGGTGGCCGTCGAGCAGCTCGGCCCGCGTGAGCACCTCGTAGCAGGAGGCCTTCTGGCCCGGGAAGAACATCGGCAGGTCCGCCCCGCCCTGCAGCTCGAGCAGCACGGCGATCGCTCGGGCACCCTCACCGTTGGCGACCCGCGCCGCGGCCAGGGCCGAGCCGCAGCCCGCGACGATCGACGACGGGGCCAGGCCGGCGGCCAGCGCGGCGGCCTCCTCGCCGGCCCGCACGGCGGCGGCCGGATCCCCGCCGGCCTCCAGCACGGTCGTCTGGGCGAACAGCGCCCACACCAGGCTCTGCCTGCTGCCCAGCACGCGGGCCTCCTCGACCGCCGCGTCGGCGACGTCGACGGCCTCGGCGATCCGGCCGCGCGCCGCCAGCGAGAGCGCCTCGCCGACCATCAGCTCGATCGCGAGGATCGCGCTGCCGCGCGCTCCCGCCACCGCCGTGCCCCGGCCGAAGTGGGCCTCGGCCTCGGCGAAGGACCCCAGGAAGTACTCGGCCCACCCGAGGTGCAGCAGCATCTCGAGGTGCCGGCCGAGCGTCTCGTCGTCGAGCCGCGCGATCAGCTCGGAGGCCTCCCGGCAGCGCTCGCGGGCGTCGCCGAAGGCGCCGACGCAGTGCTCGGCCATGGCCAGCGCCGACGTCGCCACCGCGCAGAGCTCCGGGGAGCCGAGCGCCGTGGCGTCGCGCAGCGCGTGCACCGCGCCCTCGCGCAGCCCCGCGAAGTCCGCCCGCAGCGACGCGTGCGCCGCGAGCTCCAGGCGCAGCGTCACGCCCTCCGGTGACCGGGCGTCGTCGAGGACCTCCAGCGCCGCGGCCAGCCGGGCGCCGGCGCCGGCGTGGTCGCCGAGCAGGCGGTCCAGCACCGCGCAGCGGATGGTGATGGCCAGGTGTCGGGCGTCGTCGCCGGGCAGCGCCGCCTGGGCTTCGAGCAGCACGGCCCGGCTGTCGGCGAAGCGCCCGGCGCCGGCCAGCGCGGCGGCCAGCGCC
This sequence comes from Baekduia sp., assembly GCA_036009425.1. Lineage (GTDB taxonomy): Bacteria > Actinomycetota > Thermoleophilia > Solirubrobacterales > Solirubrobacteraceae > Baekduia. The sequence continues at coordinate 52,812 of DASYLT010000173.1, read as the reverse complement.
GACAGCAGCGCCGGGCGCCGGCCGCCGGGATCGGCGTCGCCGAGCACGCGCCGCGCGGCCGTCAGCCAGCGCACGGCGGTCTGCGGGGCGCTGTCGAGCACCTCGCCTCCGGCGCGCATCAGGACGTCGACGGCGGCGACGTCGCCCGGCCGCGCGGACTGCTCGACGTGGTGGGCCAGCGACGCGGGGGCCGCGCCCGCGGCCGTCAGGAGCGCGGCGGCGCGCGCGTGCGCCCCGAGGCGCCGCCCCGCGCCGGAGGTCTCGTACACCGTCCGCCGCACGAGCGGATGGCGGAAGCGGAACGCGCGCGGGTCGTCGGTCGCGCGAACCAGGTCGGCGGCGACGAGCGCGTCGAGCGCCGTGTGCGCCCGGCGCTCGGTCAGCTCGGCCACGTCGCCGGCGAGGCCGACGTCGAACGGATCGCCCGTGATCGCGGCGCCTTCGAGCATCCGGCGGGCGGTCGGCGTCAGCGGCCGCGTCTCGCCGACGATCGCCTCCCGGACCGCCGGCGGCACGCCGATCGCGCCCGGATCGGCGGCATGCGGAGCGCCCGGCGCACCGGCCGCCCACGGCACTGCGGCACGCGCCAGCTGGCGCAGGTGGAAGGGGTTGCCGCCGCTCTCGGCGCGGATCCGCCGGCGCGTGGGCTCGGGCAGCTCGGCGGGCAGCAGCTGCTCGGCCTCGCCGTCGGCCAGCGGCGCCACGGCGACGCGCTCGCTCAGCCCCTCGCTCGCCGCACGGCGGAACTCGTCGCCGACGGCCGAGCCGGTCTGATGCGGGCGGTAGGCCACCGCGACCAGCATCCGGGCGACCGCGCGGCGACGGATCAGCGAGGCGAGCAGCGCGACGGACGCGGGGTCGGCCCAGTGGATGTCGTCGCACGCGAGCACGAGGCCGCGACGGGCGGCGATGCGCTCCAGCAGCGCCTCGACCGCCCGGTGCAGCCGGTGGCGTTCGCGACCGGCTGCCGCCGGGGCGGACTCGACGCTGCGCGCGGCCGCGGGCAGGATCGTCGCCAGGCGTGCGCGGCAGTCGGGGTCGAGCGCCGCCAGGTCGGCCGCGCCGTCGCCTGCGAGATAGGGGTCCAGGGTCTCGACCAACAGCCCGAACGGGACGTCGCGCTCGAACTCCGAGCAGCGCGCCTCCAGCACGAGCGCGCCGCGCTCGCGCGCGATCGCGACGGCGTGGCCGAGCAGCGTCGTCTTGCCGATGCCCGGTTCGCCGACCAGCTCGACGACGGTCGCGCCCTGACCGGTGAACGCCGCTTCCAGGGCGGCTTCGAGGACCGTGAGCTCGTGCCGGCGCCCGACGAGGGGCATCGCGTCCGGCGCGGAGGAGGCTGTCGCGAAGGGGGCGATGGCGCGCGACTATACGCCCGCGATGGCGAAGCACCGAAAGCCTGTCCAGCATCCGCGCGCCGGGCACGGCCCCTCGTCATCCGTGCGGGGATGCCGGAGGACCGTGCCCGGCGCGCAGCCGCCGGCCTACTTCCGCTTGGCCTTGATGTTCTTCTTGGTGGCCTTCTTCTTGACCTTGACGGCCTTCTTCTTCGCCTTGGGCAGCGTCTTGGTGAAGCGTGCCGGCTGGCCCGCCACCTGCGCCTGCGACGTGCCGGTGATGAGCACCGTCAGCTTCGAGCCGGGCGCCGGCAGCGGCAGCGTCGTGGTCGACTTCTTGACGATCCGCGTGACGTTGAGACCGGCCTTGGTGCGGATGTCGACCTGCTGGCCGACGGCGTAGCGCCCGGCGTGCCAGCGCAGTACGAGCTTCTTGCCCGCGACCTTGAACGACAGCTTCGTGGCCCGGCCGGGACGCGGCGGGCTCGGCGCGGTGTAGCTGCCGAGGACCAGGCGGGCGCTCATGAAGCCGTCGGCGGCGGTCACGACGCCCTGGATCTCGCGCTTGCCCGGAGCGCCGACGGCCGGATGGAACGGCAGCGTGCCCGAGCCGCTCTTGCTGACGGCGCCGATGATGCCGCCACCGCCGCGGCCCGCTTCGACGAACGAGACCTTCGAGCCGGCCGGAAGGCCGGCGACCGAGTAGCGCAGGCGGCGATCCTGGCCGGAGCCCTCGACGCGCCCGGTCACCTTCGCGGCCGTCGTGCCATCGGCCTGGATGGCCTCGACCAGGCGCGAGGAGTCGGCGGCCAGCTCGACCGTCCAGCGGCCGCCGGACGGCTTGGGCACGACGACCTCGGTGATCGAGGTGCTTGCGTTCTTCATGGCGGCGAAGCCGGGCTGCTCGACGGCGGCGTTGCCCGAGCCGGTGTCGAAGGTCTCGCCCTTGGGGCCGTGGAGGATGACGTGCGGCGGGGCGCCGGCGCCGACGAAGCCCATGACCGTGCCCGGCAGCCCGGCCGGGATGTCGATGGCGTCGGGCGCAGCCTGGGCGGCGTGGGCCTTGACGCTGCGCAGCTGCGCTGCCGACGGCTCCGGGCCGGCGAGCTTCATCAGCCCGGCGTCGTTGCCGTGGCCGCCGGCCGGGACGCGGTCGACGACCGGCATGCCGTGCGAGCGGGCGGCGTGGGCGCCGACCGGCGCGATGTCGCCGATCACCGTGTCACCCGAGAGCGCGTGCTTGATGACCACCTTGTAGTCCTTCACGTCGCAGCCCATGAAGTACAGCGTCGGCCCGTGGCCCCACTTCGCGCCGGCCCCGGGGCGCCAGGTCCCGATGAACGTCTTGAAGTACAGGCACGCGGCGATGCCCTTGCTCGAGACCAGCAGGTTGGCGCCGGTGCTGAAGGACAGCGGGGGGACCGTGATGTAGGCGTGCGCCTCGGCGTTGAACTGCTTCTTGAAGTACTCGAAGTCGAAGCCGAGCGACCACGTGATCCAGGGGCTGTCGCCCTTGGGGTAGCCGCCCTCGACCGCAGCGTTGAGGTGGACGTAGCCCTCGGTGGTGAACTCGGCCGCCGCCTTGGCCTCGAGGAACTTCGCGAGCGTGACCTTGCCCTGGAAGAAGAACAGGTTGGGGTACGGGTTGGCGTACTTGGCGAAGCCGAACTTCACGTCGGCGTCCAGCAGCTCGGCGACGCTCAGCCCGATGTGCCCGCACAACGCGAAGGTCGGCACCGGGTAGTTCTGATAGGTCTTGCGGAAGAGGCTGCCGAAGTCGAGGTCGGGGTGCGACACGACCAGCTGGCGCAGGATCGGCATGTAGTAGTCCAGGGCCGCGTAGGTCTCGTACGGCGTGGTGTCGACGAGCCCGACCGTCTTGATGCAGTCGGGGTTGGCCGCGACCTTGGGGCCGAAGTCGATGTGCAGGCCCAGCGACTTGATGATGATCGGCGTCGGCGTCGGCAGCGAGCCCTGGAGCTCCAGATCCAGGCTCTTGACCTTGCCGGCGACGATGACCAGCTTGCCCTTGACCTTGGTCGGGATCGGGTACGGGATCTCGGCCTCGGCCTCGATGTTCCAGGTCCCGACGCCGTCGAAGCTGATGTGGACCGGGCCGAGGATGATGACGCCGAGCGGGATCTTGTCGACGTCGAAGCTGAACGCGCCGACCGCGGCGGCGCTCACGGTCGGGCCGAAGGTCAGGTGCTCCGGCTTGCTGGGCGTCTTGCCCAGCAGCTCGGGGGGCGTGCCCGGGATGATGTCGAGCGTCGAGCTGCCGTCGGAGTGCATCTCGGGCTGGCCGACGATCTTCAGCGGCAGGCCGCCGATGCCGGCGTCGGGGTCGGCGTGGAAGCCCCAGATGAGGTTGGCGTTCAGCGCCCAGGAGATCGCGCCGTCGTGGAAGGCGAGGTCGACGTTGCCCTTCGAGGTGGCCTCGACGTGGACCTTGGGCGCGATGAGCTGCAGGACCGTCGTCTCGCCTTCGACGGTGATCGGACCCTTCGGCCCGCTCTTGGTGGTGATCTTGCGCTTCCAGTGCAGCTCCGCCTTCGACGTGCCCACGGTGTTGACGAGGATGCCGTTGACCCGGAAGTGGCCGTCGGTCGTGTAGACCGTGGTGCGGTAGCCGCCGGCCTGCGTCGTCACGCCGCGGAAGCACCCGGCGCCGGCCTGCGCCGTGCCTTGGGTGACGATGCGGGCGAGGCCGATCTTGATGATGGGGTTGATGATGCAGGGCGCCTCGCCGACCGACACGGTGGTCTCCGAGATGCCGGTGAGGCCCTCGTCGTCGACCATGCGGACGCGGATCTTCGCGGGGCCCGCCTGGTTGATCGTCGCGGTCGCCTGGGCGCTCGCGCCCGTGTTGGTCTCGTAGGACCCGTTGCCGTCCAGGTCCCACTCGTACTTGGCGATCGTGCCGTCGGGATCGACACCGATCGCCTTGATGACGAAGGCCTTGCCGGCGAGCGCAGCAGGGCTCGGAGCCGAGAAGCTCGCGAACGGCGCCTGGTCGTCGGCGACCGTCAGCGTGGCGCCCGAGGTGCCCGTCAGGCCGTCGCTGTCGGTGACCTTCAGCAGGACGCCGACGGTCTTGGCCTGCGCGTAGGTCGTCGTGACCTGGGCGCCGGTGTGGTCGGTCGCGCCGTTGCCGTCGAGGTCCCAGTCGTAGCTGACGATCTGGCCGTCGGCGTCGTTGGACGCGCTCGCGTCGAAGCTCACGGTCTGGCCCGGGCGGATCACGCGGCCGGGCACGGCCTGCGGCCAGGTGACGCTCACCGCGGCGTGCGGCGCGCTGGAGTCCCCGCCGAGGCGCACGATCGCGCCGCGCGCGCCGGTGCTGGAGGCGACCGCGCCGGCGACCAGCAGCTTGCCGCCGGCGGTCGCGGCGACCGCGCCGGCGTCGTCGTGGCCGCCGTCGCCGACGGTGAAGTTGGTGGCGTTGGCGCCCTCCGCGTTGGCCGGGTTCAGGCTCGTGTCGGCGCTGCCGTCGGCGTGGTAGCCGGCGAGGCCCATCTGCGTGGTCGGGCCGACGGTCGTCGTCCCGGCGACCACGAAGTCGCCCGAGGGCCGCACGAGCAGCGCGGTGAGGTCGGTCACGTGCGAGGGGCTGATGTCCTGCGTGCGCGTGCCGGCCGGCGTGCTCGCCGGCGAGAAGGTGGTGTCCAGCGCGCCGCCGGCGGTGAACCGCGCCAGCGCGACGAGATGCGTCACGGCGCCGGTCGTGCTCTTGGTGGAGGCCGCGACGAGCACCTTGCCGTCGGCGGCGAGGTCCATCCGGCGGCCCTCAACGTTGGTGATGATCGGATCGGGGCCCGAGACGTCGGTGACCGTGTAGCCCGTGCCGCTGACCCCGTAGCCGGAGTCGAGCAGGCCGGCGGCGGTGAAGCGGGCGACGAGGATCTGCTGGCGCAGCGGCCCGGCGTACCAGCCGCCGGCGACCGTGATGCGCCCGGCGGCGTCGACGCGCACGTCGTCGAACCCGGTGCTCGCGCCGCCGAAGATGGTCGCGGTGGAGCCGCGCGTGCCGTAGGCGTCGTCGGGCGTGCCGTCGGCGCTCAGGCGCAGGACGACGCCGAAGTCGACGGTGCCGGGCGCGCGGCCCACGGCGACCACGGTCCCGTTGGGGCCGGCGGCGATGCCGCCCATCAGCGTGCCCGAGCCGCCGAAGCGATCGATGTAGGTCCCGCCCGTGCCGAAGCCGGAGTCGAGGTGGCCGTCGGCCGTCAGCCGGGCGATCAGCAGCGACGGGTTGCCGGTCGTGGCGATCCGTGTGGTCGCGCCGAGCAGGATGTGGCCGTCGGCGAGCACGACGAGCGCGGCCGGCACCGAGCCCGCGGCCTGGCCCGGGACGATCGCGACGCCCGGGACGGCGGCGTCGGCGGCGAAGGTGGTGTCGAGCTGGCCCGCCGTCGTGAAGCGCGCGACCGCCGCGCGGTCGCCGGTGGTCTGGCCGGCAGCGAGGATGCGCCCGTCGGGCAACACCGCGAGTGCCTTCCAGCGGCCGCCCTGGACGTCCGGCGTGGACACCACGCCGCCGCTCCCGAACGTCGTGTCGCGGTCGAAGGTCCCGGCCCGAGCCGCCGGCGAGGCCACCAGCAGCGCTCCGGCGAGCAGCAGGAGCAGGACGTGCAGCAGCGCGGCGCGCGGGCGCCGGAGCGGGATGTGGACCATGCGGCTCGATCCTGGGGACGGAGCGGCTCCGGCACAACGGGTCCATCCCGGAACCGATCCCTGAACCGCGTGGGATACTCCCCGACGCCCGTGGAGCCTGCTGACCCGATGGCGGACGATCCGTTCACCCTGGTGGAGCGCCTGGCGCTCGTCGACGCCGCCCGCGACGTCGCCGACAGCGGCCTGATCGTCGGCGCGGCCGGCAACCTCAGCGTCCGTTCCGGCGACCACCTGCTGATCACGCCGCGCAGCGCGCGGCTGGCCGGCATCGACCCGGCCGACTGCGTCGCCGTCGTGCTGGCCGACGGTGCGGTCTCCAGCGCCCACCAGACCGACTCCGAGCCGTCCTCGGAGAGCGCCCTGCATCGGGCCGCCTACGCCGCCACCGGCGCGGGGGCCGTCATCCACACGCACTCGCACTTCGCGACGGTCCTCTCGACGCTCGTGCAGGAGCTGCCGGCGATCCACTACGTGACGGTGGGCTTCGGCGGTCCGGTCCGCGTCGTGCCGTACGCGACGTTCGGCTCCCAGGAGCTGGCCGACGGCGTGGCCGCCGCGCTGGACGGGCGCTCGGCGGCCCTGATGGCCAACCACGGCGCGGTGGTGACGGCGCCGACGATCGGGCTGGCGGTCGAGCAGGCGCTGCAGCTCGAGTGGCTCGCCTCGGTCTACTGGCACGCGCGCGTCATGGGCTCCCCCGCGGTGCTGGACGCCGGCCAGCTCGCCGACGTCGTCGAGCAGGAGCGCCTCCTGCGCCCGGCGACCGCTGGTTGACGCGCGGCGCGTCGGGCGCGAACGTGCAGCGGTTCCCGATCGGCGCCTGACTAGTATACTAGTCGACAATGCGCATCCCTCTCGCCGAGCGCGCCCTCGGGACCACCGTGGGCGATGGGGCCTACGCCGCGCTGCGGACGGCGATCGTGACCGCGCAGCTGGCCCCCGGCCGGCAGCTGTCGGAGAACGAGCTGGCCGGGCTGATCGGCGTCAGCCGCACGCCCGTGCGCGAGGCGCTGCTGCGGCTGCGCGACGAGCGGCTGGTCGAGGTCGTGCCCCAGCTGGGCACCTTCGTGACGTTCGTTGACCACGACGCGGTCGCCGACGCCCACTTCGTGCGCGAGTCGCTCGAGGTCAACGCCCTGCGCCACGCGCCGAGCACGCCCGAGCCCGCCGCGCTGCGGGCGCTGGAGGACAACCTCGAAGCCCAGGACCGCGCCGCAGCCGCCGGCGACGACGACGCGTTCGCCCGCCTCGACGACGAGCTGCACCACCTGCTGTGCGACCTGTCGGGCCGGGAGGTCGCCTGGCGCCTGAGCGAGCGCGCCCGCGGCCAGCTCGACCGCGTCCGCCGCCTCAGCCTTCCCGATGCCGCCTACCGGCGCCAGATGCTGGCCGAGCATCACTCCGTCGTCGCCGCGGTCGCGGCCGGCGACGCGGACCTCGCCGAGCGCGAGCTGCGCCACCACCTGCGCATGGTCCTGTCCAGCCTGCCCGACATCCGCCGCGCCCACCCCGAGTACTTCCAGGAGGTCTGATGGCGCTCTATCACGACATCGATCCGGCGGAGACCGCCGAGTGGGTCGAGGCCCTCGAGGCCGTCCTGCACAACGACGGGCCCGAGCGCGCACGCGAGCTGCTCGAGCAGGTCTTCGCCGACGCGCGCCTGCGCGGGCTGCATCCCGCCGGCGACCTCAGCACCCCCTACATCAACACGATCCCGGTCGACGCCGAGACGCCTGTACCCGGCGATCACGAGCTCGAGCACCGAGTACGGTCGCTCGTACGCTGGAACGCGATCGCGACGGTGCTGGCGGCCAACAAGGAGTCCTCGGAGCTCGGCGGCCACATCGCCAGCTACCAGTCGGCGGCGACGCTCTACGAGATCGGGTTCAACCACTTCTGGCACGCCCCGTCCGACGAGCACGGCGGCGACCTGGTGTTCATCCAGGGCCACTCCTCCCCCGGCATCTACGCGCGCGCCTTCCTCGAGGGCCGGATCTCCGAGGAGCAGATGCGGCGCTTCCGCACGGAGACCGATCCGACCGCGCCCGGGCTCTCCTCCTACCCGCACCCGTGGCTGATGCCCGGGTTCTGGCAGTTCCCCACCGTGTCGATGGGCCTCGGCCCGCTCATGGCGATCTACCAGGCCCGGTTCATGAAGTACCTGACCGGCCGCTCGATCGCCGACACGACCGGCCGCAAGGTGTGGGCGTTCATGGGCGACGGCGAGATGGACGAGCCCGAGTCGATGGGCGCGATCTCGCTGGCCGGCCGCGAGCACCTCGACAACCTCGTCTTCGTCGTCAACTGCAACCTGCAGCGCCTCGACGGGCCGGTGCGTGGCAACGGCAAGATCATCCAGGAGCTGGAGACCAACTTCCGCGGCGCCGGCTGGAACGTCATCAAGGTGGTGTGGGGCCGCCGCTGGGACGACCTGCTGGCCGCCGACACCGAGGGCCGCCTGGTCAAGCGGATGGAGGAGTGCGTCGACGGCGAGTACCAGACGTTCAAGTCGCGCGACGGCGCCTACGTGCGCGAGCACTTCTTCGGCGCCGACCCCGAGCTGGCGCGGATGGTCGAGGACTGGACCGACGCCGAGATCTGGTCGCTGAACCGCGGCGGCCACGATCCGCAGAAGGTCTACGCCGCCTACGCGGCGGCCGTCGCCCACACCGGTCAGCCGACGGTGATCCTCGCCAAGACGATCAAGGGCTACGGGATGGGCGAGTCCGGCGAGGGCCAGAACATCACCCACCAGCAGAAGAAGATGAACGAGAAGGCGCTGTTCGCCTTCCGCGACCGCTTCGCCCTGGACCTCACCGACGACGAGGTCCGCGACGTCAGCTTCCACAAGCCACCCGACGACGCGCCCGAGATGGTGTACCTGCGGGAGCGCCGCGCCGCGCTCGGCGGCTCGCTGCCCCAGCGCCGGACCGCGGCGCCGCCGCTGCCCGTCCCGGAGCTCTCGGCCTTCCAGGCCCAGCTCGACGGCACCGGCGAGCGCGAGATCTCCACGACGATGGCCTTCGTCCGGATCCTCTCGACGCTCGTGCGCGACAAGCAGCTCGGCCCGCACATCGTCCCGATCGTCCCCGACGAGTCGCGGACCTTCGGCATGGAGGGCATGTTCCGCCAGCTGGGCATCTTCAGCCAGGTCGGCCAGCTCTACACGCCGCAGGACGCCGACCAGCTGATGTCCTACCGCGAGGACAAGTCGGGCCAGATCCTCCAGGAGGGCATCAACGAGCCCGGGGCGTTCTCCTCGTGGATCGCCGCGGCGACCTCCTACGCCAACCATGGCGTCTCGATGGTCCCGTTCTACATCTACTACTCGATGTTCGGGTTCCAGCGCGTCGGCGACCTCGCCTGGGCCGCGGGCGACTCCCGCGCCCGCGGGTTCCTGCTCGGCGGCACCGCCGGGCGCACGACGCTCAACGGCGAGGGCCTGCAGCACGAGGACGGCCACAGCCACGTGCAGGCGTCGCTGATCCCCAACTGCATCGCCTACGACCCGGCCTACGGCTACGAGCTGGCCGTGATCGTCCAGGACGGGCTGCGCCGCATGTTCGGCGAGCACGAGGACGTCTTCTACTACCTGACGATCATGAACGAGAACTACGCGCAGCCCGCGATGCCCGAGGGCTCGCAGGAGGGGATCCTGAAGGGGATGCACCCGGTGCGCGAAGCCGATCCCGCCCACCCCGCCGAGGTGCAGCTCATGGGGTCGGGCACGATCCTGCGCGAGGTGCTCGCCGGCGCCGACCTGCTGCGCGAGGACTTCGGGGTGGGCTCCGACGTCTGGAGCGTCACGTCGTTCACCGAGTTGCGCCGCGACGGCATGGCCGCCGAGCGCTACAACCGGCTGCATCCGACGGGCGAGCCGCAGACGCCGTACGTCGCCCAGGCGCTCGGCGAGCGCAACGGCCCGGTGGTCGCCGCGACCGACTACATCCGGGCGCTGCCCGACGGCATCCGGCCGTGGGTGGATGCTCCGTTCACCGTGCTGGGCACCGACGGCTTCGGCCGCAGCGACTACCGCAAGGCGCTGCGCCGGTTCTTCGAGGTGGATCGCCATCACGTCGTCGTCGCGGCGCTGCACGCGCTGGGCCGCCACGACGACGCGGCGAAGGCGATCGAGCAGTACGGCATCGACCCCGAGACGGAGGCCCCATGGCGGACGTGAAGCAGGTTCTGGTTCAAGGGACCAAGTCAGGACTCTCATGGCCGATCTGAAGCAGATCCTGGTCCCCGACATCGGTGACTTCACCGACGTGGCGGTCGTCGAGGTGCTCGTCGCCGCGGGCGACGAGGTGGCCGAGAACGACCCGCTCGTCACGCTGGAGACCGACAAGGCGACGATGGACGTGCCGGCGCCGTTCGGCGGCGTGGTCGCCGACGTGCTGCTGAAGGTCGGCGACACCGCCTCCGAAGGCACGCCGGTCGTCGCGCTGGCGGTCTCGGCCGACGCGGCGGCGACCGTCGAGGCCGGCGCGCCCAGCGCGGTCCGCACCGCCGTGGCGGCCGAGGCGTCGGCCGTGCCCGCGCCGCCCGAGAAGCAACCGCCGCCGCCCAAGGAGCCCGACTCGTCGGCCAACGGCGACGGCCCGGTCTACGCGAGCCCGTCGGTGCGCAGGCTGGCGCGCGAGCTCGGCGTGGAGCTGGCCGCGGTGAGCGGCAGCGGGCGCAAGGGGCGCATCGTGCCCGAGGACGTGCAGGCGTTCGCCGACGGCCGCGGGGCCGCGGCGGCTGGAGCCGCTGCGCCTGCCGGTGCGGGCGGCTCGGGCCTCGACCTCCTGCCCTGGCCCACCGTCGACTTCGCCCGCTACGGCGAGGTCGAGCGCGTCCCCCTGAGCAAGATCCGCCGGATCTCGGCAGCCAACCTGTCGCGCAACTGGGTGCGCATTCCCCACGTCACGCACAACGACGAGGCCGACGTCACCGACCTGGAGGCGTTCCGCAAGCAGCTCAACGCCGAGCAGTCAGACGTCAAGGTGACCATGGTCGCGCTGCTGCTGAAGGCGGCGGCGGCCGCGTTGAAGGCCTTCCCCGACGTCAACTCGTCGCTGGACGGCGACGAGCTGGTGCGCAAGAAGTACTACAACCTGGGCTTCGCGGCCGACACGCCCAACGGCCTCGTGGTCCCGGTCGTCAAGGACGTCGACCGGAAGGGCCTGCTGCAGCTGGCCGGCGAGCTGACCGAGCTGTCGGGCAAGGCCCGTGCCGGCAAGCTCGGACCGGCGGAGATGAGCGGCGCGACGTTCACGATCTCGTCGCTGGGCGGCATCGGGGGGACGTCGTTCACGCCGATCGTCAACGCGCCGGAGGTCGCCATCCTCGGCGTCGTGCGCTCGGCCATGAAGCCGGTGTGGGACGGCCAGGCGTTCGTGCCGCGGCTGATGCTGCCGCTGTCGCTGTCCTACGACCACCGGGTGATCGACGGCGCCGCCGCCGCGCGCTTCGTGACGCATCTCTCGGGCGTCCTGACCGACCTGCGGAGGGTCCTGCTGTGAGCACCGCGCTCGAAGTTCTCGTCCCCGACATCGGGGACTTCACCGACGTCCCCGTCGCCGAGCTGCTGGTGGCCGTCGGCGACGAGGTCGCCGCCGACGACCCGCTCGTCGTGCTGGAGTCCGACAAGGCGTCCATGGAGATCCCGGCGCCGCAGGCCGGCAAGGTCGCGGAGCTGCGCGTCAAGGTCGGCGACACGGTGTCCGAGGGCGGGGCGCTGCTGGTGCTCGAGGTGGGGACTGTCCCCACCGCCCCCGGCGCCGAGGGCTACGAGGGCGACGGCGGCACCGCCGGGCCCTCGGCGACCGAGCCGCCCGCGGTCCTCACGTCGCCCCCCGCCCCCACCGAGCGCGGCGACCTCCACGCCACCGTGCTCGTGCTCGGCTCGGGCCCCGGCGGCTACGCCGCCGCGTTCCGCGCCGCCGACCTCGGCCTCGACGTCGTCATGGTCGAGCGCCACGAGCAGCTCGGCGGCGTCTGCCTCAACGTGGGCTGCATCCCGTCCAAGGCGCTGCTGCACGTCGCGAAGGTCGTCGCCGAGGCCGAGACCGTCGGCACGCACGGGGTGTCCTTCGGCGCGCCGGAGATCGACGTCGACGCGCTGCGCTCCTGGAAGGACGGCGTGGTCGCCAAGCTCGTCGGCGGCGTCACGCAGATGGCCAAGGGTCGCAAGGTGCAGGTCGTCCACGGCGAGGCGCGTTTCACCGGTCCGCACATGCTCGCCGTCGCCGGCGACGCCGGCACGACCACCGTCTCCTTCGACCACGCGATCGTCGCGGCGGGCTCGCGCTCGGTGCGCCTGCCGGGCGTGCCGCACGACGACCCGCGCGTCATGGACTCCACCGACGCCCTGGAGCTTGCGGAGATCCCGGCGCGGCTGCTGGTCGTCGGCGGAGGGATCATCGGCCTCGAGATGGCCACCGTCTACGAAGCGCTGGGCTCCGAGGTCACCGTCGTCGAGCTGCTCGACGACCTGATCCCCGGCGCCGACCGCGACCTCGTCAAGCCGCTGGCCAAGCGGATCGGCGAGCGGTACGCGGCGATCCACGTCGGGACGCGCGTCGAGAAGATCGAGGCCCGCGAGGACGGTCTGCATGCGACGTTCTCCGGCGACGTGGCCGACGCGGTGTTCGACCGCGTGCTGGTCGCGGTCGGGCGCACGCCCAACGGCGCCGGCCTGGGGCTGGACACCGCGGGCGTGCACGTCGACGAGCGCGGGTTCGTGCCGGTCGACGAGCGCCGGCGCACCAACGTGGAGCACATCTACGCGATCGGCGACGTCGCCGGCGGGCCGATGCTCGCCCACAAGGCGACGGCCGAGGGCCACGTCGCCGCGGAGGTCATCGCCGGGCACCCGGCGGTCTTCGATCCGCGCGGCATCCCGTCGGTGGCCTACACCGAGCCCGAGGTCGCCTGGGTCGGGCTGACCGAGACCGAGGCCAAGGCCGAAGGCAAGGCCTATGAGAAGTCGGCCGTGCCGTGGTCGGCGTCGGGGCGGGCGCTGGCCAGCGACGCCGCCGCGGGCCTGACCAAGCTGCTGCGCGACCCCGAGACGGGCCGCATCCTCGGCGCCGGGATCGTGGGCACCAACGCCGGCGAGCTGATCGCCGAGGTCGGCCTGGCGCTGGAGATGGGCGCCGACGTCGCCGACGTCGGGCTGACGATCCACGCCCACCCGACGCTCAGCGAGACGGTGATGCTGGCGGCCGAGGTCGCCGACGGAACCGTCACCGACCTCCCGAACAAGGCGGCCATGCGGGCGCTCCGCGGCCGCTGAGGAGATGCGCGTCCAGCGGACCTTCGCCTTCCTGGACCTCTGCGGGTTCACGGCGTTCACCGACGAGTACGGCGACGCCCAGGCCGTCACGGTCCTCGGCCAGCTCCGCGCGGTGCTGCGGGCCGAGGCCGAGAACGACGGCGTCCGCGTAACGAAGTGGCTGGGCGACGGCGCGATGCTCTCGGGCGTCGATGCGGCGTCGGTGGTGGCCTGCGCGGCCGAGGTCCGCGATCGCCTGCACCGCGACGGGCGCCTGGCGCTGCGCGGCGGGATCTGCGAGGGCCATGTCATCATGTTCGAAGGCGACGACTACATCGGCGCGGCGGTCAATGTGGCGGCGCGGCTCTGCGCCCGCGCCGCGCCGGGACAGCTGCTGGTGACCGGCGGCGTCGCCTCGTCGATCCCGGCCCACCTGGCGCCCGTGCCGCTCGGGGAGCTGACGATCGAGGGCATCTCGCAGGTCGTCGATGTCCTGGCGCTGGACGCGGCGGCGGTGGAGTAGCCGGCCCACCGGGAGCGTCGAGGGACGACTCAACCGCGCTGATCGCGGTTGAGTCGTCCCTCGATGGTGGACGTGAAGGCAGCGTCGCCGGTCGGCATGGGCCTCGATGCGGACGCCTGTCGTCCGCCGACGGGCCCACCCGATCGCAGAGACCAGCGTTGACCGTGGTGGGCCTGTTGGCCGCGGCGGGACCGCGGCGAAGAGGCCCACCGGCCCCGCAGGCATCGTGGCGGCTCCGGGTGGGCCCGTTGGCCGCGACTCGACCGCGGCGAAGACGCCCACCCACCCGGGGAGCCGAGGCGAGCTCGACGACCCTGGACGCTGACACCCAGCCTCCTCCGCGACCCGAGCTGGCCGGAACGCTCGTCGCCTCTCTTTCGTCACTGCCGAACGGACGGCGCCGACGCTGCCGGAGGCGCCTCGCACGGAACGCCAACCACATCACCATCCACAGCGGCAGACAGCGCCGCGGCACGACCAACGCCTACGACATCAGTGCCCCACGCCCGCCGAGGCGCAGTGAGCGGCGGGCGGACGCCCGATGGCCTAGAACAACCGCAGCACTTCGAACCGCATGCCCGCCGGCGCCGGAGCGGGCGCGGGAGCGGGGTGCCGCCGGCGGCGCAGGCGCGGACGGCGCGGCGCGTGGAACAGCGCGATCCGGTCGGGGTCGTCGAGCCATTCCAGGCGCTCGAGCTCGCCGGCCGCCCAGGTCCGCGTGGGCTGCGCGCGACGCCAGACGGCGTGGGCGCCGAGGCGCCCGACGCGCCGCCGGAACGCGTCCTCGGCTTCGGCGTCGAGCACGCGGTCCTCGCGGAACCAGCGCATCGGCGCGCGGAAGCCGTGCGGGTTGGGGCACAGCGCGTCGGGGGCGCCGAGCAGCGCGGTGACCAGCGTCTCGGTCCAGCCACGCTGGCGCTTGAGGTCGCTGGCGCTGATCAGCCGCTCGGCGGTTCCCTGGAGCACGTCCCCGCAATGGTAGGCAGGATGGTGGTCATGGACATCCGCCGCGCCATGCCCGTCGTCTTCACCGAGGACCCTGCCGCGACGCGGGGCTTCTACGTCGACGTCCTCGGCTTCCGCGTCGCCATGGACGAGGACGGGATCGCGATCCTCGTCTCCCCCAGCGAGCCGACGACGCAGGTGATCATCGCGTGGCCCAGCCCCACCGCCATGGATCCGGCCGTCGGGCAGCTGGACGTCTCGATCGAGGTCGAGGACGTCGACGCCGCCTACGCCGAGGCGCAGGCGCGCGGCATCGAGATCGTGCGCCCGATCGGCGACGAGCCGTGGGGCGTGCGCCGCTTCTTCGCGCGCGAGCCGAGCGGCAGGACGGTCAACGTCGCGAGCCACATCGCGCGCTGACGGCACTGGTCCTGCCCGCGCGGCGGGAACTGGCCCTTTCGATTCCTGAACGGCGACGTACGATCGATCGATGCTCCGCGTCGCTCCCGCCGAGACCCGCCAGGCCAAGCTCGTCGCCGCGCTCGCGCGCCGCCAGTACGGCGAGCCGATCGTCGAGTCCACGCTCGTCTTCGCGCGCCATCCGCGGCTGCTGCGGTGGTTCGCCGCCTACAACCGCGCCGTCGAGAAGCCCGGGCGCCTGCCCAAGGCGCTGCTCGAGCTCGCCGTCCTCAAGGCCGCGACGGTGGTGGCCTGCGAGTTCTGCCTCGACATCGGCTCCGAGCTCGCCCGCAAGGCCGGACTCACCGACGCGCAGCTGCTGGCGATGCACGACGCCGAAGCGTCCGGCCTGTTCGACGACGCCGAGCTGCTGGTCATGGACTACGCGCGGGCGATGACCCTCACGCCGCCCGAGGTCACCGACGAGCAGGTCGACGCGCTGCGCGAGCGCTTCGGCGACGAGGGCGTCCTGGAGCTCACGCACCTGATCGCGTGGGAGAACGCCCGCGCCCGCACCAACAGCGCGCTGGGCATCGGCGCCGGCGGCTTCTCCGAGGGCCGCGCGTGCGCGCGTCCGGCGAGCGCCCCCGCGGTCGCCGCGGTCTCGTAGCAGTCCTCAGGCGTCCTCGCGCCCGGCCGCCAGCCGGCGGAACACGGCGTTGGCGCCCGTGCGCTCCAGAAGGCGCTCGCCGAGGCGCGGCGCCATGGCGGTCAGGGCCATGACCGGGCGCAGCGGCCGGCCGTTGACGACCTGCAGCGGCCGGTCGCCGCGCACGGCCCGGACCACCGCGTCGGCGACCTCTTCGACGGTCGTCGTGCCGAGCACTGCGTTGGACCGATGCCCCTGCTCCTCCATCCGCGTGTACATGCCACCGCCGCGCGTGAAGCCCGGGCAGACCGTCGAGAAGCCGACCGGCGCGCCGGCATAGGTCGCGCGCAGCGACTCGGTGAGCCGCACGAGCCCGCCCTTGGTGGCGGAGTACGGCTCGCAGCAGGCGGTGCCCGCGAGCCCCGCCGCCGAGGACATCTGCACGACGTGGCCGCGCCCGCGCGCGAGCATCCCCGGGATCGCCTGGTGGGTCAGGAGCATCGGCGCGAGGAGGTTGATCGCGACCATGCGCTCCAGGTCTGCGACGGGAATGCGGTGGAAGGTCGCCGACACCTCGATCCCGGCGTTGTTGACCAGGAGGTCGATCGGGGCGCCGGCCGCCGCCTCGGCGCGAGCGACGAGGCCGTCGACGTCCTCGCGCCGCGCCAGGTCGGCGGTCAGCACCACGTGCCCGTCGCCGGGCAGCACGGCGCGCAGCGCCTCGAGCGCTTCGGCGTCGCGCCCGCTCAGCACCATCCGCACGCCCTCGTCGGCCAGTCGCCGCGCGACCGCCTGTCCGATCCCGCCTGCCGCGCCGGTCAGCAGCGCCGTCCTCTGGATGAGCTCCATCGCGCGATCCTCTTACATCCACGGCTCAAGGGCACGCCACGCAGGTCGACCACAACGATGACGTCGTTTCTTTGCTGAGGGGGATTCTGTGGGCAATCTGGTCTTGCTGGTCATCGTCGGGAGCACGGTCTGGGTCGGCATCGACGCATCCGGACGCGACTGGACCGGGAACAAGTTCGCGAAGTCCACGGCGCAGTGGGTGATCGGATCGCTCTTCCTCTGGATCGTCGCGTTTCCGGCCTACCTCGTCTACCGCGGGCGGGTCCCTCAGAAGGGCTCGGCGTACCCAGCTCCGGCTCCCGTGGCGTGGACGCCGCCCGTGGCCTCGGTGCCACCGCCCCAGGTGAGCGCGTCCAAGCGGTGCCCGGATTGCGCCGAGTCGGTGCGCGCGGAGGCACGGGAGTGCCGCTTCTGCGGACACGCCTTCGGGCAGTCCTGGCGCCCGAGATCCGGCGCTTGTCTGCGCGGCCATCGAATGCGAACATGCGTTCGTGCCAGCAGCGTCCGCGACCATCCTGCATGCCGACCTCGACGCCTTCTTCGCCGCGGTCGAGCAGCGGGATGCGCCGAGCCTGCAGGGGCGGCCGGTCATCGTGGGGTCGGGCGTCGTGCTGGCCGCCAGCTACGAGGCGCGCGCGTTCGGCGTGCGGTCGGCGATGGGTGGCCGGCGGGCCCGGCAGCTCTGCCCGCACGCAGCGGTCGTCGCGCCGCGCTTCTCGGCCTACGTGCAGGCCAGCCGCGACGTCTTCGCCCTGTTCGACGACACCGCGCCCCTGGTCGAGAAGCTCTCGATCGACGAGGCGTTCCTCGACGTCCGCGGGCTCGACGCGATCAGCGGCTCGCCGGCGGAGATCGCCCGGAGGCTGCGCCGGCGCGTCCGCGACGAGGTCGGCCTGCCGCTCAGCATCGGCGTCGCCACGACCAAGCACCTCGCCAAGGTCGCCAGCGGCGCGGCCAAGCCCGACGGCCTCCTGGTCATCGCGCCGGGCGACGAGGCCGCGTTCCTGCACCCGCTCCCCGTCGAGGCGCTCTGGGGCGTCGGGCCCGCGACCGCGCGCCGCCTGCGCGCCCACGGCCTGGTCACCGTGGGACAGCTCGCCGCGCTGCCCGAGGAGGTACTGGTCGGGATCCTCGGCCGGGCCGCCGGCGGCCGGCTGCACGCCGTGGCCCACAACCGGGACCCGCGGCGCGTGCGCGCCGGGCGCGGCCGGCGCTCGTTCGGGTCCCAGAGCGCCCTGGGCCGCGGCGGGCGCTCGCCCGAGGCGCTGGACGCGGTGGCCGTCGCCCTGGTGGATCGCGTCACGCGGCGGATGCGCGCCAAGGGGCGGGCCGGTCGCACGGTCGTCCTGCGCCTGCGCTTCGCCGACTTCTCGCGCGCCTCGCGCTCGCGCAGCCTGCCCCGCCCCACCGCGACGACGACGAGCGTCCTCGCGACCGTCCGCGCGCTGCTGGACGCCGAGCGGGCGACGATCGACCGCCGCGGGATCACGTTGCTCGGCGTGACCGTGACCAATCTGGACTCCGGCGAGGCCGGCGCCCAGCTCGAGCTGGCGCTGGACGGCCACGACCCCGCCGCCCTCGACAGCGCCGTCGACCGGATCCGCGACCGCTACGGCACCGGTGCGATCCGTCGCGCGCGGCTCATGGACGCCGGCGAGCTGGCATCGCCCTGGCTGCAGCCGGGCGAGGAGGCCTAGATCGAGGCCGCGCTGAGCTCCCCGACGGTCTGCAGCTCCGCCTCGACCGTCGCCATCTGCTCGGCGATCGCCGCCTCGTCGGTGCCGTCCGGGAAGAACAGCGTGAACAGCAGCTCGGCGCCGTCGTGGTTGGGCACGACACGCAGGAACGCCCCGCGCGGCGGTCCGCCGGGCCGCAGCAGGTCGACGGTGCCGAGCTCGCACGAGACCCGCAGCGCGATGCGCAGCTCTCCCGCGCCGGTGTCGACGAGCCAGTCGTCGCCGTCGGGGCGGACGGCGCGGGCGAAGCGCGGCGCCCACTCGGGCAGGCGCCGTGCGTCCGCGACCACGTCCAGGACGGCCTCGGGCGCGGCGGCGATGGTGGTGGTGCGGGTCTCTGCTCGGTCGACGATAATCGTAGGCATCTGCAGATCATCTATTCTTTCCTACCGTCTGTCAACGCGTAGAGTGTGCTCATGGACGGCGAGGACCTCGGCGCGCTCTTCGCGCGCATGACCCGACGATTGATCGACGCCGAGCGCCCGCTGCTGGACGAGCACGGCCTCTCGATGTGGGCCTACATCGCGCTGTCGCACCTCGCGCAGCAGCCCACGGGAACCCAGGTGGCGCTCGCCACCGCCATGAACTACGACAAGACGCGGCTCATCGCCCTGCTGGACGATCTCGAGCGCGGGGGCCTCGTCACCCGCACCCCCGACCCTGCAGATCGCCGGGCCCGGATCGTCGAGCTGACCGCGGACGGACGCCGACGCTACGCCGCCGCCCAGGCCGACATCCGGAGGATGGAGGACGAGCTGCTCGGCGACCTCACCGCCACGCAGCGCACGGTCCTGCGGCAGACGTTGGCCGAGCTGGCCCACTAGCCCTCGCCCGGCACCTGCTCCAGGGCGGCGAGCCGGACCAGCTCGATGCGGGAATTGATCCCGAGCTTCGTGAAGGCATGCCGCAGGTGCGAGCTGACGGTGTGCGGCGAGAGGTAGAGCCGGTCGGCGGCCTCGCGGTTGGTCGCGCCGTCGGCGACCAGCCGCACGACGCGCAGCTCGGAGGTGGTGAGGCCGGCCCAGTCGCTGGTGGGGCGCTCCTGCGGCGGCAACGAGCGCCGGATGCCGTGCCGGCGCAGCCGGCGGCCGATGCGCCGCGCGTCGGCGCCCGCCTCGCACTCCACGGAGACCTCGAGCGCTTCGCCGAGCAGCTCCACGGCGGCGCGCACGTGTCCTTCGCGCACCAGCGCGTCGGCGGCGTCCTGCGCAGCGGCGGCGAACAGCAGGGGCTGCCGGCCGGCGCGCAGCCGCTGGGCGGCCTCGACGATCGGGGCGCTCTCGCCGTCCACCAGCCCGCGGGTCTGTGCCGCGATCGCCGAGACCGTCACGACGCCCGGGTTCTGCCGCGCGAACGACTCGGCCGCCGCGGCGGCGCGGCCCGCCAGCGCCCAGTCTCCGACCGCAAGCGCCACGCGGGCGACGATCGGCGGGTGGCCCGCGTCGCCGGGGAGGAACGGGGCGGAGTAGGGCAGGCCGTCGGCCTGGAGGAGCTCAGCGGCGCCGGAGAGGTCGTCGCGGGCGATCGCGACCTGCGCGAGGATCCACGTGCCGTACCGCGACAACAACGGCGTCGCGTCCTCCGGCACCCGCTGCGCGACGTCGGCGGTCGCCTTCAGGAGCTTCGCGTCGCCCGTGCGCATGCCGACGTCGGTGAGGGTCAGCAGCGCGGCCATCGACGTCATGTCCCCGGATGCCGCCTCGCTGACCGGCGTGTCGGTGGACTCGGCCTCGGCGCGCGCGTCGGCGATCCGGCCGGCCGCCAGCCGCAGCAGGCTGCCGTACCGGAGCCAGCTTCCGAGCCAGAACGTGCTGCGCTCCCGCTGCCCCTTCTCGACGCCATGGGTGAGCACCGCCATCGCCTCGTCCAGGCGCCCGAGGTGCGTCAGGACGTTGACGTAGTGGTGCTCGATCAGGCCGGCGTACTCGCCGTCCCCGCTGCGCTCCACCCGTGGCCGCAGCGCCTCGAGCCGGCGCGCCGCCGCGAGGAACGCCCCGCCGGTGCCCTCGACGACGGCCAGCGCGATGGTCGTCGACGTCAAGGCCTCCAGGTCGTCGCAGCGCTGCGCGCTGCGCATCGCCTCGCGGGCGACCGCCTCGGCCTCGCCTATGCGCATCGCGGCCGCGAGGTTGTAGCTGAGCCAGCCCTGGTGGCGCGCCCGCATCAGCGGCGAGAGCCCGGGAAGCTCGAGGGCCGCGCGGTTGTGCTCGAGGCGGTCGACCGACGAGCGGAACAGGTTCTTGGACAGGCTGAGCCGGACCTCGGCCGCCTCCTCCGGCGACCGGACGCCCGCCAGCGCGCGGCGGCCGAGCGCCCGGGCGTCGTCGGGCCGCTGGGCGCTATGCAGCCGCATCACCGTCTCGGCGGCGAGGGCGCCGCGGTCGGGGTCGTCGGCGGGCAGGAGCTCGAGCGCGCGGACGCTCAGGTCCGCGGCGACGGCGGCATCGGACGCCGAGAGCGTGCGGGCGGCCTCGCGCAGCCGGGCGATCGCCTCACGGTCGCCGATCTCGGCGCTCTCGCCCAGGTACTGGGCCACCTCCACCGCCGCGGCGCCGCTCTCGAGCATGACCGCCGCCGCCTGGCCGCGCAGCGCGCGGAGCACCGACGGCCGCAGCGTCTCGCGAACCGCCTGGCGCAGGAGGTCGTGCCGGAAGCGGAGCTGGTCGCCCTCGGCGACCAGCAGGTCCGTGCTCAGGGCTTCTTCCACCGGCACCACCAGCGCGGACGGACTGCGGCCGAGCATCGCCGCGAGGTGCGCGACGCGGAACCGGTGGCCCAGCACGGAGGCCACCCGGACCGCCTGGGCCGTGTCGTCGGGGAGGCGATCCAACCGCTGGCGCATGGAGTCCGTCAGCCGGCGTGGAAGGCGTTCGTCCACCAGGACGACGCGCCCCTGCTCGGTGCGCAGGCAGCCCTCCTCACGCAGGCCGTCCAGCAGCTCCAGCAGCAGGAACGGGCTCCCCAGCGCCTGGCCGGCGAGCTCCAGCAGCGGCGCGTCGGGCGGCGCCGCCAGCCGGTCGGCGACGATGGCCGCGACGGCCTCCTCCGACAGCGGTCCGATCTCCAGCCGGTGCGCGCCGTCGCGCCCCATGCGCGCCAGCGCGTCCTGCACGTGCGCGCGACCCTCGCCGCGCCGGGCGGTGAGGATCCACAGGATCGCCGTCCCGTCCAGCCACGACGGCAGGGTGCCGAGCGCCATGAGCGTCGCGGTGTCGGCCCATTGGACGTCGTCGAGCATGACCACGAGCGGGCTCTGGGATGCGGCCGCCTCCAGCGCACCCTGCAGCTCGTGCAGCATCCAGTACGGCGTCTCGGTGAGCTGCCGCGCACGGTCCGGGGCCATGATCGGCGGATCGCTGCCCGCGCTCGCCTCCAGCAGCGGGGCGAACGGCGTGGTCTGCCGGCCGTCGTATCCCGCGCCGCGCAGCGGGCGGACGCCGGCCTGCAGCGCCATGGCGCCCGCTTCGTCCAGCAGCCGCGTCTTGCCCATCCCCGGCGGCCCCTCGAGCAGCAGGGTCCCTCCACTGCCCCGGGCCGCCCAGTCCAGGCACTCGCCGATGACCTGCAGCTCGTCGTCGCGGCCGTGCAGCGCGGCCCGGTGCCGCGCGCGGCCCGAGGACGCCCCGCCGCCGCGCCCGCCGGTCATCACGGCACCGGGGCGCCGGCGGACTCGTGCTCGAGCACGATCCGCGCCAGCTCGACCCTCGAGTTGATGTCCAACTTGGCGAACGCGTGACGCACGTGGGAGCTCACGGTGTGCGGGGACAGCGACAGCTGAACGGCCACCGTGCGGTTGGTGTGACCGCCGGCCACCAGGCGCGCGACCTCGAGCTCGGCCTCGGTCAGGCTGCCCCAGCCGCGGCGCGGCCTGGACCGCGCGTCGAGCGCACGCCGCACGCCGAGCTCGCGCAGCCGCCGGTGCACGCGTCGCGTGTCCGCCGTCGCGCCGATCGTGACGAACACGTCCAGCGCGTCGGTCAGGACCGCGATCGCCTGCTCGGGCCGCCCGGCCCCCGTCAGCACGAGGCCGAGATCCTCGAGCGTGGCGGCCAGCGCGAGCCGCCGGCCGCCGGCGCGGTAGAGCTCCGCCGCGCGCTGGAGCTCGTCGACGTCCTGGTGCAGCAGCCCGCGCGAGCCGGCCGCCACGGCGGCGACCACGGGGTTGCCGGGATTCTGTTGCTCGTAGCGCTCGGCGAGCGCGACGGCCGCGTGCGCCAGCCCGGGCCGCCCGGCGGCGAGCCCGATGCGCACGACGGCCGCGGGATGCGTGATGTCCCCCGACGTCGCGGCGGCCTGGCTGTAGGGCAGGACGTCGTCCTCGAGCCAGGTCGCGGCCCCGACCGGGTCGCCCTCGGCCATGGCGACCAGCGCGAGCAGCCACGAGCCCCGCCGGCGCACCGACGGCGTGGTCGTCGCATGCAGGCGCCGGGCGACCGCGACCGCCGCCTGCACCCGGCCGGCGTCGCCCGTGTGCAGGGCGACCCGCCCGGCCAGCAGGTGGCCGTGGCTGATGGAGAACTCCAGCGCGGCCTGCTCGCCCATCGCCATGGCCGCCTCCGCCTCGGCATTGGCGTCGCGCAGCCGGCCGGCGTCGAACAGCAGCTGGCCCCGCCATAACAGCCACAGGTTCAGCAGCCATTCCTGACCCTCGCGCTGGGCGCCGGCGAGGCCGTCGCTCGAGCGGGCCAGCGCGTCGCCGAGCGCCCCGTTCTCGGCGAACAGGCGCACGCGCGTGATGTCGGCCGCCCGCGCGGCGTTGTCGAGGCCGGCGGCCGTGAACCGCTCGATGGCCTGGTTCAGGAGCTCCCGCTCCGGCCCGAGCCGGCCGCCGGCGCGCTCGAGCAGGGCGAGCGCGAAGCGCAGGGCGCCGGCGGCCTCGTCGTCGCCGGTGCGCTGCGCCGCCTCCAGCGCCGGGTCGACGAGCTTTCGTGCCTCGGCCAGGCGGCCGGTGAGGACCAGGTTGTAGGTGAGCCATCCGAGATGGCGGGCGCGGTATCTCGGCGAGATGCCGGGCAGCGCGAGAGCGCGCCGGCCCTCGGCGATGGCCACCTCGGGGTTCCGGCTGTTCATGCGGGCGAACGTGAGCCGGACCTCGGCCTCGTCGTCGGGGCTGAGCACCCGGTTGAGCGCGTCGGAGGCCAGCGCGTAGGACGCGTCGTGGCGCAGGGCCGCGTGCAGGAGCGTCGCCGTCTCGACGACCAGCGGAGCGCGCACCGGGTCGTCGTCGGTCGTCAGCTCCAGCGCGCGGACGCTGAGGTCGGCGGCGGCATCGGCGTCGGCCCCGTGCAGCGCGGCGGCGGCCTGGCGCAGCGTGGCGACGGCCGGCCGGTCGCCGACCTGCGCGGTCGCCGCGAGCTGCCTCGCCACCGCCACGGGCTCGGCGCCGGCCGCCAGGAGCGCGTCGGCCGCCTGGCGCTGCAGCCCCCGCCGCATCGGCTCCGACAACGTCGCGAGCACGCCGTCGTGCAACAGGGCGTGGCGGAACGTCAGCTGCCCTGCGGACTCGGTCAGCAGGTCGTTGGCGATCGCCTCCTCCAGCGGCGCGACCAGGTCCGCGGCGCTGCGGTCGAGCATGGCCGCCAGCAGCTGCACCGAGAAGCGCGCTCCCAGCACCGATGCCACGGTGACGACCTCGCGCGTCGGGACCGAGAGGCGCTCGAGGCGCTGGCTCATCGAGTCGCGCACGCGCCGCGGGAGCCGGCGCTGCAGCAGCTCCGCGCGGCCGCCGTCGACGCGCACGAGCCCCTCCTCGAGCACGCCCTCCAGCAGATGCCGGAGCAGGAACGGGTTGCCGCCGGCGGTGCGGGCGAGCTCCATCACGGCCGGCTCGCCCTCCGCCCGCAGCACGTCGGCCACGACCGCGGCCACGGCGGCGTCGGTCAGCGGCCGCAGCGGCAGCCGGCGGACGCCGTGATGCGCGAGGCCCGAGACCATCGTCCGCAGGTCCGCGCCCGCGTCGCCTCCGCGGGTCGCCAGCAGCCACACGATGGGCAGCCCGGCGAGTCCGGCGGGCAACGTCCGCAATGCGATGAGCGTGCCCGGGTCCGCCCACTGGAGGTCGTCGAGCGCGATGACCAGCGGCTCGCGCGAGGCCTCGGACTCCAGCAGCGCGCCCAGCTCCTGCAGCAGCCAGTAGCGCTCCTCCACCCGTCCGCTGAGCTCGTCGAGCACCGCCGCGTCCAGCAGCGGCGACGTCCCCTCGAACAGCGCCGCCAGCAGCGGCGCCAGCGGCATCATGTGCTGTCCGGCCTGCGCCTCGCCGCTGCCGACCCGAAGGTGCAGGCGCCGCGCCGTGGCCGCGGCCTCGGCGAGCAGGCGGCTCTTGCCGATCCCCGGCGCGCCCTCGACCAGCAGCGTCGCCCCGCGCCCACGGGCAGCGTCGCCCAGGGCGGCCCCGATCTCGGCCAGCTCCTCGTCTCGCCCCCGCATCGGGATCTGTGCGCTCATCGACCTCGTTCGAACCTATCGCCGTACGGCGCGATCGGCCACTCGTCGGGCGACTCCGGCCAGGTTGGCGCGTCGGCGTCAGTGGTAGGCGTGCACGACCGCGTGACCCTTGCCGCGGGCGATGAGCCAGCGGTTGACCGGGAAGGCGGCCCAGAAGGCGATGAACAGCGCGCCGGCCAGCGACCCCCAGAACAGGGCGTCTCCGAGCCCGGCGTCCATCGCGCCGGGGATGGCCAGCACGATCAGGGAGTCGACGATCTCCATCGTCCCGATGCTCAGGGTGTCGGACGCGAACGCCAGCGGCAGCGCGCGGCGCAGCGACAGATCGGCGCGGACGAGCGGCAGCAGGGTCAGCGAGTAGCCGAAGAAGAACGCGAGGGCGATCGACAGGACGATCGTCGTGCCGTTGGCGAGGCCGAACGCCGTGCCGATGACCAGGCCGAGGATCTCGCCGATCGCGCAGCCGGTCAGGCAGTGGACCGTGGCCGAGAGGGCCGTCTGGTTCAGCGTCTGCTCGGCGTGATCGCGGTGCTCGTGGGTGGCCATGGCCGCCCGCCTCACCCGCGACGCATGAGGCGCCCGACGGCGGCCATCAGCTCGTCGGTCTTGTCCTGCTTGGCGGCACCGTCGGGCGCACCCATGACGCAGTGGTTGGCGTGCTGGTCCAGGAGCCCGAGGGCGACCTTGTCGAGCGCCGCCTGCACCGCGGAGATCTGCGTGAGCACGTCGATGCAGTAGCGGTCGTCCTCGACCATGCCCTCGATCCCGCGCACCTGCCCTTCGACGCGGCGCAGGCGCTTGAGCAGCTGCTCCTTGCTGGCCGAGTAGCCGCGCGTGGGAGCGGTGGTGGATGGGCTCGGAGGGGTCGGCATGGCCCGAAGATACCACAGGGGGGTATAAGCGATCGCGATAGGCCTGGATACCCCGGCCTGGTATGTTTCGCACCGTACCCCCTCCCCGTATCGACAGGATCCCCCGGATGACCCCTTCCTCCCCCGCCCGCCAGTACGTCGTCGAAGGCATGACCTGCGAGCACTGCACCGTCAGCGTGGCCGAGGAGGTCGGCGAGATCGCCGGCGTGCAGGACCTCGCGGTCGACCTTCGGACCGGCCGCCTCACGGTCGTCGGCGACGTGAGCGACGACGCCGTGCGCGCCGCCGTCGACGAGGCCGGCTACCGCGTGGTCACGTGATGAGCGCCCCGTCGTGGCGCGTCGCCGCCTTCGCCGCCGCCCTGGCGGCCATCTTCGCCGTCGCACTGGTGGCCGGCAAGGCGATCGACCCCAAGGCCGACGCCGCCCCCGACGCCGCGGGCCGCGAGCACGCCCCCGCGGAGATGGGCGGCATGGACGCCGCCGGCGACGGGCACGCCACCGTGGCGCGCGGCGCCGCCACCACGGCTCCGGGCCTCGCGGTCGCCGGCGACGGCCTGCGCCTGGTCGCCGACCGGCCCACGCTCCAGGCCGGCCAGACCAACGACTACACCTTCCGGATCGTCGACGCGCACGGCGCCGGCGTGCGCGACTTCGCACTCGAGCACGGGAAGCGGCTACACCTGATCGTCGTGCGCCGCGATCTCACCGGCTACCAGCACCTGCACCCCGCGCTGCGCGCCGACGGCACGTGGACGGTGCCGCTGCGCCTGACCGCGCCTGGCAGCTACCGCGTGTTCGCCGACTTCACCCCCGCCGGCGGCGCGAAGACGACGCTCGGCACCGACGTGCTGGTCGACGGCGACGCGCGCTACGCGGCGCTGCCGGCGCCCGCGGCGCACGCCACGGCCGACGGCTACGACGTCGCGATCAGCGGCACCCCGGCGGCCGGCCGGATGGGCAAGCTCGCCTTCACGGTGACGCGGGGCGGCGTGCCGGTCACCGACCTGCAGCCCTATCTGGAGGCGCGTGGCCACCTCGTCGCGCTGCGGGCGGGCGATCTCGCCTACCTGCACGTCCACCCCGAGGACGAGGCCACGCCCGGCGATCGCATCTCCTTCATGACCGAGCTGCCCACCGCCGGCCGCTACCGGCTGTTCCTGCAGTTCAAGCACGAGGGCCGCATCCACACCGTCGCCTTCACCCAGGAGGTCGTGTCGCGATGAGCGCCGACGTCACCGACCACGTCGAGCTGCCGATCACCGGCATGACGTGCGCGTCGTGCGCCAACCGCATCGAGCGCAAGCTCAACCAGCTCGACGGCGTCACGGCGTCGGTGAACTACGCCACCGAGAAGGCGACGGTCGCCTTCGACGCCGCCGCGGTCGACACCGACCAGCTCATCGCGACCGTCCAGGCCGCGGGCTACGACGCGACGCTGCCGTCGACGTCCGGCGAGCGTGACGACGACGCCGGCGAGGCCGACGAGACCGCCCCGCTACGCCGCCGGCTGATCGTCTCCGCCCTGCTCTCGCTGCCGGTGCTCCTGCTGTCGATGATCCCGCCGCTGCAGTTCGACAACTGGCAGTGGCTGGCTCTGCAGCTCGCGACGCCCGTAGTGGTCTGGGGCGCCTGGCCGTTTCACCGCGCCGCCTGGGTCAACCTGCGCCACGGCGCCGCGACCATGGACACGCTCATCAGCCTCGGCGTGATCGCCGCGTTCACATGGTCGATGTACGCCCTGTTCCTCGGCGACGCCGGCATGACCGGCATGACCATGCACCTGAGCTTCGGCGCGTCGGGCGGCGACGAGCTCTACCTCGAGACCGCCTCGGTCGTCACGACCTTCCTGCTGGCCGGCCGCTACTTCGAGGCCCGCTCCAAGCGCCGTGCCGGCGCCGCGCTGAAGGCGCTGCTGGAGCTCGGCGCCAAGGACGTTGCGGTGCTCGACGCCGACGGGGCCGAGCGCCGCATCCCGGTGCAGCAGCTCGCCGTCGGCGACCGGTTCGTCGTGCGCCCCGGCGAGAAGGTCGCCACCGACGGGATCGTCGAGGCGGGCCGGTCCGCCGTCGACCAGTCGCTGCTCACCGGCGAGTCGGTGCCCGTCGAGAAGGGACCCGGCGACGAGGTCGCCGGAGCCGGCGTCAACGCCGGCGGCCGCATGGTCGTCCGCGCGACCAGGGTCGGCGCCGACACCGCGCTGGCCCAGATCGCCCAGCTCGTCACCGCCGCCCAGACCGGCAAGGCCCCCGTGCAGCGCCTGGCCGACCGCATCTCCGGCGTGTTCGTCCCGGTCGTCATCGGGCTCGCGATCGCCACGCTTGGCTTCTGGCTCGGCGCCGGCGAGGACGTCTCCTTCGCCTTCACCGCCGCAGTGGCCGTGCTGATCATCGCCTGCCCCTGCGCCCTGGGCCTCGCCACGCCCACCGCGCTGCTCGTCGGAACGGGCCGCGGCGCGCAGCTCGGGCTGCTCATCAAGGGCCCGGAGGTGCTGGAGTCCACGCGCAAGGTCGACACGATCGTCCTGGACAAGACCGGCACGGTGACCACCGGCCGGATGAGCCTGGTCGACGTCACGACGGCCGCCGACGTCCCCCAGGGCGTCGCGCTGCTGCTCGCCGGTGCGCTCGAGGACGCCTCGGAGCATCCGATCGCCCACGCGATCGCCCGCGCGGCGCAGGACCGGTTCGGCCGGCTGCCCGCGGTCGAGCACTTCATCAACCGCGAGGGCCTCGGCGTCGAGGGCGTCGTCGACGGCCACGGCGTCCAGGTCGGGCGTCCGTCGCTCATGGCCGAGTGGAGCCTGGCGATTCCCGCCGAGCTCGACGCCGCGCGCCGCGCCGCCGAGACGCTCGGCCGCACCGCCGTCCTGGCGGCCTGGGACGGCGAGGTCCGGGCCGTGCTGGCCGTCGCCGACACCGTCAAGCCGACCAGCGCCGAGGCCATCGACCGCCTGCAGCGCCTCGGCCTCCGCCCCGTCCTGCTGACCGGCGACAACGAGACGACGGCCCGCGCCGTGGCCGCCGAGGTCGGCATCGCCGACGTCATCGCCGAGGTGCTGCCCGCCGACAAGGCGGCCGTCATCCGCCGTCTGCAGGAGCAAGGCCATGTGGTCGCCATGGTCGGCGACGGCGTCAACGACGCGCCCGCGCTCGCCCAGGCCGACCTGGGCCTCGCCATCGGCACAGGGACCGACGTGGCGATCGAGGCGTCCGACCTCACGCTGATCTCCGGCGACCTGCGCTCCGCGGCCGACGCGATCCGCCTCAGCCGCGCGACGCTCCGCACCATCCGCCAGAACCTCGGCTGGGCGTTCGGCTACAACGTCGCCGCGCTGCCGCTGGCCGCCGCCGGCCTGCTGAACCCCTTGATCGCAGGCGCGGCGATGGCGCTGTCGAGCATCTCGGTGGTCGTCAACGCGCTGCGCCTGCGGGGCTTCCGCTGATCAGCGGCGCCCCGGCCCGAGCGTGCGCAGCCACGCGTCGATCGCCGCCACGTCGCGATCGGTGACGACCTGGGCCGGGAACAGCCCGCGGCCGTGGACCCGCCGGAAGTCGGGGACCGCGATCCCGCCGGCCAGCCGCGGGCCGCGCTGCCCCTGGGCCTGGTCGCCGTGGCAGCGGGCGCACCCGAGGCCCTGCGCGGAGAACGCGGTCCGGCCGGCGACCGCCGCGGGAACGCCGCGATCCATCGCCACCTGCAGGCCGCGGGCGCCGACGGCGCTCTGGGCGAACTGCCCGCCGGAGTCGATCCCCGCGCCGTGCTCGTAGGTCATGCGCCCGCCGAGGTAGCCCTGGACCACCACCGCGAGCACCGCCAGCGCGGCCAGCGCCCCGAAGGCGCGCGGAGCCGGGCGGCGCGTGCCGCGCCGGTGCGCGGAGGCGTGGGCCAGCGCGGGGATGGCGACGAGCACCGCGATGCCGATGCCGATCCAGAAATGCGCCGTGCCGGAGCGGAAGCTCTGCCCGCGCAGCTCGGTCTGGGCCTGCCCCCAGACCAGGAGGCCGGTCAGCCCGGCCGCCGCCACCCCGGCGACGCAGGCGCCCAGCGCCCACGGCTCGGCCTTCTCGACCGCGACGCCGCCGACGCCGCCGCGACGCAAGGCGTACAGGATCGCGAAGAGCGGGATGGCGACGACCGCGAGGTGCGTCGCCGCGCCGTGGAGCTCGGAGAGGTGGATCATCGCGGCCGCACTATGCCGGCGGCCGGGTCAAGATCCGGTCAGGCTCATGATCCGCGCGACGTTGTCAGGCGCGAAGAACTCCGGCGCCGGGAGCGTGCTGGCCTGCACGCTGACGAACGCGTCCATGGCCGGCTGGTTGCCGCGCATCGCGCCGAGGAGCTGCTGCAGCTCCGGCGGTGGAGGCTGCAGCTGTGCGAAGTCGTCGGTGAGCTCGTAGATCGGCCGGGCCTCACGGTCGCGGATCTGCTGGTACTCGCCCAAGGCTTCGTCGTAGGTGCGCCCGCCGGAGAAGACGTCGTCCAGCGCGCCGGCCAGCAGCTCGGCGTCGCGGAAGGCGTCGTTGATGCCCATCGCCGTGATCGGGTTCTTGTGGTAGCCCGCGTCGCCGACCAGGGCCCAGCCCGGGCCGAACGGCTTGCGGAAGTACCCGGGCAGCTCGGCCGAGCCGACGAACCGCGACTCGCGGTGGGCCCCGCGGATGCGCTCGGCGAACTCCGGCGCATGCTCGATGGTCGCGAAGAAGGCGGCCTCGACGTCGGAGCGGTTGGCGTGGAACTCCTCGACCGGCCACCCGAAGGGGACGACGGTGAGGTCGTCGTTGGTGGGGATCGCCGCCCAGCCCCGGCGGTGTTCGGCCCGGATGGTGGTGTCGAAGCCCACGGACGGCAGGTCGCTCCAGTAGGCGTAGTACATCGCCAGGTGCGACGGGCGCTCGTCGTACTGCTCGGGGCCGACGGCCCGGGCCACCAGGGAATGCCGGCCGTCGGCGCCGATGACCACCTGGGCGTGCTCGGCGACCGTCGCGCCCCCGCGGACGTGGCCGCGAATGCCCGTCACCGTCTCGTCGTCGGTCAGGAGCTCGTCGACGACGAAGCCCTCGCGCAGCTCGGCGCCAGCCCGGACGGCGGCCTCGACCAGCAGCTCGTCCAGGACGGTGCGCCGCGGGCAGTACCCGTGCGCGATGCCGCCGACCGGCTGCGGGGTGCCCGCGATCGTCAGCGGCCCGAAGTCGAAGGAGTAGGTCTGCACGGGTGGGCAACCGGTGTCCTCGAGCGCCTCCAGCAGACCCCAGCGGTCCAGCGCCGCCAGGCCCGGGGGATGCACCATGTGCGTGGACATGGTGTCGCTCGGGAACGTGGCCTTGTCGAGCAGCAGGACGCGGTAGCCCTCGCGGGCCAGGAGCATCGCGGTCGGCGAGCCCGCACACCGGGCTCCGATGACGACCGCGTCATATCTCGCCGTGCTCATCGCGCAATCCCTTTCGTTGCCGGAAAGACGGTCTCACGACATCGCGGTCGTGACAAGAGCGCCATCGCCGTGCTCACCGTCCGAGCCGGCCAGACGCCTCTGCTACATTGCTTCGACCGAAGCGATTGAGAGAAGCGATATGCCCGAGCATTCCACCGACACCGCCCTGCTGGACGCGACGATCAGCGTCGCGGCCCACCTCGAGACCGAGCTGGAGGAGGCGCTCGCCGAGCACCGCCTGACCCGCGCGAGCTTCCTGGTGCTGTCCGCCCTGCACGACGCCGACGACCACACGCTCAACCAGCGCGAGCTCGTGGCGAGGGTCCGGCGCACGTCGGGCACCATGAGCGTCCGCCTCGGGCGTCTCGAGCACGCCGGGGTCATCGCGCGGGAGCGCGATCCCGAGAACCGGCGCAACGTCACGGTGACGCTCACTCCCCGCGGCCTCGAGCTCGCCGAGGCGGCGCTGCCGACCTACCGCGAGCGCTCCGAGCGCCTGGTCGCGGCCCTCTCACCCGAGGCACGGGCCGCGCTGAGCGAGCATCTTCCGGCGTGGCTCGGCTTCTTCGAGCCCGACGAGCGCGTCACGCCGCGCCTCGGCGTCGCCGTCGCACCGTCGGCTGTCGCCGCGCGCATGCGTCGCGCCGTCGGCCTCTCCCAGGACCCCGGCGTGCTGCTGCTGCGGGTCAAGCCCGGCAGCGCCGCCGACCAGGCCGGGCTCGCGCAGGGCGACCTCGTCACCCAGGCCGACGGCACGCCCGTCCGCAGCATCGGCGACCTCGACCGCGCCGTCCGCAGCGCCGAGACCGCGCTCGTGATCCACGTGCTGCGCGGTGCCGACCCCCACGAGCTGTCGGTCCAGTTGGACTGACCCCACCACCGAGGACACGACCATGACCGTCGACACCGCACACGCCCACGAGCGCGCCGCCGGCCTGGAGCGGCCCGCCTACGACGCGGAGTCCGCGATGGACGCCTACTCCCGGACGGTCGTCGGGGTCGCCGAGGGCCTCGCCGCCAGCGTGGCCAACCTCCAGGTGACCCGCCGCACGCGCCGGGGCGAAGGCGTGGGCGCCGGCAGCGCCGTCGTCCTGGCCCCCGACGGCTACCTCCTGACCTCGGCCCACGTCGTGCAGGGGTCGAGCGCCGGGATCGCCAGCTTCGGCGACGGACGCGAGACCAAGGTCTCGGTCGTGGGCGCCGACCCGCTCTCCGACCTCGCGGTCCTGCGGGCAGACGCCGGCGATCTGCAGCCCGCGCTGCTCGGTGACGCGGAGCACCTGCGCGTCGGCCAGCTCGTGGTCGCCATCGGCAACCCGCAGGGCTTCTCCAGCTCGGTGACCGCCGGCGTGGTCAGCGGCCTGGGGCGCTCCCTGCCGATGGGCCGCCGCGACGGGCCTCAGCGCCTGGTCGAGAACGTCATCCAGACCGACGCGGCGCTCAACCCCGGCAACTCGGGCGGCGCCTTGGTCGACAGCGCGCTGCGCGTGGTCGGCATCAACACCGCCCTGGCCGGCTTCGGCCTCGGGCTGGCCGTGCCGATCAACCCGGCGACGCGCAGCATCGTCGCCGCGCTCATGCGCGACGGCCGCGTGCGCCGGGCGCAGCTCGGGATCGCCGTCGCGCCGCGCCCGCTGCCGCCGGCGATCGCGGCGCGCCTCGGCCGCCGGCGCGCGATCGAAGTCGTCCAGGTCATCGAGGACGGCTCCGCGGAGCGCGCCGGGGTCCGCCCAGGCGATCTCCTGCTCGCCATCGACGGTGCCGCCGTCGAGGACGCCACCGACCTGCAGCGCCTCATGGTCGGCGAGCGCATCGGCCAACCGCTGCACGCCACCGTCCTGCGCGACGGCGACGAGCTGGCGATCACGCTCGTGCCGGGAGAGCTGGCCGACTAGTTGCCGTCCGTCGCGATCGCGTGCGAACGACCGATGAGTTCCAGCCGACCGCGTCGTCTACAGAGCATGACCAACAGCACGCAGGCTCCCAGCACCGTCACCAACATCGGCGTCGCCATGTTCACCGTCGCCGACCAGGACGCGGCCATCGCGTTCTACACCCAGAAGCTCGGATTCGAGCTGCGCAGCGACACGCCGTTCGGCGAGAACGGCGAGATGCGCTGGGTCGAGGTGGCTCCGCCCGGCTCCACCGCCCGGCTGGCGCTGAACCCGCCGATGCGCGCCACGCCCGGCGGCGGCGCGATCGGCGTCGAGACGCCGGACGTCCTGGCCGAGCACGCGCGCCTGACGGCCATCGGCGGCATCGACCTCGACCCCGAGCCGATGACCGCTCCCGGCGCGCCGCTCCTGTTCATGCTGCGCGACCCCGACGGCAACCACGTCGCCGTGGTGCAGTCCGCCTAGCAGCCCCGCGGCCGCCGGGGCCTCAAGGCCCCGGCGGCCGCGGCCCGATGAGCTCCGCGGCGGCGTGCAGGTCGGCGACCACCGCGTCGGCCATCGCGAAGTCCATCCCGCGCGTGTGGGCGTTGGGGATGGCGACGACCTCCAGGCCGGCGGCCTTCGCGGCCCGGGCGCCCGCGGGCGTGTCCTCGATGGCGAGCGCCCACGCGGGATCGATCCCCAGGCGGGCGATCGCGAGCCGGTACAGCTCCGGGTCCGGCTTGCCGCGCGCGACCTCGTCACCCGTCGCCAGGGCGGCGAAGACGTCCTCGATCGCCAGGTCGGCGAGCACGCGCTCGGCGACGGGCCGCCCGCTCGAGGTCGCCAGGCCGACGACTCGGCCGGCCGCGATGCGCCGCACCGCGTCCGGGACGCCGGGCATCGCCACGATCTGCTCGACCGCGGCCCGCTCCACGCTCGCCCGCAGGCCGGTGACGACCGCGTCCGGATCGGCACCGCCGAGGGCCCGGGCGAGCGCGCCGGCGAAGTCGACCCGCCGGCGCCCCAGCGTGTTCGGGTACCAGCCGGCCATCTCGGGCCGGCCGATCTCCGCCAGGTACGCCGTGAACGCCCGCTCGTAGACCGGCTCGGAGTCGACCAGCACCCCGTCGAGGTCGAAGACCACGGCGCGCAGAGCGCGCCGCATCACGTCACCGGCACGCGCAACCGCTCGCGCAGGAACCGCAGGCCGTCGACGGCCAGCGCGTCGCCCGACGCGGCGACCGGGCGCCACGTCGACACGGCGCGGGCGATCTCCTGGATCTCCGGCGTGAACGACTCGATGACGACGTCGCCGTCGTAGCCGGCGTCGGCGAGCGCGTCGGCGACCGCCGCCCAGTCCACGTGCCCGGCCCCGGGTGTGCCGCGATCGTTCTCGCAGGCGTGGAAGAGCACGATCCGGTCGCCCGCCGCGCGGATCGCCGCGCCGACGTCCTTCTCCTCGATGTTCATGTGGAACGTGTCGAGCAGGAGGCCCACGTTGTCGAGGTCGATCCGCGCGCAGAGGTCCAGGCCCTGCTCGGTGGTGTTGACGAGGTCGGTCTCGAAGCGGTTCAGCGGCTCCATGCCCAGCCGGATGCCGTGCTCGGCGGCGTACTCGCCGGCCTCGCGCAGGCCCTCGGCCGCCCAGCCGCGCTGCCGCTCGCGCTCGCCCTCGGGAAGCAGGCGCGCCTTGCCGGTGGCCGAGTACATCGGCCCGACGACGTGGGGCGAGCCGGTCGCCACCGCGAGGTCGATGCACGTCCGCAGGTACTCGACCCCGGCCCGGCGCATCGCCGGGTCGTCGTGCGAGACGTCGCGGTCGGGCCCGAACGCCCCGCAGACCGAGACCTGGAGGCCCTCGGCCTCGGCGGCGGCGCGGATTGCGGCGCCGTCGACCTGCGCGGGATCCTCGATGCAGATCTCCATGATGTCGAAGCCGAGGCCGGCCACGCGTGCGGCCAGCCCGGCGGCCTCCCCGGTCGTGAACGGCGAGACCCAGATGAACGACGAGGCACCGAAGCGCATGGTCAGACCCCCGCCAGCTCGGCCTCGACGGCCTTGACCCGGGTGATCGCCTGCTCGGTGAAGCGATCGAAGAAGTCCTGGTGGCCGCCGGCGCGCATCACGCCGAACGGGTCCGCCGAGGGCGGCAGGAGCTCGAACGTGACGTAGCCCTGGTAGTCGATGTCGCCCAGCGCCTCGAGGATCGGGGCGAAGTCGACGTGCCCCTGCCCGGGCGCGGCCCGGTTGGAGTCGGCGAGGTGGACGTGGTTGAGCAGCGGGCCGACGCGGCGCAGCGCGTCGGCGATCGAGTCCTCCTCGATGTTCATGTGGAACGTGTCGCCCATGACGCCGCCGTTGGTCAGCCCGGTCGCGGTCCACAGCTCGACGGCCTGGTCGAGGCGGTTGAGCCAGTACGTCTCGTACCGGTTCCAGCACTCCAGCGTCAGGTTCACCCCCACCGAGGCGGCGTACTCGCCACCGGCGCGCAGGCCCTCGATCGCCCAGGCCCGCTCGTCCTCGGCCGACGACAGCGGCGCCAGTCGGCCGACCGCGTTGGGGGCGATGATCATCGTCGGCGCGCCGACTTCGGCCGCCAGGTCGGCGACGGACTTGACGTAGCTCAGCGCGCCGGCGCGGACGGCGGCGTCCGGGTGGCTGAGGTCGCGCTCGGCCGTGTAGATCGAGCAGATCGAGCCGACGGCGATGCCGGCCTGCTCGGCGTGGCGGCGCACGGCCGCGCCGTCGAAGTCCGTGGGCTCGCCGGCGAGCTCGATGGCGTCGTAGCCGAAGCGCGCGAGCCGGTCGATCGACTGCTCGATGTCCTCGCCGTAGTAGACGAGCTGGTCGTAGGAATACCTGAAGCGGCTCATTGCATCTCCCGTTCTGGATGGGCGCAGGGGGCGACCGGCCCCGCATGCGGAGCCGATCGCCTGCTGCTTCACTGAGGACTGCTGCGCGGACGCCGGGTGCGGCGGCTCGAGGCCTACGCCTTGACGGCGGTGCGCCGCCAGGGCGCGATGCGGGTGTTCTCCGGGTCCATGATCGAGGTCATGTACTCGAAGGCCTGCCGCGTGATCCCGTCCGGGTTGGGATCGCGCACGGGGAAGCCGATCTCCATCGACAGCCATCCGTCGTAGTCGTTGAGCTTGCACTCGTCGACCAGGCCGCGGAAGTCGGTGTGCGTACCCGGCGCCGCACGGCCGACGTCGGCGATGTGGATGTAGCCGAGGCTGTCGCCCGCCTCGCGGATCTGGGCGCGGATGTCGTCGCCGCGGTAGAACACGTGGATCGAGTCGAGCATGACGGCGGCGACGTCGGAGCCGACGCCGGCCTCCTCCATGAGCCGCAGCGAGTCGCCCGCGTGCTCGATGACGTCGGAGACCTCGGAGGTCGGCTCGACCACCACGCGGACGCCCAGCGGACGGGCGACCTCGGCCGCACGGGCCAGCGCGTCGACGGCGTGCTTCCACGCCTCGGACCGCACCTGGCCGTAGCGCGTCCAGCCGGCGAGCCAGATCACGTTGTCGCAGTTGAGGTCGTGCGCCAGCTGCAGGCAGTCCGAGATGTACTCGAAGCCGGCCTCGCGCTCCTCCTTCTCGGGGGCCGCGGGGTTGTAGCCCAGGGCGCCGCCGAGGGCCGGGCAGAGGGCCGAGACCTCCATGCCGCGGCTCTCCAGGTGCTGGTTGATCTCGGTGCGGCGCTCGGCGCTGAGGAACTTCGGGTAGCCGTGCGGCGCCGCGGCGCCGATCTCGATGCCGTCGTAGCCGATCTCGGCCAGCGTGTCGATGGTGTCTTCGAGGGATCGGGTCGGCTGCCAGCCGAAGGCCGAGCCGTACAGCCAGCTGTTGAAGGACAGCTTCATCGCTTCGTCTCCTTTGCGTTCGCGGCGTCGCCGCGGGTTGATGTCTGCGAGAGGGCCGAGCTCATTCGCGCCTCCCGCCTCCACGGCGGGCGAGCAGCGTGCCCAGACCCACCGTCGTGAAGATCAGGACCCCGTACAGGATGCGCAGGTACGCGGGCCCGAGGTCGAGGATCGCCAGGACGCCTCCGAGGATGCTGAGGGTCAGCGCGCCCGCGATCGTTCCGGCGTAGTTGCCGGTGCCGCCGAGGATCGAGGCGCCGCCGATGAGCACGACGGCGATCGAGGTGAACAGGTACTCCGACCCCATGTTGGGGAAGGTCTGATTGAGGTAGCCGGCCAGCAGCATCCCACCCAGCGCCGAGCACAGCGCGCTGATGACGTAGACCGAGACCACGGTGCGGATCACCGAGACGCCGGAGAGCCGCGCGGCCACCGGGTTGTTGCCGACGGCGTAGACGTGGCGGCCGAAGCGCGTCGCGGTGAGGCCGACGATCGCGACCAGGGCGACGCCCAGCCAGACGATGCCCGACACCGAGAACGAGCCGGCGTGCCCGGTCGAGAGCGTCCGGAACAGCTTGGCCGGCGCGCCGCCGGTCTGGCTGCCCGCGCCGGAGGTCCAGACCAGCAGAGCGCCCAGGACGAGCGTGTTGGTCGCCAGCGTCACGACGATCGCCGGGGCGCGCAGGAACGCGACCGACAGGCCGTTGACGAGCCCGAGGACGATGGCGATCGGCACGATCACGACGATCGCGGCGAGCACGTCGCCGCCCGACTGGCCGTGGCGCGTCAGCACGACGCCCGCCACACCCATCATCGCCGGGACCGACAGGTCGATGCCGCGGCAGATGATGACGAGCGTCTGCCCCAGCCCGACGACCCCGAGGATCATCGACTGGTCGATGATGCTCCGGATGTTGTTGTTGCTCCGGAAGCCGGGCTGGAAGATGCTGACGACGACGAACAGCAGGAGCATCAGCCCCCAAGCGAACAGGATCGGCGTCTGGCGCCGGCGCCAGCCGGACTCGCCGTAGCGTGAGCGTGCGGCCGGCGTGGCCGCCGGTGCGTCTGCGGTGGTGGCGACGGACACGGTGGTCAGGCCTCCTCGGTGGCGTTCGGGTTGCGGCGGCGGATGACGAGCTCGACGACCGCGAACAGCAGCACGGCGCCGAGGATGAGCATCCCCTGCACGAATTGGCTCCAGTAGCTCTCGGCGCCGGAGAAGAAGACGATCTGGGCGATCATGCTGAGGCTGAGGGCGCCGAGGATCGTGCCGATCAGGCTCCCCCGGCCGCCCGCGAGGCTGGTCCCGCCGATGACCACGGCGGCAACCGACTGCAGGATGAAGGGGTCGCCCGCGACCGGCGAGCCCGAGAATGTCAGGACCGCGACGTAGTACAGGGCGCCCAGCGCGGCGAACATGCCCGACAGCGCGTAGACGATGATCTTGGTCCGGTCGACCGGCACGTCGTTGAGCTTGGCGGCGGCCTCGCTGCTGCCGACCGAGAGGATCGCCGTCCCGAAGCGGGTCCGGCGCAGGACGATCCACACGACGACGAGCACGAGCGCGAGGATGAGCGCCTTGGGCACGAGGGCCGAGCCGCTCAGCGCCGACGTCAGGCCCGGGGCGACGGAGCCGCCCTCGGTGGGCAGCGCCAGCAGCGCGAGGCCCGAGAAGACCGACCACGACGCGAGCGTGACGATGAAGGGCTGCATCCTGGTCCGGACGATCAGCAGTCCGTTGATCGCACCGGCGCCCAGGCCGATCAGGATGACCAGCGGGATCCAGACCACCATGTCGCCGTCGCTGGTGATCTTGGTGGCGATCAGCGCGGTCGACAGGCTGAAGATGCCGCCGACCGACAGGTCGATGCCGCGGGTGAGGATCACGAGCGTCTGGCCGAAGCCGACGAGCATGAGCGGGACGGTCGTCTCGAGGACGGTCTGCAGCAGCGAGCTGGAGAACTGCCCCTGGACCGAGATCATCACCACGAACAGCACGACGAACAGGACCGCCGGGACGGCGCCCGAGATCTGCTGCGGTGTGAAGCGGGCGAACGGCGAGCGCTGGGCGGCCTGCTCGGTCTCGACCGAGCCGGCGATCCCCGACGCCTTCTTGGCGGTGGGCGTGGCGGTGCTCATCAGGAAGCGACCTCCGTGGTGGCGGCGACGCGCCCGCTGACGGACGCCTGGACGATGTTGCGCTCGGTGAGGGCAGCGCCCTCGAGCACCGTCGCGATCGTGTGGTCGAACATCACCGCGACCCTGTGGCACATGCTCACGAGCTCGGTGGCGTCGCTGGAGTAGAACAGGATGCTGGTCCCCTCCCCCGCGAGCCGGCGCATGAGCGCGAAGATCTCCGCCTTGGTGCCGACGTCCACGCCGCGGGTGATGTCGACGAACAGCAGCAGCTTGGCGCCGGCCGACAGGGCCTTGCCCAGCATCACCTTCTGCTGGTTGCCGCCCGACAGGCTCGAGACGTCGTCCTCCAGGCTGCCGGCCTTGACGCTCAGCGAGCGCGCGAGGTGCTCGGCGAAGGCGTCCTCGCGGCGGGGCGAGATGAGCGTCTTGAGACTCATGTGCCGGCGCAGCGTGGGCAGCGTCAGGTTGTCGCGGATCGACATCTCCAACGCCAGGCCCTCGGTCCGCCGGTCCTCGGGGACCAGCGCGATGCCGGCGCGGATCGCCTGCCGCGGCGAGCGCAGGTCCAGCGCCTTGCCGTCGAGCACGACCTCGCCGCTGGAGCGCGTCCAGCCGTAGAGCGCCTGCAGCAGCGGCGTCTGGCCCTGGCCCTGCAGGCCCGCCAGGCCGAAGATCTCGCCCTTGTGCACGTCGAGCGACACGTCGCGGAAGCGGGTGCCGGCCGACAGGCCGCGGACCTCGAGGCGCACCTCGGGGGTCGGCTCGGGCGGGCGCTGCTCCAGCGATCCGCCCAGCTCGCGGCCGAGCATCGCCTCGACGAGCGAGTCCTCGGTGAACTCGTCGATCGGACCGGTCTTGGCGTCGGTCCCGTTGCGGAAGACCGTGATGCGGTCGGCCAGCTCGAAGGCCTCGCGCAGGCGGTGGGAGATGAGGAAGACGGCGGTGCCCTCGTCCCGCAGGCGGCGCACGATGTCGAAGAGCCACAGGACGTCCTGGCGCGGGAG
This sequence comes from Baekduia sp., assembly GCA_036009425.1. Lineage (GTDB taxonomy): Bacteria > Actinomycetota > Thermoleophilia > Solirubrobacterales > Solirubrobacteraceae > Baekduia. Next base: position 12,805 of record DASYLT010000173.1, on the reverse strand, counting down.
CGTCGAGGTCGCCTCGTCGAGGATCAGGATCTTCGGCCTGCGGGAGATCACCTTGGCGATCTCCACGAGCTGCTGCTGGGCCAGCGGCAGGCTGCCGGCCGGCGAGCGCGGGTCGATGTCGGCGATGCCGAGCTCGTCGAAGATCTGCTGGGTGCGGCGGCGTGCCGCGCGGCGGTCGACGAGACCGGCCGCCATGCGCGGCGCGCCGCCGCCGACGAACATGTTCTCGGCGACGCTGAGGTCGGGCAGGAGGCTGAGCTCCTGGAAGACCGTGCCGATGCCGTGGCGCATGGCCTCGCCGACCGACGCCGTGCGGATCTCCTCACCACCCAGCAGCAGCCGGCCCTCGTCGGGGCGGACGCTGCCGCTGATGATCTTGCACATGGTGCTCTTGCCGGCGCCGTTCTCGCCGAGCAGGGCGTGCACCTCGCCGTAGCGCGCCTTGAGCGTCGCGTCGGCCAGAGCCGTCACCTTCCCATAGGACTTGCGCATGTCCAGCGCCTGCAGGTCCCAGCCCGCGGCGTTCGGATCCACCTGATCGCTCATCGCTGAAGTTCTCCGTCGAAGGGCACCGCGGTCCGCCCGCCCTCGCTTGGCGCGAGGGCGGGCGGGCGCGGAGGGACATGGGTCAGCTGGACCCGACGACCTTGTTGGACGGCACCGGCGACTGCGGCAGGGCGTAGGGGATGAGCGTCTGCTCGGGAAGCCCCTTCGACATGTCCAGCAGCTGCTGGTACGTGGTCTTCTGGAATCCCGCGATCGGCGGGAGGCCGTTGGTGTTGTAGGCGACCTTCGGGATGAAGACCTCCTTGGGATCGCCGCCCTGCGTGAAGCCGAACTGGTCACCGAAGATCGGCTGCTTGTTCAGCGCGGCCCACGCGACCTGGAGGGCCTGGCCGGCGAGCGTCGGGGCGTTCTCGGCCATGTTGAACTGCAGGCCGTTGCTCTTGTTGGCCTCGATGAGGTTCGTGAGACGCACGCTCATGTCCCCGAAGTTCGTCATCGGGATCATCTTGGTGTTGGTCTCCTGGAAGGCCTGCACCGCACCGTCGACGCCGGCGATGCCGTAGACGCCGTCGATGTTCTTGGTCGACGTCAGGATGCGCGTGACCGCCTGCTTGGTCGGTCCGGGGGTGTAGTTGCCCTCGTACTTGGCCGCGATCTTGATGCCGGGGTACTTCTTGAACACGTCGGCGGCGGCCTTGGTGCCGATCTGCGAGATCGGCGAACCCGGAAGGCCCAGGTCCTGCAGGACGCGACCCTGGCCCTTCAGCGTCTTGGCCAGCCACTCGGCGTTGTTCTGAAACAGCGCGTACTCGTCGTTGTGCACGCGGTAGGCGCACTTGTCCATCTGCGTGCCGACCTGGTCGAAGTACACGACCAGGATGCCCTGCGCGCAGGCGCGCTTGACGACCGGGTTGAGCGCCGTCGGCGACAGCGCGTCGATCAGGATGGCATCAGGCTTGGTGGCGATGATGTTGTTGATCGACTGGATCTGGGCGGTCGGGCTCGTGTCCGAGACCACCACCTTCATGTCGACGTGGCCCTTGTAGGGCGCATTGCCGGCGGCCATCGCCTTCGCCAGCTCCTGCATCTCCGTCCGCCACACGCTCACGAAGCCGTTGGACATGACGATCTTGTACGTCTTGCCGCCGCCGGTGGAACCGCTGGCCGCGCCGCCCGACGAACCCGAGTTGCTGCTTCCGCAGGCCGTGGCGCCCAGCGCCATCAACCCCACGACACCTGCGGTCATCAGACCGCGACCTCTCCTCAAGCGCACAATGTCTCCTCCTGATCGCCTGTTGTCCTGTAATGACAGGATGACGTGATGCTATGCAGCGGGTCGACGCCGTGTCAAGTCGCTGCGACGAATCGAGCGCCCGGCCGCCGTTGCGCCCGCTTCGCGGACGTCACAGGGTCAGCCCGCCGTCGCACACGAGCTCGGAGCCCGTCATGAACGAGCTCTCGTCCGAGACCAGGTACAGCGCCGCGCGCGCCAGCTCGCCGACCTGCCCGGCCCGCCGCAGCGGCGCGCCGTCGATCGCCGCCTGGTTCAACTCGGGCGCGTTCTCCTGGATCATCTCGGTGTCCGTGAAGCCGGGATGGAGCGAGTTGACGCGGATGCCCCACGGCGCCAGGTCCACGGCCGCGTTCTTGGTCAGGCCGCGCACCGCCCACTTCGTCATCGCGTAGGCGGCCTGGTCGGGGAACGCCCGAATGCCCGAGATCGACGAGACGTTGACGATCGCTCCGCCACCCCCGTCGCGCATTGGCCCCATCGCCGCCTGCAGCCCCAGGAAGACCCCGAGCTGGTTGACGCGGTGGTGGTGCTCGTAGATCTCCGGCGTGGTCTCCTGCAGCGACGCGCGGCGGTACACGCCGGCGTTGTTGACCAGCGCGTCGAGCTTGCCGAAGCGGTCCAGCGCGGTCTGCACGACCGTCTCCCAGCCCGCCGGGTCGCCGACGTCCAGCCGCTGGAACGCGACGCCGTCGCCGAGGCGGTCGGCCACGCGGCGCCCGCCGTCCTCGTCGATGTCGGCGATCAGCACGTGGGCGCCCTCCGAGCGGAACAGCTCCGCCTCCTCGGCGCCCATCCCCCGTGCGCCACCGGTGATGATCACCACGCGGCCATCGAGTCGCTTGCCCATGTCTCCTCCTCCCTCGCGCAGGGTCATGTGCGGGCAGGCGCCGGCGCGAGGCGGCAGCCGTCCCAGGGTGAAGTCGGTGTTCGGCGCTGCGGGCCCGCCGGCGTCGGCGGACCCGCAGCCACCGCAGCGCTACGTGGCCAGCGCCCGGAGCGGCTCCACGCGGACGTGGGTCCCGGTGCGGGCGGACTCCGCCACCGCCTCGGCGATGCGCGCCGCCTGCGCGCCGTCGGCGAACGTCGCCCCGTAGGGGTCGACCGGACGGTCCTCGACGACCGCGTCGAGGAAGTGGGCCAGCATGTTGGCGTGGCCGTGCTCCCAGCCCAGGATGTGGGCGCTGGGCCACCATGGCGCGGCGAGCTCGTGCTCGGCCTCGCACACGATGACCTCGGTGAAGCCCTGCGTGCGGCCGCCCCCGCGGCGGTGCACGTGCAGGTGGTTGAGCTGCTCCAGGCTCCAGTGCACGCTGCCCTTGGAGCCGTTGATCTCCCAGCTCAGCATGTTCTTGCGGCCGGGCGAGACGAGCGACGCGTCGATCGTGCCGACCAGCCCGTCGGCGAACTCGGCGAGGATCGCGACGGTGTCGTCGGGCTCCACCGGCTGCCCGCCATGCCGGCGCTCGGGCGTGGTCACGGGGCTCGAGAACCGGCCGCTGACGCCGGCGATCTCGCCGACCAGGAAGCGGGCCTGGTCGATGGCGTGGCAGCCGATGATCGTCAGCGCGCCCGCGCCCGAGGGCAGCTGCGCGTCCGGGTCGGTCCGCCACTCCTGCGAGTAGCGGAAGCGGACCTGGTGCAGCTCGCCGAGCTCGCCGCCGGCGATGAGGTCGCGGGCGAGGCGCACCGCCGGCATGAACCGGTAGTTGAAGCACGTGAGGTGCTTGACGCCGGCGCGCTCGGCCGCCTCCAGGAGGCGCTCCGCGTCGGCGGCGGTCAGGGCCAGCGGCTTCTCGACGATCACGTGCTTGCCGGCGGCGATCGCCGCCAGCGTCGGCTCGACGTGCATCTCGTCGGGGCCGACGTTGTCGAAGACGTCGATGCGCTCGTCGGCGACGAGGTCGGCCCAGTCGGTCGTGTAGCCGGCGAAGCCGTACCGGGTCGCCGCCTCGCGCACCGAGCTCTCCGTCCGCCCCGAGATCCCGACCAGCTCGGGGCGGCAGCCGCCGGGCCAGAACGTCGACGGGATCTGGCGCAGGGCGTTGGAGTGCGCGCGGCCCATGAAGCCGTAGCCGAGCATCCCGATGCCGACCGACGGCCGGTCGTCGGGTGGCGCCGGCCGCAATGCGGCCATCAGGCCGCTCCCGCCGTGGTCGGGCGCGAGGCCAGCAGCCGGCGCAGGTAGTCCAGGCTCTGGGTGACGAGCTGGGGCTCGGGCGTGTCGACCCAGGGCAGCGCGATGAGATCGAGCTCGATGGCGAGCGAGCCGGTGAAGCCCACCTTCTCCAGCTCGGCGACCACGCCCTCGAAGTCCACCACGCCCGAGCCCGTGGGGCAGGAGGGGAAGAACGGGAAGCGGGTGGCCGGCGAGCCGCCCTTGCCGGCGGTGGTGATGTCCTTGGTGTGGGTCGAGATCACGTGCGGCGCCAGGACGCGGGCACACTCGACCGGATCCTCGTAGACGCGGATCGGGTTGCCGGTGTCGAGGTTGACCTTCAGGCGCTCGGAGCCGACGCCCTCGATGATCTGCAGCATCTCGGGCCCGGTGAAGTCGATGTGGTTCTCCAGGGCCAGCGTGACGTCGTACTCCGCGGCGACCTCGACGGCCTCCTTGATCATCCTGATGGTGTTGGTGATCTGCGGGGCGCGCGGCTCGTCGACGTAGAGCATGCTCGACGCGACCATCCGCACGATCTTGACCCCGAGGCCGGGGGCCCGCGGCAGGTGGCGCTTGAGGTCGGCCAGCGCCTCCTCGTCGGTGCCGCCGCGCAGCCCGTCCGGGTGGCCCCAGCCGAGGATGCGCTCGAGGCCCGCCTCGTCCAGGGCGGCGGAGAGGTCTGCGCAGTAGCCGTCGTCGAAGAGCGGGAAGAAGATCGACTCCAGGGCGACCTCCTCGACGTCCTGCGTCGCGGCGAAGGGCACGAAGTCCTCCGTCATGTCCCACGTGATGCCCGGATCCTGCTGCAGATCCGGGTAGACCTCACCGAAGTAGCGGTGGAAGCTGTAGCTGTCGATCCCCAACTTCATCGTGACCCTCCTGTGGATGTGGTGGCAGCGCGCTCGTCATCGGCGATGACCGTCAACTCGGCGACGTGCTGCGGTGTGAGCTCGAGGTCGAAGACCTCTTCGATGACCGCCGTCCAGCCGTAGATGAAGTACGGCCAGCCGTCGTGGACCTGCAGCTCGCGCGCCTCCTCCTGCGCGCGCGACTGCTGGAGGAAGTCGAGCTCCCCCCGGTAATTGAGCTCCCAGACCACCGCTCGGTCGGGGAACGCCCCGGCGTCGGTGATCGGGGATCCCGGCGTGTCCTTGCCCATGCCGGTGGCGTTGATGACGAGCGACCCGGGGCGCAGCCCCGTCATGAGCTCGTCGTTGACGAGCGGATCCTCGTTGCGGACGTACTCGACCGGGACGTCGGCGTCGAGCTGGTCGATGATCGCCTTCAGCGAGTCCAGGCGGCCCTGGCTGCGGTTGGCGACCACGATGCGGTGGGGCCGGTCGTCGGCGCCGCGGCGCGTCAGCAGGTGCAGGGCGATGGCGATCGCCGAGCCGCCCGCGCCGAGGCACAGGACGTCGGCGGCCGTCTCGCGCCAGTAGCCGGGGCGCAGCATGTCGTCGAGCGACTGCCCGGCCGAGATGGGGTCCTTGGCGTGGGCGCGCAGCAGGCCGTCGCGCTTGGAGAGGCACGAGGTCTCGCCGCACAGCCGCGCGAGGTCGTCGATCTCGTCGAACAGGCCGCGGCACGCGTCGTAGAGGTCGATCTTGTGCGTGGTGACCAGCGCGCCGAGCTCGTCCGGGTCGTTCTTGAGAGCGGTCACGCGGTCGCGGTAGATCTGCGGGTCGGCGTGGATCGGCAGGTCGGTGCCGTCGATGCGGACGTCGCCGAGGCCCAGGTGCTCGGCCCAGCGCGGGAAGATCCGCATGATGAGCGAGCCGCCGGTGGTGACGCCGTAGAAGGAGAAGGTCTTGGTCATCGGGCCGCCTCCCCCGTGCCGAGCGCCTCACGGTAGCCGCGGGCGCGCCGCGTCAGCTCGTCGAAGCGGCCCTCGGCGATCAGCGCGGGCGGGCACAGGTCACCGCCGGCGCCGACGGCGAACGCGCCGGCGGCCAGCCACTCGGACGCGTTGGCGGCGCTGACGCCGCCGGTCGGCACGATGCGCAGCTCGGGCAGCGGGGCGAGCAGGGCCTTCAGGTACGACACCCCTCCGAGGCTCGCCGGGAACAGCTTGACGACCTCGGCCTGCTCGGCGGCGGCGACGACCTCGGTCGGCGTCAGGGCGCCGGGCAGCGCGAGCACGCCAGCCTCGCGGGCCACGGCGAGCGCGTCGGGCACGAGCGACGGGCTCACGAGGAACGCGGCGCCGGCGTCGATCGCGGCGTGCGCCTGGGCGCCCGACAGCACCGTGCCGGCGCCGACGAACAGCTCCGGGTCGGCGGCCAGCTCGCCGATGGCGGCGGCGGCGTCGGGCGTGGTGAAGGCGACCTCCAGCGCACGCACACCGCCTTCGGCCAGCGCGCGCCCGGCCTGCACGGCCTCCGCGGCGCTGCCGGCGCGGATGACGGCGAGCACCTGCTCGTCACGCAATCGCTCTTGGACGGAATCGGCCACGACGGCCATCACGTTCTCCTCTGGGTTGGTGGTGCGACGGGGTTGGGTGCCGGCTCGCCGCGAAGGACCGCGAGGCAGTTGGCCATCGCCGCGCGGCCCATCGAGCTGACGGCGTGGTCGGTGTGCGCGCCGACGTGGGGCGTGAGGATCACGTTGTCGAGCGCGCCGAGCGCGAAGCCCGGTGGCGGCGGCTCCTGCGCGAGGGCGTCGAGCGCCGCGCCGGCCAGCCCGCCGCTGCGCAGCGCCTCGACGAGGGCGGCCTCGTCGACGAGCTCGCCGCGGGCGGCGTTGACCAGGAAGGCGCCGGGCTTCATCGCGGCCAGGAAGGCAGCGTCGACGCTGCCGCGGGTGTCGGGCAGCACCGGCATGTGCAGGGACAGGAAGTCGCTGGTGGCGATGACCTCGTCGCGGCCGGCGAAGCGGACGCCGAGATCGGCGGCCGCCGCTGGGGCCGCGGGCGCGGGGTCGTGGGTGACGACCGTGCAGCCCATGGCGGCCACGCGGCGGGCGACCTCGCGGCCGATGGCGCCGAAGCCGAGCAGGCCGACGACCTTGCCCTCGAGGGCGACGCCGTCCATGCGGCCCCACGTGCCGTTGCGCACCGCGCGATCGGCCTGCGGGATCCGCCGCGCCAGCGCGAGCATCAACCCGACGACCAGCTCGGCCACCGCGCCGGCGTTGGCGCCGGGCGTGTTGGTGACGACGATGCCGCGCTCGGCGGCGGCGGCGAGGTCGACGTTGTCGACCCCGACCCCGTAGCGCGCGATGACCTTCAGCCGCTCGGCGGACTCCAGGACCGAGCGGTCGATCGTCTCCAGCCCGGCGATCCAGCCGTCGGCGCGGGCGACCAGCTCGCGCAGCGCGTCGGCATCCAGGTCGCCGCCCTGGGCCCACGTGACGTCGGCGACGGCGGCGGCCAGCTCTTCGCGCAGCGCCGCGTCGCCGCGGGCGAACGAGCGCGGGGTCACGAGCACCTGCCGGGGCCCGGCGCCGTTCATGCGGCGACCCTCCGGGCGGCGGCGTCCTGCAGCCGCGCGACGACGTTGCCGCCGGTCAGCTGCGCGACCTGCTCGTCGCCGGCGCCGCGGGCTCGCAGTCCACCGGCCACGGCGGTCGGCAGCCCGTCCATGCCGACGGGATCGCCGCCGAAGCGCCACAGGGCGCGGTCGGCGAGGTCCAGCCCACACGCCACCGAGGCGCCGTGGCCCTCGGCGAGCATGCCGTCGACCAGCGGCCAGACGTTCCGCGCCGGCTCGTACTTGGGGCGCAGGAAGGTGTCGTACTCGAGCAGGAAGCCGGCCTGCGCGAGCTCGCGGTGCAGCGTGAGGTCGGGGCGCTTGTCGACGTGGCAGAGCATGACGTCCTCGGATGACAGGTTGAGGTCAAGCAGGAAGTCGGCGAGCGCTTCGACGCCGGCGCCGCGCTCGGTGTGGATCACGAGGACCACGCCCGCGGCGGCGGCGGCGGCCGCGGCGGCGGTGAACATCCGCCGCACGTCGGCCCCCAGCGTTCCCGGGTGGGCCGCCTTGACGATGCCCGCGCGGATGCCCCCCGGGCCGCGACCGCCGTTGGCGCCGACGCGCAGCTCGGTCAGGAAGTGGTCGGTCAGCTCGTCGGCGGAGCGGTCCCACGGCGAGGCGCCGTCGGGGTAGTACCGGCGCAGGTGGAAGCCGGTGGCGGCGACGACGGCGACGCCCGTGTCGCGCGCCAGCCGCGCGAGCACCGACACGTCGCGCCCGCAGCCGCCGGGCTGGCAGTCGATGACCGCGCTGCCGCCGGCCAGGGCGAATGCTCCCAGCTCGGCGCGGATCGCCGCCTCGTCGTCGAGCACGGGCGCGTCGGCCGCGCCCCCCGGCACGCGCGAGATCCACAGGTGGCCGTGGGCCTCGACGATCCCGCCGGCGGGCAGCGTGCGCGGACCCAGGACGGTCCTGATGGGGGGCGGGCCGGAGGTCACGCGCTCAGAGCTCGTCCTGGGGCACGATCGCCACGGACCCGTCGCGGTCCAGGACGCGCTGCGGGAAGCCCTCGGTCTCGATCGAGCCGTAGTCGTGGCCCGCGTCGCCGTGATACACGGCGAGGAAGACGAACGGCTCGTCGCCGGTGTTGACGGTGCGGTGGGCCCAGTGGGGCGGCACGTAGGCCACCGTCTTGGGTCCCATCGCGACGGTGTGGTGCCGGCCCTCGTAGGCCACCACGAGCTGACCCTCGCCGCTGAGGCCGTAGTAGACCTCGGCGCGGTCGCGCTGCTCGTGGTAGTGCCCCTTGGTCATGAAGAACTCGTCACCGACCCGCCCCGGGTACAGCAGCGTGGTGCAGACCACGAGCTCGCCGACGTGCTCGGGCATGTCGTACTGGAAGACCTCGTAGACGAGCGGATCGTCGCCGGCGAGCAGCTGCGCCTCGGCGGCGCCGTCGTGGTACATGCCCTTCATCTGGCTCAGGCGCCGCTCGACCGTGCTGGTCGCGGGCCTGAGCACGCCCTGCTCGTCGACGACGAGGCTGAAGGGGGCATCGGTCAGGGTGGTGGGACTCATCGGGGTTCTCCGTCGGGGTGGGATGTCACGGTTCGATCACGACCTTCAGCTCCCGCCCGCCGGCGGCCGCCGCGAAGGCGTCGTCGCTGCGGTCGATGCCGAAGCGGGCCGTCACCAGACGGCCGAGGTCGACCCGGCCGCTGGTCGCCAGCTCGAGCGCCGCCCGGCAGTCGTCGGTGTCGTTGGCGGTCGTGCCGGTGATCAGCAGCTCGCGGTAGTGCACGTCGTTGGAGTCGATGCGGATCGTCGACGCGTCGCGCGGCAGGCCGCCGAAGAAGTTGATGCGCCCGCCCACCGCGGCCAGGGCGAAGGCCTGCTCCTGCACCGCGGCGACCGGCACGGCGGTGATGACGACGTCGGCGCCGAGGCCGTCGGTCTCGGCGAGCACGCGCTCGCGCAGGTCCTCGGTCGTCGGGTCGATGCCGACGTCGGCGCCGAACTCGACCGCCTCGGCCCGGCGCACGCCGTGCGGCTCGGAGACGAGCACGGTCGCGGCGCCGGCGGCGCGCGCCAGCAGGACGTGCAGCAGGCCGATCGGGCCCGCGCCGCAGACGAGGACGCGGTCGCCCTCGCGGACGCCGACCGCGCGCTGGCCGCGCAGCACGCAGGCCAGCGGCTCGACGACCGAGAGCGCCGCGGCGTCGGCGCCGGCCGGCACCGGCAGGAGGTTGCCCTGCTGCACCGCGGCCGCCGGCACGCGGACGTACTCGGCGAAGCCGCCGTCGAAGGTGATGCCGAACGCCTGCGCCTCGCGGCACAGGTTCAGCCGGCCGGCCCGGCAGGCGGGGCAGCGCCCGCAGCCGAGGTTGGGCGCGACGAAGACGCGGTCGCCCTCGGCGACGCCGTTCACGCCGGCGCCCAGCGCGCTGATCTCGGCGACCAGCTCGTGGCCGGGCACGCGGCGCGTGCCGTCGGGGTAGGCGCGGTGCGCGCCCTTGGCGATCCGCAGGTCGGTGCCGCAGATGCCGCAGGCCAGCACGCGCGCGACGACCTCGCCCGCCGCGGGCTCGGGCCGCGCGCGATCCTCCAGGTCCAGGCGCCCGGCGCCCTCGTAGACGAGCGCGCGCATCAGGCGGCGGCGCCCACGAGCTCGACCGGGCGGGTCTCCTGCCACGAGCGGTTGGCCGCGACGACGATCTCCACGGCGCGCTTGCCGTCGACCCCGTCGGGGCCGTTCAGCTCGCCGCCGCGCACCGCGTCGACGAAGCCGGTGATCTCGTGCACGTACCCCCACGAGAACCGCTCGGGCCAGGTCTTGTGCACGGGGCGGGTGCCGCCGACGCTGCGGTCGACGCAGGTGAGCACGGGCATGCCCAGCGTGTCGCCGATGGTGATCAGCCCCTCGGTCCCGATGACCTCGACGCGCGCGTCGTAGCCGTACTGCGCCGGGCAGACGCCGTCGACCACCCCGACGGCGTCGCTGGCGAAGCGCAGCGTGACGACCGCCGTGTCGTAGAAGCCCTCGACGGTGATGCCGTTGCGCTCGCCCTTGTGGTTGGCGACCTCGGCGTAGACGCGGGTGACCTCGCTGCCGGTCATCCAGCGCACGGTGTCGAAGCAGTGGCTGTTGACCTCGGCGAGCATGCCGTTGCTCAGCGCGATGTCGTGGGCCCAGGCGGGCGGCAGTCCCGGACCGCGCGTGAGCGACTTGACCATCGTGACGTCGCCGATGTCGCCGTTGGCGATGCGCGCGAAGGCCTCGACGAACTCGGGCTGGTAGCGGCGGACGTAGCCGATCTGCAGCAGGCGCCCGGCCGCGGCGGCCGCCTCGTTCATGTCGTCGCACTCGGCGGCCGACAGCGCCATCGGCTTCTCGCAGAAGACGTGGAGGCCGGCCTCCAGCGCTGCGACCGCGAGGTCGCGATGCGTGAAGGTCGGCGTCGCGATGACCACGGCGTCGATGTCGGCGCCGGCGATCGCGGCGGCCAGGGTGGCGAACGGCTTGGCGCCGAGGCCTGCGGCCACGTCGGCCGCGCGCGCGGAGTCGTCGTCGACGATCGCCGTCATGCGCGCGTCGGGCACGTAGCGATGGACGTTGGTGGCGTGCAGCGCGCCGGCGCGGCCGGCGCCGATCAGGCAGACGTTCGTCGGGGGCATCAGACCAGGTGCCTTTCGGGTGGGGAAGGAAGCGGGGTGCGGCCGGCGAGCGTCTCGACGAGCTCGGCGTACCGGGCGGTGAGCGCGGCATACCGCGCGTGGCGCGCGGGATCGGGCTCGACGCGGGTGGTGGCGGGCACGCGGGCGGCGACCTCGCCGAGGTCGACCAGGCCGACGCCGGCGGCGGCCAGCAGGGCCGCGCCGCGCGTCGCGGTCTCCTCGATGCGGACGCGCTCGACCGGCAGGCCGAGGACGTCGGCCTTGATGCTGTTCCACAGGTCGCTGCGCGCGCCGCCGCCGATGGCGTGCACGACGTCGAAGTCGACGCCGGGATGCAGCCGCCGCATCGCGCCGAGGTAGCCGGCGTACTCGAAGGCGACGGCCTCCATGATCGACCGGGCCAGATGGCCGCGGCCGTGCCCGAAGCCGAGCCCGACCCAGGCGCCGCGCATCGCGGGGTCGTGCGGGGCGACGCGGCCTTCGAGGTGCGGGACGAAGAGCAGCCCGTCGGCGCCGGGGTCCACCGTGACGGCCTCGGCGAGCAGGCGCTCCAGCGACGGGGTCTCGTCGCCCGCGGCGGCCGCGGGGCGCGTGACGAGGCGCTCGAGCCAGTGCAGCGCGCTGCCGCCGCCCGCGACGTAGTTGAGCGGCAGCCACTGGCCCGGCAGCGCGCCGCGCATGATCATCAGGCCGTGGCGCTCGTCGGGCCGGAACGCGTCGACGACCCCGAGCAGCACGGCGGCGGTGCCGGCGGTGTCCAGCAGCTGGCCGGTGCGCACGATCCCGGCGCCCAGCGCGCCGGTGGCGGTGTCCCCCGCGCCGGCGATCACCGGCGTGCCCGGGCGCAGCCCGCAGCGCGCGGCGCCGGCGGCGGTGAGCTCGCCCACGACGGCCTCGGAGGCCACGATCGACGGCAGCCGCTCGGCGCCCAGGCCCAGTGCGGCGAGCAGCTCGGGCGACCACTGCCCGGTGCTCGCGTCGGCGACGCCGGTGAAGTGCAGGTAGGTCGGGTCGATGAACGCCTCGGCCGCCGTCAGGCCGGCGAGCCGGCCGGCGACGTAGACCGCGGGCATGACGAACCGCGCGATGCGCTCGTAGGTCTCCGGGCGCTCGTCGCGCCACCACTGCATCTTGGGCGCGTGGTCGACCATCGGCGGGCAGCCGGTGCGCCGGGCGAGCAGGTCGCCGTCGGTGGCGGCCAGCCGTTGCAGCTGCGGCGTGCAGCGCGCGTCGAGCCACGAGTCGTAGGGCGTCACGGCGTTGAACGCCTCGTCGATGCCCATGACGCCGGCCATCTGGCCGGTCACCGCCAGGCCGGCGATCGCCGCCGGCGCGGCGCCCGAGCGGGCGACCGCCTCGGCCACCGCATCGCACGAGGAGGCGAAGAGCTCTTCCGGGTCCTGGTCGACCTCGCCGGCCGCGCCGCGCCGCAGGGCCGTGGGGACCTGCGCCGTCGCGACGGCGGTGCCGTCCAGGCGGTACACGCCCGCCTTTGTGCTCGACGTCCCCACGTCGAGGCCGATGACCAGTGCCTCCTCCACACTTGTGATCCTGTCATAACAAGCTGGGTCGGTCAAGCTTCCCCGGGACATCTCAGGTCCTTGCCGGTAGGTCGCGCCGGAGCTGCGCCTAGAAGACGCTGAGGTCCGTCGGCGCGTCGCTGATGGCCATCGTGCCCGAGCCCTCCGCGCGCTCGCGCTCGCGGCGCAGGTGCACGTCGAACCGGCTGCGATCGCCGCGATGCCAGGCCAGGAAGTACTC
>DASYLT010000172.1:0-10765 GCA_036009425.1 Baekduia sp. | reverse complement strand
CCGACCTCGGTGTGGACCTCGTAGGCGAAGTCCAGCGGCGTCGCGCCGGACTGCATCGACTTGACCTCGCCCTTCGGGGTGAAGACGAAGACCTCCTCGTCGAACAGGTCGACGCGGAGCGTCTCCATGAACTCCTTGGGGTCATGGAGCTCCTGCTGCCAGTCGAGCATCGACCGCAGCCACTTGAGCTTGTCGTCGGTCCCCGGGCCGCCATCGGCGCCCTTCTTCTTGGGGTCCTGCTTGTACATCCAGTGCGCGGCCACGCCGAACTCGGCCATGTCGTGCATGTCGCGCGTGCGGATCTGGATCTCCAGCGGCAGCCCCTCCGGCCCGATGACCGTCGTGTGGAGCGACTGGTACATGTTGAACTTCGGCATCGCGACGAAGTCCTTGAAGCGACCGGGCAGTGGCTTCCACAGCGAGTGGATCACCCCGACGGCGCCGTAGCAGTCCTTCACCGAGTCGACGACCACGCGCATGGCGGTGAGGTCGTAGATCTCGTTGAACTCGCGGCCCTTCTTGGTCATCTTGGAGTAGATGGAGTAGAAGTGCTTCGCGCGCCCGGAGATGCGCGCCGCGATGCCGAGGGCCTCGAGCTCGCGCGACAGCTCGTCGCCCGCGCCCTTGACGTAGTCCTCGCGCTCCTCGCGCTGCTGGTTGACCAGGCCCTTGATCTCCTGGTACTTGCGCGGGTGCAGCGCCGCGAACGCCAGGTCCTCGAGCTCCCACTTGATCGCGTGGATGCCCAGCCGGTGCGCGATCGGCGCGTAGATCTCGAGGGTCTCCTTGGCCTTCTCGATCTGCTTCTGCTTGGGCATCGCGTCGATCGTCCGCATGTTGTGCAGGCGGTCGGCGAGCTTGATGAGGATGACCCGGATGTCGGAGGCCATCGCGACCATCATCTTGCGGTAGTTCTCGGCCTGCGCCTCGTCGCGCGAGGTGAAGGTGATCCCCGTGAGCTTGGTCACGCCGTCGACCAGCGCGGAGACCTCCTCGCCGAAGAGCTCCTGCACCTCCTCCAGCGACGCCGAGGTGTCCTCGACGGTGTCGTGCAGCAGCGCGGCCACCAGCGTCTCGGTGTCCAGGCGCATGCCGGCGCAGATCTTGGCCACGGCGGCCGGGTGGACGATGAAGTCCTCCCCCGACTTGCGGCGCTGGTCGGCGTGGTGCTCGCACGCGAAGACGAACGCCTTCTCGACGCGGCCGCGGTCGATCGGGATGGCCGCCTCGTCGGCGTGCTCCTCGACGATCGCGAACAGGTCGCTCAGCAGCCGCCGCTCGTAGGCGGTGAGGTCCGCGCGATCCACCGCGCTCTGCGGCGGATGGGAGACCAGGTCGACGGGGATCCGGTCGCCGTCGGCGGGCACCCCGGCGGGCGCCCCGCCGGTCACGCCGCTCGTGAGCTCGTCGCGCTCGCGCTGGTCAGCCATGCCAGTCCCTCCGCGTGGCGCTGGGCCGCGGCGCGGAAGGCCGGGGAGCGCTCCAGGTCGGTCGGGCCCGACGGCGGGACGGTGACGTCTCCCCGGTCGTCGACCTCGACCAGCCCGAGCTCGATGAGGACGGCCAGGAGGCGGCCGGCAGGGGCCAGCGGGCGGCCGGCGAGCGCAGCGTCGAGCGGCGCGCCGTCGCGCAGGGCGCGGTAGGCGGCCACGAGGCTGGGGCGCAACGCGAGGTCTCGGTCCAGGACATCCCTCCCAAAGCGTAGCTCAGGGTCGCCCCACGCCATATGGGCCAACTGGTCCGCGGCGCCACCCAGCAGGAGCGCCTCGTGGTCGGGATGCAGCGGGGGGTCCATCGCGACGAGGTGCCGATAGGGGTCGGCGAGCGCCGGGTCGCGGGCCAGCGCGTCCCACGAGCACAGCGCGTAGCCCCCGAGCCGGCCGGTCAGCTGGCGCAGGCGCACGGTCGCGTCGGCGCAGACGACCAGCACCGGCTCGCCCGTATAGACCAGCGCGGCGATCGTGCCGGCCAGGCCGGTGTTGCGGCGGTCGCGGACGGCGCGGCGGCCGGCGGCCTGGCCGCGCGCACGCGCGGGCAGCGAGGTCAGGGTCGCCCCGGAGGCGATCGGCGGCACGGCACGCACGACGACCGCTACGGCGCCGTCGTCTCCCCCGCCGACGCCCGCCAGCACCCGGGCCGGCGCGGCGGCGGGCGCCGCGAGCAGCTCCTCGTGCCACGCGGCCGTTCCGGGCAGGGGCTCGCCCACCAGCGCCGGCGCCTCGGCGTCGGCGGCCAGCAGCTTGCGCAGGACCAACCGGGGCTCGACAGCGCCTTGCCACTCGTTGAGCTCCAGCGTGAAGGTGGCGTTGAGCCGGCCCTCCGCGGCGCCCTCGGGCAGCGCGCCGAGGCCGAAGGCCACCGCGCGCGCCCGCACGCCGCCCGCCTCGACGGTGAAGCGCACGTGCTTGCCCTCGCTCATCGGATGCGGGTCGACGAGCCGCGCCGCCGGCACCAGCAGCGACACCGCCGGGTTGCCGATCCCGAACGGCGCCAGGCGGCCGAGCTCCTCGGCCAGGCGCTGGCCCAGCTCGTCGCCGGACACGACCGCGTCGACGCGCTCGACCGGCACGAGGTCCTCCGGCGTCAGGACGGCCGCGGCATGGGCGGCGAAGGCGGCGCGGAACGCCGGCAGCTCGGAGCGGCGGATCGTGCAGCCGGCGGCGGCGCGGTGGCCGCCGTGGCGTAGGAGGTGGACGGCGGAGGCGTCCAGGCCGCCGAGCAGGTCGAACGCGGGGATGGACCGGCCCGAGCCGGTGCCCTCGTCGGCGCCCTCGCGCAGCGCCACCAGCACGGTCGGACGGTGCGTGCGCTCGGCGATCCGCGACGCGACGATGCCGATGACGCCCTGGTGCCAGCCGTCGGCCCACAGGACGTAGGCGGGTTGGTCGCCGAGCTCGGCGACCTGCGCCTCGGCCTCGAACAGGATGCGCTGCTCGACGAAGCGCCGGTCGGCGTTGGCCCGGTCGAGCTCCTGCGCGATCTCGTCCGCGCGCGCCTCGTCGTGGGTGAGCAGCAGCTCCAGCGCCGCGTCGGCGCGGTGCAGGCGCCCGGCGGCGTTCAGGCGCGGGGCGAGGCCGAAGCCCAGCGCCCGCGCGTCGACCCGCGTGGGATCCACGCGCGCGACGCGCATCAGGGCGCGGAGCCCGACCTTCTCGGTGCGCCCCATGGCCTGCAGGCCCAAGCGCACCAGCCGGCGGTTCTCGCCCTTCAGCGGGACGCAGTCCGCGACGGTGGCCAGCGCGACGAGGTCGAGGTCGGCCAGCGCGATCGCCGCGTCGTGGCCGGCGGCCTCCAACAGCGCGCCGGCGACCTTGTGCGCGACGCCGCCGGCGCAGAGGTCCGGGCACGGGTAGCCGCAGACCGCCGGGTGCACGATCGGAGCCGCCGGGAGCGATCCGTCGGAGCGCGGGCTGTGGTGGTCGGTGACCACGACGTCGAGGCCCAGCGAGGTGGCCAGCGCGACCTCGTCGACCGACGTGATGCCGCAGTCGGCGGTGACGAGCAGCTCGGTGCCGCGGGCGGCCAGCTTCTCCACCGTCGCGGCCGAGAGTCCGTAGCCGTCCTCGCTGCGCGACGGGAGGTACCAGTCGACGTCGGCGCCCACCGCGCGCAGGGTGCGCACGAGGATCGCGGTCGACACGACGCCGTCGACGTCGTAGTCGCCGTGCACGGTGATCCGGGTGCCGGCCGTGGCGTGGCGCAGCAGCACGCCGATCGCGACGTCGAGGTCGCGGAAGTCCGACGCCGGATGCTCGTCGTCGGCCGCCAGCCACGCGCGGGCCTCGTCGACGTCGCCGATCCCGCGGCGCACGAGCACCTGCGCGACGGGGAAGCTCGTCGCCAGGTCGCGCGCGAGCGCCAGCGCGCGGGCGCTGTCGCACGGCGGGACATCGAGACGCGGCATGAGCACCGCACCACAGTGGCAGCGCGACCCGACGGAACGGGCGCATCGACCCGCTCGTTGCGCAGAAACTCTGGCCGATCCTGCGGCCCGAGCGGTCGTGGCTGACGGTCACCGGCGAGCGCCGGCGTACGGCCGTACGTCAAGCCGCTGGGGGCCGTCAGGCGCGGGCGGGCGGCCCGCAGGATCGGTCAGAGGTCGAGCGCCGGCACGCCGCGGCGCACGCCCTCGAAATACACGAGGACCATCCCGATGATCGCGCCGGGAGCGGCCTCGATCGCCTGGAAGATGTGCGTGTCGTTCTGCCCGGGGATGGTGAAGCCGTTGATCAGCAGGCCGAAGATGGCCGCCCCGAAGAGCGCCCCGAGGAATGCTCCGACGATCCCGCCCCAGAACCGGTCCGGGATCCAGATGGCGAAGTGCCAGAGGGCGATGCCCATCATGATCCACGCGAACATGGCCATCAGCGCGGCCTCCCGTGACGCTTGTTTCGCGGGCGCTTGGGCTTCTTGTCGCCCTTGTCCTTGAGCACCAGGTCCTCCGGCGCGGCATCGGCGTTGGGATCGGGTTCCGGCGCGGGCTTCGGCTTGGGCTCCGGCGCGCGGTCCTTCTCGCGGACCTTGGACGCGACCGAGGCCGGCGCCGTCTCGTGCGCGATGTCGGCGACGAGGTCGTCGAACTCGCGCTTGGAGACGCCGCGCTCCGGGTCTTCGGGCGACGTGATGCGCCGCGACGGGCGCTGGGGGCCCTTGAGGTCGACGGTGACCGCGTGGCCGGCCGTCGCGTACGCCGGCACGACACCGCCGCTCTCCTCCGCGATCCGGACGCGCCGGCGGCGGTAGACCTCTTCGCGCTCCTTCCAGTGCGCGAGCACCGGCGAGGCGATGAAGACCGAGGAGTAGGCACCGGAGATGACGCCGATCAGCAGCGCGAACGCGAAGTCCTTGAGCGTGTCACCGCCGAAGAACAGCAGCGCGAGGATCGGCAGCAGGGTGCAGAACGAGGTCGCCAGGGACCGCGTCAGCACCTCGCTCATCGAGCGGTTGACGATCTGCGTGAACGCCGCGCGCGGCATGCGCGGGATGTTCTCCCGGATCCGGTCGAAGACGATGATGGTGTCGTACAGCGAGTAACCGAGGATGGTCAGCAGCGCCGCGACCGTCGACGTCGTCACCTCCCGGCCGGTGAGGGAGTACACGCCCGCGGTGATCAGCAGGTCGTGCATCAGCGCGATCAGCACCGGGACGGCGAACTTCCACTCGAACCGCAGCGCGATGTAGAGGCTGATGACCAGCAGCGACGCGATGATCGCCTTGATCGCCGAGGACGCGACCGTCTTGCCGAACGTCGGCCCGATCGAGTCGGCCTGGTAGGCGCGGGTCTGCCCGAACTTCGACGTCAGGACCTGCTGGACGGTGGTGGCCTTCTTGCCGGTCTCGCTGAGCGAGATCTGCAGGCCGTTGGCGCCGAGCTCCTTGTCGCCCTTGACCTTCTGGACCTCGGGGTTGTTGAAGCCCGCGGAGCGCAGGGCGTCGCCGACCTGGCGCTCGCTGGGCGTCTGCTGCACGAAGGCGACCTTCGCGCGGGTGCCCGACTCGAAGTCGATGCCGAAGTTGATGCCCTTGCCGCCGATCGCCAGCGCGCCGATCAGGAGGATCAGGCCGGAGATCGAGAAGAACCACTTCGACGCCCCCATGAAGTCCTGGGTCCAGCGCCGCTTGCGCTCGCCCGCGCCGAGCGCCGCCGGGTGCGTGATCCAGCGCGAGCGCTGCATCGTGTGGAGGACGGCCTGCGTGGCCAGGACGGCGGTGAACAGCGAGGTCAGCGTGCCGATGCCCAGCGTGAAGGCGAAGCCCTTGACGCCGGCGGTCGCGAGCACGAAGAGGATGAACGCGACCATGAAGGTCACGACGTTCGCGTCGATGATCGCCGCGATGCCCTTCTTGTAGCCCTGGGCGATGCCCGCGGGCACGGATCGGCCCGCGCGGATCTCCTCCTTCACGCGTTCGAAGATCACGATGTTCGCGTCCGCGGCCACGCCGATGGTCAGGATCAACCCCGCGATGCCCGGCAGGGTCATCGTGATCGGGATGAGCTTGATCAGCGCGAAGAAGTAGATCGCGTAGACGAACAGCGCCAGGACCGCGATGACGCCGAGGATGCGGTAGAAGGCGAGCAGGAAGAGCGCGACGATCGCGAAGCCGACGATGCCCGCGATCAGGCCCTGGTGCAGCGCCTGCTGGCCGAGCGTGGCCGAGACCTGCGACTGGGAGATCAGCTCGAGCTTGATCGGCAGCGCGCCGGTCTTGATCAGGTTCGCCAGCCGCTGGGCCGACTTGATCGTGAACCCGCCGGAGATCTCCGAGCCGTTGGAGCCGTCGATGCCGTCCGGGTTCTGGCGCGGATCGATGTACGGGACCGAGATCAGCTTGTTGTCGAGGACGATCGCGAAGTGGTTGGCGACCGCCTGGGCGTCGACGCCGGGCAGCAGCTGGTCGGAGCCGCGCTGCGCGATGACGCGCGTGACCGCGGCCCACTTCTTGCGGCCGTTGCTGGTGAAGTCGAAGGTGACGTTCGGCTGGCCGGTGCCGCCCGCGCCGCTGTCGGTGTTCTGCTCGGGGTTCTTGATGTCGGTGCCGAGCAGCGCCGGGTCGTCCTTGAGGATGTAGTACGCGTCGCTGGCGGAGGCCTGCGCGGCCTTGTCGCCGTCGTCGGCCTCGGCGCGGACGATGATGTAGCCGCGCGGGACCGTGACGAAGCGCGTCGGCTTCTTGCCCTCGGTCTGGCAGGCCGCGCGGGTGTCGGCCACCGTCTCCTGCGGGCCGCACAGGACCGTCTTGGCCTTGTCGTCGACGCCGTAGACCAGGCCGTTGGTCGTGTCGTCGGGCTCGTTGGTCGGCTTGAACTTCGAGGCGCGCGTGACCGCCTCGTAGTAGGTCTGGGTGCCGTTGCCCGGCTGGCCGGCGCCCTGGCCGCCGGTGACCGCCGGGTCGAGCGGATGAGACTTGCCGTCCGGCCCGAGGACGCTCTTCTCCCAGTCGTAGAAGAGCAGCTGGGCCGTGGTGCCGACCTGCTGCTGGGCCTGGTCGGCGTTCTTGACATCCGGCAGCGACACGTCGATCTGGTCGCTGCCCGACCGCTGGATCTCGGGCTCTGCGACGCCGAGGTTGTCGACGCGCTGCCGCATGATGTCCATCGTGCGGTTCAGCGAGTCGGACGTGACCTTGCTGAAGCGCGTGGGCTTCGCCTGGTAGACGAGCGACACCCCGCCCTTGAGGTCAAGCCCCTGACGCGTCTGCTTGGACAGCGGCGATCCGGGGATGATGACCGCCAGGGAGGCGACCAGCAGGGCCCCGACGAGGCTGAGGATGATGAGATTTCGGCGGCGATCGGTCATGCGGGCGTCGGCAGGGTAACGGCTCGAGACAGGGGCGACGTGAACGGACTACTTGTCCGGCGTCAAGATGAGCAGCATCCCTCCGTCGTCATCGTACGCGGGGAAGAGGTCCGCGGTCGCGCGGGCAGGCAGATCGCCCTCCGCGTTGACCTCCACCGGCTGGTGGAGCTTGCGCACGCCCCACTCGAGGACGGTGCCGACGGGGTCGTCGCCGTCGCCGAAGCGCAGGCCGAGCACGTCGCCCACCGGGCGGCCGATGACCTTCTGGTCGTCGAGGCCGGTGAGCTCGAAGGACCCGCGGCCGCAGGCGATCACGTTGCCGCTCTGGTCGCAGGCGAAGAACGCCGCATCCGGCGCCGGGTAGTAGTCGTCGAGCAGCTCGAAGAGGAAGCCGAACCCGCACTTCGCACAGCCTCGCGCCTGCCGGCGGAAGCCCGCGTTGCGCTCGGACTCGGTCGTCCGGTTGCCGCAATTGGGACAGATGAAGAGATGAGCCATCGTTTTGCACGCAGGGTAGTCGGGCGGCCCTCGTCGTTCGCTGACAACCGACAGGACCCTTCATCTCCGCTCAACACGACGGCGCCTCGCGAACTCCTGCACGGGTCCGCCCGGACCAGCTTGACGTCCACGATGGAGCCGTCGAGCCGGGCCCTCTGGTAGACCCCGCGCCATGGAAAGCTCCGGGCAAGGGCCCGCAGAGCCCGAGGTCCCCCTGGCCGACGCCGCGATCGCGACGGAGATCGCGCACGCCGCGGCCCGGGGCCGCGGCGCCGACCGGGCGCCGACGCTCGACCAGCTGCTGGCCGCCTTCGGCGAGCCGGCCCCGACCGACGCGGCCCGGCGCCGTGTGCGGGCCGCCCTGGAGGTCGCGGGCATGGGCGTACGGCCCGACCTGCTCAACGCCGAGCCGGGCCAGCGGCTCCTGCTGCTGCCGCCCGGCGCGGGCGGCGGGCGCTCGCGCGGGCGCGCCGCCGTGGGCCTCGCCTCGCTCGTCGCGCTGCTGGCGATCGCCGCGGCGGCGGCCGCGTTCATGGGCAGTGGCAGCTCCGGCCAGCGCGCCAGCGACGACCTGGCGGCCGATCCGGCGGGCCTGACGTCCAGCACGGCGACGCCGGCCACGACGCCGGCCCCCGCCGCGACCGCGACGAGCACGAGCACCACCGAGACGACCCCCACCGCCACCGCGACGACCGAGACGGCGACGACGGAGACGACCGCGACAGGCACGGTGCCGGCCGACACGACGCCGGCCACGACCACCCCGGCCGACACCCCGGCCGAGATCCAGGCCAAGCGCCACAAGCGCGCAGTGCGGATCCGGCGCGACCGGGCGGCACGCCAGCGCGCGGCCGCGGCCAAGACAACCGTGACCGTGCGCGTCGACGCCAGCGTCCGCCCCACGTTCCTCTGCGTCGACGACGGGGCCGGGAAGCAGCTCTTCGGCGGCACGCTGACCGGCAAGCAGACCTTCAAGGGCAAGCGGGTCCGGCTCAACATCGGCCTCGCCTCCACGCGCGTGACGGTCAACGGGAACCCGGTGCGCCTCGACGGCAGCCCCGCGGGCCTGGACGTCACGCGCAAGGGCGGCGCCCGTGCGCTGCCGTCCGGCAACAGGCCCTGCGGCTAGGGACGGTTCCCTAGAAGAGGCCGGGCTCGCTCGGCGCCGGCAGGCCGAGGTGGGCCCAGGCGCGTGAGGTCGCCACGCGCCCGCGCGGCGTGCGCTTGAGGAAGCCGCACTGCAGCAGGTAGGGCTCGTAGACGTCCTCGATCGTGTCCTGCTCCTCCCCCAGGGTGACCGCGAGCGTCGAGAGGCCCACCGGCCCGCCGTCGAACTTCGTGCAGATCGCATCGAGGAGCGCGCGGTCGAGCCGGTCGAGGCCGAGGTCGTCGATCTCGAGCAGGTCCAGCGCCGCGTCGGCGGCCGCCTGATCGACGACGCCGGAGCCGCGGACGTCGGCGAAGTCGCGCACGCGCTTGAGCAGCCGGTTGGCCACGCGCGGCGTGCCACGCGAGCGGCGGGCGATCGCTGCGGCGCCCCCCTCGTCGATCGAGCAGCCCAGGATGTGGGCGCTGCGGTGCACGATGGCCGCCAGCTCCGGACCCGCGTAGGGCTCGAGGCGGTGCTGGATCCCGAAGCGGTCGCGCAGCGGCGTGGTCAGCAGCCCCGCCCGGGTGGTGGCGCCCACGAGCGTGAACGGCGGCAGCGGCACGGTCATCACCCGCGCGCCGGCCCCCTGACCGACGGTGATCGGCAGCTCGCGGTCCTCCATCGCGGGGTAGAACGTCTCCTCCAGCGCGCGGCTGAGGCGATGCAGCTCGTCCACGAAGAACACGCTGCGGGGCTCGAGCGCGCTGAGGAACGCGGCGATGTCGGCCTTGCGCTCCAGCGCCGGGCCGGCGGTCTGCACGAACGGCACCTCGAGCTCGGCCGCCAGGATCTGCGCCAGCGACGTCTTGCCCAGGCCGGGCGGTCCGGCCAGCAGGACGTGGTCGAGCGCCTCGCCGCGCAGGCGCGCGGCCTCCAGCGAGACCTGCAGCTGGGCCTTCAGCGCGTCCTGGCCGACGAAGTCCTGGAGCGTCCGGGGCCGCAGCGAGCGGTCGAGGTCCTCCTCGAACTCGGCGTCGGGCGTCTGGATGCGCATCAGGCCCGCGCCGCCTTCAGCGCCTGCTGCAGGAGCTCCTCGGGCGTGTCGCCGGCGGCGCCGGAGAGCAGCCGCTCGGCCTCCTCCATGGAGAACCCGAGCTCGACGAGGCCCTCGCGAGCGAGGCTGCGCGGGTCGTCGGCGCGGCGGACGGTGATGTCGCCGCCGCCGGCCGGGACGTCGGTCGCGGTGCCGACCTTCTCGCGCAGCTCGACGATGATCCGCTCGGCCGTGCGCTTGCCGATGCCGGGGACCGCGGTGAGGCGCTTGACGTCGCCGGCGCCGAGCGCGGCGACCAGCTCGCGTGGCGCGCCGCCCGACAGCACGGCCAGCGCCATCTTCGGCCCGACCGACTGCACGCCGATCAGCAGCAGGAACAGGTCGCGCTCCTCCTCGGTGGCGAAGCCGTAGAGCGCGAGCGCGTCGTCGCGGACGACGAGGTGGGTGAGCAGCGAGACCGACTCGCCGGCCGCCGGGACGTGGCGCAGCGTCTCGGCGGAGACCGCGAGGCGGTAGCCGACGCCCGAGGCCGTCTCGATGACGACGTGGTCCGGGCGGCGGACGAAGACCTCGCCGGCAACGAGGGCGATCATCGGGCGGCCGCCATCGCGTGGGCCAGCGGCGCGTGGTTGGCGTGGCAGACGCCGACGGCCAGCGCGTCGGTGGCGTGGTCGGGCAGCGGCTCGTCGGGCAGGCCCAGCACGGCGCAGACCATGCGCGCGACCTGGTCCTTGGCCGCACGCCCGGTGCCGCAGACCGCCTGCTTGACCTGCTGGGGCGTGTAGGACGAGCAGGGCACGCCGCGGCGGCCCGCGGCGAGCATCA
>DASYLT010000171.1:0-22149 GCA_036009425.1 Baekduia sp. | reverse complement strand
CTTCCAGAACGGCGAGTACCCCGTCCGCGAGATCTCGATGGCCAAGCTCCATGCAGCGCGCATCGCGGTCGAGGTCGCCGACGAGTGCATCCAGATCCACGGCGGCGCCGGCTACATGAAGGAGTACGGCGTCGAGCGCGTCTGGCGCGACATGCGGCTCAACCGCATCGGCGCGGGGACCGACGAGATCATGCTCGACGTGATCGGCCGCAGCTATGGGCTGTAGGCCGCTGGCACATGGAGTGCGGCTCGACGTGATCGGCCGCAGCTACGGGCTGTAGGCCGGCCGGTGGTCGCTCATGAGCCGCCGTTCGGCGAGGAGCACGAGGCGCTGCGGGAGACCGTCCGCCGCTTCGTGCTCGCCGAGCTGCGCCCGCACGCCGCCGAGTGGGAGGCCGCGCGCTGGTTCCCCGACGAGGTCTTCGGGAAGCTCGCCGGGCAGGGCCTGCTGGGACTGAAGTACCCGGAGGCCTACGGCGGTCAGGGCGGCGACTTCCTGCACGAGGCCGTCCTGGCCGAAGAGCTCGCCCGGTGCGGCTCGGGCGGCGTGGCCGCCGGCATCGGCGCGCACATCAACATCGCCACCCCGCCGATCCTGAAGTTCGGCACCGACGGCCAGAAGCAGCGCTACCTCGCCCCGGCGATCGCCGGCGAGAAGATCGCCGCGCTGGCGATCACCGAGCCCGACGCCGGCTCCGACGTCGCCGCGACCAAGACCCACGCCCGGCGTGTGGACGGCGGGTGGCTGGTCAACGGCTCGAAGATGTTCATCACCAACGGGGTGCGGGCGCACTTCTGGGTGACGGCGGTCAAGACCAGCGACGAGGGCGGCCACCACGGCCTGAGCTTCCTGATCGTCGATCGCCAGGAGGGCGTGAGCGCCTCCAAGATCGAGAAGCTCGGCTGGCACGCGTCCGACACGGCGCTGATGAGCTTCGACGACGCCTTCGTCCCCGACGAGAACCTCCTCGGCCGCGAGAACGAGGGCTTCTACCTCATCATGGCCAACTTCCAATGGGAGCGGCTGGTGATGGCGCTGGGCGCCGTCGGCGCGATGCAGGTCGCCTACGAGAAGACCGTCGCGTTCGCCCGCGAGCGCAACGCGTTCGGCCGCCCGCTCACCGGCCACCAGGTGCTGCGCCACAAGCTGGCCGACATCGCCACCACGCTGCACACCGGCCGCTGCGTGACCTACGACGCGCTGCGGCGCTTCGTCGGCGGTCAGGACGCCGTCAAGGAGGTGACCATGGCCAAGCTCGCCACGCAGCGCGCGTGCTTCGACGTCATGGACACCTGCCTGCAGATCCACGGCGGCGCGGGCTACATGGAGGAGTACGAGATCGAGCGGATGGCGCGCGACGCGCGCCTGGGCCCGATCGGCGGCGGCACCGACGAGATCATGCGCGAGATCCTCGCCAAGGTCCTGGCGCTCTAGCCGCCGGCCACCGAGGCCGGCCGTTCGTGCGCAGCCCGGCGCGTGTGGGAGTTCGTCCGACGGGCGCAGCGAACTAGGATCCCCCGCCACTGGCGGTTGACCGAGACGACGAAGGAGACGCGCATGGGAGTCCTCGACGACAAGGTGGCCATCGTCACCGGTTCGGCCCGCGGCATCGGCCGGGCGACCGCAGAGCTGCTGAGCGCCCAGGGCGCCAAGGTCGTCATCAACGACCTCGACGGCGACGTCGCGCAGCAGACGGCCTCCGAGATCGCCGGCGAGACGGCCGTGTTCGCCGGGGACCTGACCAAGGGCGACGCGCCGGACAAGCTCGTCCAGACGGCCATCGACGCCTGGGGCAAGGTCGACATCATCGTCAACAACGCGGGCTACACCCTCGACGCGCCGATCCACAAGATGAGCGACGACTGGTGGCAGCGGATGCTCGACATCCACGTCACCGTCCCGTTCAAGGTCATCCGCGCCGCCGCGCCGCACCTGCGCGAGCCGGCCAAGGCCGAGCGCGAGCAGGGCGTCGAGGTCTTCCGCAAGATCGTCAACATCTCCTCCACCTCGGGGACGATGGGCAACGCCGGGCAGGCCAACTACAGCGCCGGCAAGAACGCGGTGGTCGGTCTGACGCGCACGCTGGCCAAGGAGTGGGGCCAGTTCAAGATCAACGTCAACGCGGTGGCCTTCGGCTACATCGAGACGCGGCTGACCGCCACCAAGGACGACCAGAACCAGATGGAGATCGACGGCGAGAAGGTGCAGCTCGGCATCCCCGACCAGCTGCGCGGCATGGCCTCCATGCTGATCCCGCTCGGTCGCCCGGGCACGCCGCAGGAGGCGGCCGGCGGCGTCTTCTTCCTCTGCTCGCCGTGGAGCGACTTCGTCCACGGGCAGGTCCTCAACGTGACGGGCGGCCAGTTCACCGGCATGACGACGTGAGCACGCCGGCCGCCGAGATCTCCGTGGTGCGGGAGGCGGACCTCGAGGATCTCCTGCCGCTCATGCGCGCCTACTGCGAGTTCTACGACGTCGCGCCGACCGACGACGCGCTGCTGGCGATGAGCCGCGCGCTGATCGCCGATCCCGAGCGCGAGGGCATCCAGCTGGTGGCTCGATCCGGCCCACCCACCCACGGCGCGGCGGTCGGCTTCGCCACGGTCTTCTGGACGTGGCAGACGCTGAGCGCCTCGCGCGCCGCGGTGATGAACGACCTGTTCGTCGCCGAGCACGCGCGCGGCACGCGCATCGCCGACGCGCTCATCGCGGCGTGCGGCGAGCACGCGCTGGCCCACGGCGCGCCGCACCTGACCTGGCAGACCGCGAAGGACAACCTGCGGGCCCAGGCCGTCTACGCGCGCGTCGGCGGCCGCCGCTCGGAGTGGCTGGACTACGACCTGCCACTCGGCCGGACCATCCAAGCGCAGTAGCCTCGCGTTCCATGAAGGTCATCCGGCCGGGCGGGGCCACGCACGAGGAGCCGCGCGGCGTCGTCGGCGGGCACGAGGTGTCGCGCGCCACGACGGGCACCGACTCCAACATCTTCATGGGGATCTTCCGGCTGCCGGCCGGCGCCCGCTCGCGCCCCCACTTCCACGCCGACTGCGAAAGCGCCTGCTACATGCTCAGCGGGCGGATGCTGATCCACTGGGGCGACAAGCTGGAGCACACGGTCGAGCTCGGCCGCGGCGACATGCTGTGGGTGCCGCCGCATGAGACGCACGTCCTGGAGAACCCGTCCGACGACGAGGACGCCGAGTATGTGGTCGCCCGCGACTCGCCGACCGAGGACGCCGTCGAAGTGCCCTGGGCGGGGCGATGAGACTGCGCGTGCTGGAGGGTGAGTACGCCGTGTCGCGGCTGGCGCCCGACGCGCCGGCGCCGGAGGTCCCGCCGAGCGGGACCGGCTTCTGGTCGCTGACCGAGGTGGGCGAGGAGCGCTCGCTGATCTGCCTCGAGGACCTGGCGCCCGACCCGGACGACGCGACGGTCGTGCTCGGCTGGCGGATCCTCGAGGTCTCCGGCCCGCTGGACCTCGGGCTCACCGGCGTGACCGCGGACATCGCCGTGCCGCTGGCGCAGGCGGGGGTGCCGATCTTCCCGATCGCGACGCACGACACCGACTGGATCCTCGTGCCGGGCCCGCAGCTCGACGACGCCATCGCGGCGCTGCGAGCTGCGGGGCACGAGACGCGCTAACCGGAGATCGCCGCGCCGCCGGGCGCGACGACGAGCCACGGTGCGCCGAACGCGCTGCTGCCCTGGCCGTTGACCTGGCGGGCCTTGCCGTCGCCGGCGAAGCGGTACAGCGGGTGGCCGGCGTAGGTCACCTGCGTGGTGCCGTCGGACCGCTTCGTGGTCCCGAGCAGCGCCGCCTTGGCGGAGCCTGCGGCGTGCGGCGCGCCGGACGTCGTCGCCGGCGGCCAGTCGGTCGCACACTCGCCGCTGCACGTGCTCGACATGCCGGTGTCGGCCTGCCAGAGGTAGAGCGTGCGGCCTTGGGAGTCGACGAGCATCGGGCCGAGCCCGTGGTCGGCGGTGGCGATGCGCGCGGCGGCGGCGGAGGCGGGCGGCGCGGCCGGTTTCGCGGCGGTCGCCGCGGGCGACGAGCCGTAGTTGATGGACTTGCTGGAGGTGCTGCTGCTCCCGCCGCCGCTGCTGCCGCTGGCGATCGCGACCACCACGACGGCGGCCGCGACCACGGCGAGGAGGGGGAGGAGGATCAGGGGGCGCTTCATGACTGCTCCGGGGAGTTGAAGAGGAGGACCGTCGTCATGAAGGACGCCGCCGCGCCCGGTTCCTTCCCGGGACGCTAGGCGGCGGCGGTGCGTCCCGCGCGCGGGTCGGGCAGCGGCGTCAGGCGGCCCTCGATCTCCGGGCGCTGGGACTCGAACTGCGGCGGCAGGATGATCTTGCGGCCGAGCTCCTGCAGCGGTGCGTCGATGGTGAAGCCCGGGGCGTCGTCGGCGATCTCGAACAGCACGCCGCTGGGCTCGCGGAAGTAGATGGACTTGAAGTACGTGCGGTCGATGATGCCGCTGGTCTGCACGCCGGACTCCTCGAAGTGGCGCTGCCACTGCGGGTGCTCGGCGACGTTCGTGCCCCACGCGACGTGGTGGACCGAGCCGCCGCTCTGACGGCCGCGCTCGGCGGGGGCCGCGTCGTAGGCGATCCAGCTGCCACGGGCCGCGCCGCGCAGGGTCCAGGTGTCGTCGGCGGTCTTCTCGGCGCCGAGCACCTTCTCCAGCAACGCGCCGCTGCGCTCAGGGTGAGTTGCGTAGGCGCGCACGCCGTCGAAGCCCTGCAGCGCGTGCTCGGCGGGGATCTCGGGATGCTCGGCGGCCAGCGGCGCGTCCCCGGTGGTGTTCACGACCAGCTCGTGGTCGAGGCCCTCGGGGTCGCTGAAGCGGACCGAGCCGCCGTCGCCGCGCGTGACGGGCACCTCGAGCAGCGGCAGCCGCTGCGCCCAGAAGTCGAGCGCCTCGGGCGACCCGACGCGCCAGACGATCCGGTGGATCATGCCGGCGCCCGGACGGCCGGGGATCGCGTTGGGGTACTCGAAGAACGTCATCTCCGAGCCGGGGTGGCCCTGCTCGTCGGCGTAGAACAGGTGGTAGACGGTCGGGTCGTCCTGGTTGACGGTCTTGGCGACCAGGCGCAGGCCGAGCACGCGCGTGTAGAAGTCGAGGTTGCGCCGGGCGTCACCGGTGATGGCGCTGATGTGATGGATGCCCTGGAGCTGCATGGTCGACCTCCGACGCGGGAGAAGAAGTAGTTGCGGCCGCAATTATAGCGCGGATCACGCCGTCTGACCAGGGTGCTCTCAGGCTGCGGCGGGCGCAACACCGGGCGTGAAGACGCACCCGGTGAAGTAGTCCCCGCCCGGCGAGGCCAGGAACGCGACCAGCTCGGCGACGTCGGCGTCGCGGGCAGCGGCGCCCGGGACGATCGCCGTGGTCCGCACTCCCAGACGTGCCCATTCGATGGACAGCGTGCGAGCGGCGTTCTCCAGCGCGGCGCCGACGGCGGTCGCGTGCACGCCGGCGTCGACGCGCGGGGCGACGAGCACGACCTTGCCCCCGGCCGCGTCCTGGCCCTGGGCCGCGGCGGGGGTCCACCCCGCGTTGACCGTGGCGCGCACGGCGTTCCAGCTGCCGTCCACGGCGGTGCGCAGCGCGGCCATCCCGCCGCCGCCGGCGACGAACGGCGTCGCCGCGTCGACCACGAGCACGTCGATCCGGCCGAGGGCGGCGACCGCCGCGGCGACCGCGTCCTCGTCGTCGAGGTCGGCCTCCAGCGCGAGGACCGTCGCGCCCAGCTGGGCGGCGCGTGCACGCAGCGGCGCGCCGCCGCCGGCGATGCAGACGCGCAGTCCGTCGAGGACGCCGGGACGCAGCACGTCGAGCACGGAGCGGACCCTACAAGTACGGTCTGCGCCATGGAGCTGCCGACGCCCCGCCCAGCCGACCTTCCGCTGAGCGGCGGCGCGCCGGCGGGCGGCGGCGTGCGGGTCCACCCGCTGCGCACCGCGCAGATGAAGGCGATGCCCGACTTCTACGCGCGGCCGAGCGGCCCCGGGCCGCTGGGCGTCCTGCGCGGCATGGGACTGCACCGCCCGCGGTCGCAGTGGTTCTGGGTGCCCATCCCCGCGTTCCTGGTGGAGCATCCGGAGGCCGGCCCGATCCTGATCGACACGGGGATGCACGAGCAGGTCGCCACCGATGTCGGCGCGGCGCTCGGCCGCCTCGCGAAGATCGCGTTCACCATCGAGATGCAGCCCGAGTGGGCCGTGCCCGCGCAGCTGCGCGAGCGGAGGATCGACCCCGGCGAGATCGCGATGATCGTCATGACGCACCTGCACTACGACCACGCCAGCGGCCTGTCGCAGTTCCCGGGCGCGACCGTCGTGGTCGACGAGCGCGAGTGGGCCGCCGCCCGTCGCGGCCGGATCACCGACGGCTACCTCCCCGGCCTCCTCGGCGGTCCCCGCGAGTGGCGGACGCTGCCCGGCGACGTCGACGAGATCGACCTGCTCGGCGACGGCACGATCCTGGTGCTGTCGACGCCGGGCCACACGCCCGGCCATCGCTCGGTGGCACTGCGTCTCGCGGACGGCAGCGACCTGCTGCTCACCGGCGATGCCGCCTACGCGCAGCGCACGATCGACGAGGACCTCCTCCCCGTCCTGACGTGGCGCGACGACGCCTACCGCGCGTCGCTGGCGCGGGTGCGCGCGTGGACGGTCGCGCACCCCGACGCGCCGGTCATCGCCGGCCACGACGCCGCGACGTGGCCGGGGCTGGCGCCGGTGTACCCGGCGCCGGCCGTGCCCGCCGCCGCGCTCTGAGCGCTCGCCCGCACGCGCCGCGGGCGCGAACACAGGCAGCATCCGCAGCGTCGTGGCGACGCAGGACGAGCATCGCCGTTCGAGACTGGGCCCGGTCCTAGCCGCCGTAGGCGACGTAGATCGCGGCGGCGACCGCCAGCACGATGATGACGAACGCGAGCAGCACGAACCAGCTCGCGCGACGCCACACCTTCTCGGTCTGAAGCTCCTCGACGCGTGCGTCGAGCTCGTCGCGCTTGACCGTCACCCGGTCCGTGCCGTTGCCGGTCGGCCGCGGGGACGGGCCCCCGACGTCTCCGCCTGAGCCCTGGACGTCGGGCATCACAAGGGGTTGCCCTCCGCGAGGACGACGTAGGCGATCGGC
This sequence comes from Baekduia sp., assembly GCA_036009425.1. GTDB lineage: Bacteria > Actinomycetota > Thermoleophilia > Solirubrobacterales > Solirubrobacteraceae > Baekduia. Next base: position 14,994 of record DASYLT010000171.1, on the reverse strand, counting down.
GGACCGAGGTCGAGATCCCACACGCTGTGGTCGGTAGGCCGCCGTGGCCCCGAGACCATCGAAGCTGCCGTTGCACCGGAACCTTCTCCGACCTGATGGGGTTCCTGCACCGATGCGTCGAACCCTCCCTCCGCTCCTGCTCTCGCTGGCCACCGTCGCGGTGGTCGCCGCGCCGGCGGACGCCCGCGTGCTGCTGGTCGCCGCCGGCGACGCCAACGCCACGCTGGTCGACGTCTCCTCGGGTCGCCTGGTCGCCCGCGTCCCGGTCGGGGGCCGGGCGCGCGCCGTCGCCGTCGCGCCCGACGGCGTCCGGGGCTACGTGGCGGCGGGCGCCGGCGTCGCGGCGATCGACCTCAACGGGCGGGTCAGGGTCGGCGACGTCCAGCTGACCGGGACCCCGACGGCGATGGCGATCGGCGCCAACGGCGCTCGGCTGGCGGCGGTACGCAAGGGCGCGCTGGACATCATCGACCCGCTGGCGCTGACCGTCATGCGCTCGGCCGACCTGGGCGCCCAGGCGCGCAAGCCGATCGCCGTGGCGGTGTCGGCCGACTCGACCAAGGCGGTCGTCGCGCTCGACGGCAAGCGGATCGCGATCGTCGACCTGCTCGGCGGCGGCGTGCGCCGGCTGAGGCTGGCCGGCGTGACCGGGCTGACCTTCGCGCCGACGGGGCGCCGGGCCTACGCCGCCACCGCGACCGACAAGGGGGCGGCGCTGGTGACCATCGACACCGCCGAGGGCAGGCTCGGCCGCACGATCCACACCGCGCGCGGCCCCGGCGGCGGCGTGGCGGTCACGACGGACGGCAAGCGCGTGATCGTCGGCGCCGGGCCCGGCTCGCGCGTCGCCGCCGTCTACGACCTGCCGTCCGGGCGGGTGACGCAGCGGCTCGCCACCGGTCTCGGGCCCGGCCACCCCGCGGTCGCGCCCGACGGCGTCCGGATCTACGTCGCCGACGAGGGTGCGGGGACGATCTCGGTCCTCAGCGCGCTGTCGTTCCGGCGGCTGAAGGCCCAGCCGATCTTCGCGGGCGCCCGCCCGACGTCCATCGCCGTGCAGCCCGGCGTCGGGCTGATCACCGGCACCGACGCGAGCGACCGCCTCACCGGCACGCGCGGCGGCGACCGCATCGACGCGCTGGGCGGCGACGACACCGCGCTCGGGGGGCGCGGCGCCGATCTGCTCTACGGCGGGCCGGGGATCGACACGCTCGACGGCGGCTCCGACAACGACCAGCTCTTCGGCGAGGACGGCGACGACCGCCTCTTCGCGCAGGCCGGCAACGACGTCCTCGACGGCGGGCCGGGCAACGACTACGCCAACGGCGGCACGGGCGACGACGAGGTCGACGGCTCCGCGGGCGACGACAGCCTCGACGGCGGCGACGGCGACGACGTGGTCCGCGGCGGCGACGGCAACGACGCGATCATCGAGAAGGGCCTGGGCAACGACATCCTGCTCGACGGCGGTCCTGGCAACGACTACATCGACGGCAACCGCGGCACCGACGTCATCCAGGGCGACGACGGCGACGACACGATCCGCGGCGGCCCCGGGGGCGAGTCCATCGACGGCGGCAACGGCAACGACCGGATCGACGGAGGCACCGGCGGCGACACGGTCTTCGGCCGGCTGGGCGACGACGCCATCACCGGCGACTCCGGTCGCGACACGCTGTACGGCTCCGAAGGCGCCGACACGCTCGACGGCGGCTCGGGCGACGACAAGCTGTCGGGCGGCGACGGCGCCGACGAGCTCATCGGCGGCCCCGGGGTCGACATGGTGACCGCCAGCAGCGGCAACGACACGGTGCGCGTGGCCGACGGCGACAAGGACACGGTCGACTGCGGGCCGGGGCGCGACACCGCCTACGTCGAGCAGGACGCGCCGACGCGCGACAGCCTGCGCAGCTGCGAGACCGTCGTCCCCGTGCCGGCCGAGCCGGCCTCCGACGCGCCGCCGCCGTCCAACAACGTCTTCGGCACCGTCGGCCCCGACACCCTGCTGGGCACCGAGGGCGACGACTCGCTGTTCGGCAACGACGGCAACGACGTGCTCTACGGCAACGGCGGCGACGACTACGTCGACGGCGAGGACGGCGACGACGAGCTGCACGGCGGTCCGGGCAACGACGCGATCCACGGCCGCGGCGACAACGACGTGATCCTCGGCAACGAGGGCGACGACTCGATCACCGGCGACCGGGGCAACGACACCATCAACGGCGGGCCGGGCAACGACACCATCTTCGGCAACCTCGACGACGACACGATCGCCGGCGACGAGGGCGACGACCGCATCCAGGTCGTCGGCGGCGGCTTCGACCGGGTGTCCTGCGGCGACGGCAACGACACCGTCTTCGCCGACGCGACCGACGAGGTCATGCCGGACTGCGAGGACGTCCGGCGGTGAGGGTCGCGGGCCGGGGGTGAGCCGCGGGCCGGGGCGGCGGGCCGGGGGCCGGGGGCCGGGGGTGAGCCACGGGCCGTCGAGGGACGACTGAACCGCGTATATCGCGGTTAAGTCGTCCCTCGATGCTGGTGGCGCCGGCGAGGCCGGCGTGCAGCGCGGCCGCGCGGCGGCCCCGGCGCTGGTTCGCCGGCACCGACGAGCACGAGCGTGGTGGGTGGCTCCGGCGCCCGGGGGCGTCCGCGGCGCGGAGGTGGGCCTGTCCGCGGACGCCTGCGGTCCGACGGCGGGCCCACCTCCGACGCCAGGTGCCAATCGGGCCAGGTGGGCCCGTCCGCGGACGATGACGGTCCGCTCACGGGCCCACCCGGAGCGCCAGGCGCGGCCAGGCCGAGGCGGGCCCGTCTGGCGCGACGCGACCGCGGCAGACAGGCCCGCCGCCTTCCTGACCACTCGCCACCGCCCAGGTGGGCCCGTTCACCGCGACCACGCCGCGCCGAACAGGCCCACCCCACCCAGGCGCCACAGACCACCCGCCGCGAGGCGCCGGCGGACGACCGAGGGCGCCGGCGCCGCACCGGCGCTCGCTCTCGTCGCTCCCCAGACCAACGCCACGCGCCGCCTCGGCGCCGGAGCTGAGCGCCGACCGCGCCCGGGCTTAGCCGAGTCCGGGCCTAGCCGCGTCCGGGCCTAGCCGAGTCCGGCCCCCCGACGTCATCGAGGGACGACTGAACCGCGCATACCGCGGTTCAGTCGTCCCTCGACGCATGCCGCCCCGCCGAGGCCGTCGCCCCGCCTACCGCAGCGTCACCCGCGACCGCACCGTCCCGGCCCGCGCGTTGCCCGCCGGATCGGTGGCGGTGACCGCGAAGCGCAGCGTCACGCGCCGGTGGCCGCGGCGCAGGGAGCGGAGCAGGGTGCGGCGGGTGCGGGCGCCGACCTTGGCCTTGATCGTCACGGCCGCGCCGGGCGCGAGCGTCGTCTTGGCGGTCGAGGTCACCAGCCGCGAGACGACCGCCGCCCGCGCCCCCCGGCTGCGGGTGATGACGAACGTCCCCTGGGCCTTCAGCGCACACGCCTCGTCGCACGAGACGCGCAGCCGCACGACGCCGGTGCGCCACGGGCGCTGGCGCGACGCCGCCGCCAGGCGCAGCACGGGCGCGACCGTGTCGGCGGCCGGAGCCGTCGTGCCGGGCACCCCGGACCCCGGGCCGCCACCGCCCGCGGGCGCCTCGGCGCACGCCCCGCTCTGCGCGAGGCGGTACACCGGGCCCTCCAGCGAGACGGCGTACACGCGACCGCACGCGTCCTCGCCGAACGACGCGAGCGTGCCGACGTGCAGGCCGGTCGCCGCGTCGCCGGTGGCGCCGCCGGGCGCCAGCGTCGCCGCGCGGATGTTGCCCAGGTAGGTGTCGGCGTAGACGTAGCGGCCGAGCAGGTCGGGCAGCGCCGGATCGCGCACGACGTAGCCACCGGCGATCGAGCGAAACGCGTCGGGCGCGGCGTGCCCCTTCTCCAGCACCGGCATGGTGATCCCCGCCGGCGCCCCCGCCGGCGCCGTGCTCCCCCGCGGATGCAGCCCCTCATACGTGCTCCAGCCGAAGTTCGCGCCACCCGCGCGCCCCGGCGCGGCCGCGAAGTCGACCTCCTCCCACGTCTCCTGGCCGACGTCCCCGATCGTCAGGTCGCCCGTCACGCGATCGAACGAGAAGCGCCAGGGGTTGCGCAGGCCGTAGGCCCAGATCTCGCGCTGGCCGAAGCCGGGGTTGCCGGTGGGGATGGTGCAGCGGCCGTCGCATCCGTCCCCCGGCGCCGGGTCGATGCGCAGCAGCTTGCCCAGGCGCGTGTCGTGGCCGACCACCGGATCGTTCCAGGAGGGCGCCGTCTGCTGGGCATTGCCGAGGCTGTCGTTCCCGTTGCCGCCGTCGCCGGTGCCGATCCACAGCAGCCCGTCGGGGCCGAACTGCAGCTGTCCCCCGTTGTGATTGTCGAACGCGCGGTGCGGGATGCGCAGCACGACGCGCTCGGTCGCCGGGTCGGCGTGGTCGTCGTCGGTCGCGCGCAGCTCGCTGACGATCAGGTCCGAGCCCGACGACCCGCGCTCCGGCGGCGCCGTGTAGTACACGTACAGCTTGCGGCTGGTCGCGTAGTCCGGCGCGAAGGCCATCGACAACAGTCCCTGCTCGCTGCCCGAGGACTTCACGCGGCCGGTCAGGTCGACGAACGTGGTGGTCGCTCCCGCGCGGACGTCGGCGATACGCCCGCCCTTCTCGACGACGAACACGCGTGCCCGATCGGCCGGTGGCGCGGCCATGTAGACGGGCGCCGTGAACGTCCCGATCTGCTGCAGCGAAACGGCGGCGCCCGCGGGCGCCGCCGTCACCCCGGCCAGCACCGACGCCGCGGCCGCGAGCGCGGCGAGTCCTCCCCGGAGGTTCATGGGGCCATCCCTACCCTCACGACGACGGAGCTACCGCACCAGACGTGAGCTGGCGCTCGCGTGCCGCGCCGGCCCGCCGGCGCCCGCGCGGGCGGTGACCTCGAAGCGCAGGCGCGCGCCACGGCTCCGACGCGCCGCCGCGGCGACCGACCGCCGCAGCGCCGCGCCGATCCGGAAGCGCAGCACGGTCCGCCGCCCGGCGGCCAGCTGCCGCGTCAGCGTGCCGGTGTGCCCGGCCAGCGACCCGCCACCGCCGCCGATGAGCAACGAGCCACGGGCGCGGACCGTGCACCCCGCGGCGCAGGTCACGGTCACCTCGACGGTCCCCGCGGCCCCCGAGACCCGCTGCCGCGCCGCCGCGGTCAACGTCATGCCGACCGCGCTGCACGCGCCGGTGCCCTGCGAGATCCGGTAGAGCCCGCCGTCGATCGTGGTGGCGAAGACGCGGCCGCAGGCGTCCTCGCCGAACGACGTGAGGTTCGGCACGCGCAGCCCGGTGTCGCGATCGTCGACCGCGCGCCCGCCGGCGAACCGCGCGCTGCGGATCTCGCCCGTCGTCAGCGCGGCGTAGACGTAGCGCCCTTCCAGCGACGGCAGGCCCGGGTCGCGGACGACCATCCCGCCGATCAACGCGTCGAAGCCGTCGCCGCGGTGCGACTTCTGGATGACCGGCGCCAGGCAGCAGCCGACCGGCCGCGACGGCGAGACCTGCGCTCCCGCCTCGAAGTACGGCCAGCCGAAGTTCGCGCCGCGCCCCAGCCCCGGCGCCGGGGCGAGGTCGACCTCCTCGAGGTCGCGGTTGCCCACGTCGGCGATCGCCAGGTCGCCGGTCAGGCGGTCGAACGAGAAGCGCCACGGGTTGCGCAGGCCGTAGGCCCACACCTCGCGCTGTGCGAAGCCGGGGTTGCCCGCCGGGATCGTGCAGGCGCCACCGCAGCCGTCGCCCGGCGTGGGGTCGATGCGCAGGATCTTGCCGAGCAGCGCGTCGGCGCCGGCCGCGGCGTCGTCGGTGGCCGGGTCCAGCCGCTGGGCGTTGCGGTGGGGATCCCCGTCGCCGCCGCCGTCGCCCGTGCCGATCCACAGCAGGCCGTCAGGCCCGAAGCGCATCTGGCCGCCGTTCTCGAACTCCTCGAGGCGATGCGGGATCCGCAGCACCGGGCGCTCGGAGGCCGGGTCGGCGTGATCGGCGTCGGCCCCGCGCCGGAACTCGCTGATCGCCAGGTCGCTGCCGTAGCTCGCGGCGCCGGGCGCCGAGGTCGACGCCGTGTAGTACACGTAGAACCGGCCGCTGCTCGCGTAGTCGGGCGCGAAGGAAAGCCCGAGCAGTCCCTGCTCGTAGCCGTCGGACTTCACCTGGCCGGTGAGGTCGAGGAACGTCGACTGCCCGGCCCCGTGGCGCACGACGATGCGCCCGCCCTTCTCGACGACGAACAGGCGCGACGGGTCCCCGGGCGCCACCGCCATCCCGACGGGCTGGGTGAACGACGCGACGGGGACGAGCGTCAGCCCGCCGGTCCCCGCTGCGCCCGCCGCGGCGGTCGAGAGCCCGACGACGATCGCCAGCGCGGCCGCGGTCACCGCCGCGAGCGCCGGCCTCACGCGGGGCTGGCGGTGCGCTTGCCGGCGCGCCGGGCAGCCCGGCGCTCCTCGCGGACGCGCGCGACGACCCCGCGCCGCCCGTGCGCCTCGAGCCCGGCGTAGAGCACCTTGATGGCGTCGAAGATCTCGTTGGCCGTCTGCTTCGCCTGCTCGCGCGTCGGCTCGGCGACGCGCTCGTACCGGAAGGGATCGCCGAACTGGATCGTCACCTTCGGGAACTCCAGGCGCTTCCAGTTGCGCACCTTGGACGACCCGTGGATGGCGATCGGCACGACGGTCGCGCCCGACTCCAGCGCCAGGCGCCCGATGCCCGGCTTGGCCTCGTCGGCCAGCTTGCCGGTGCGGGAGCGCCCGCCCTCGCAGTACATCGCCAGGCAGCCGCCGCGTTCGAGGACCGTGTGCGCCGTGGTGATCGACTCCTCGTCGCGTGCGCCGCGCCGCACGGGGAACACGCCGCCATGCGTGTAGATCCACTGCGCCGGCGGGGCGAAGAGCTGCGACTTGGCCATGAACTGCACCTTGCGCCGGATGGCTCCCGCGGCGAAGAAGTGGTCCATGAACGAGAAGTGGTTGGGCGCGAGGATGACCGGGCCGGTCGGCGGCACCTTGTCGGTGCTGATGACCCGCGCGCGGAAGAAGGCCCACGAGTACAGGAGCGTGGTGGCACGGACGGCTTCGTAGACCCAGTCGGGCTCGCGCGTGCGGGCGCGCTCGTGGAAGCGGTCGAAGTACGACGACGGGCGCGGGTCGAGGTAGACCTGGTCCTTCATCGCCACCAGCTTGTCCTGCTCGCCCATGTTCTCTCCACCGGCCCGTGAACGCGTGGCGGCATGGTACCCGCGTCGGGCCCGTCCTGACGCCCCGGTATCACGGTCCTGGCGCCGAGAGGTCCACCCGGGGTGCGCCGTACCGAGGCTGTCCCTCCTCGGTACGGCGCACGATCCCCGGGCGTGCCCCCGGCCGGTGGGTCAGGCCAAGCCGGGGAGCGGCGATCGTCCGGCGCAACTGCGAGTCGTCGCAGGAGGAGACGGGGTGCGCGGTTGCGATGTCCCCCGGGCGATCACTTGTCCACATGATGGGGCCAGGCGAGCTCCCGCTCTACCGCCACGCGGTCGGAACATCGGGGCCCGCGTTCCGCCCGACGGTCGAAGCTCCCTGCACCGTCCGGCCCGCGACCTATGTTGCACGCGCGACGCAGGCTGACGACGAGGGGGACCAATGGCAGACATCGAGGCCCACATCACGGGCACCGTGTGGAAGATCGAGTGCAAGGTCGGCGATCGGGTCGCCGAGGGCGACACGGTGGTGATCCTCGAATCCATGAAGATGGAGATGCCGGTCGAGGCCGAGGACGAGGGGACGGTCAAGGAGATCCTCTGCGAGGAGGGCCAGGCGGTCAACGAGGGCGACACGCTCGTCCGGCTCGAGTAGCGACTAGCCTCCCGCCGTCAATGGCGGGCGAATTGCTGATCGACGAGCCGCTGGACGGAGTCCGGCGCCTCACCATCTCCAACCCGGCGAAGCGCAATGCGCTGGACCACCCGATCCTGGACGGGATCGCGGAGGCCGTGCGCGCCGCCGGTGACGACGGCACGCGCTGCCTGATCCTGACCGGCGCCGATGGGATGTTCTCGTCGGGCTACGACATCGGCGACATCCCCGAGGACGTCTTCGCCGCCGAGGCCGAGAAGCTCGTCGCCCACCCGTTCACGAGCGCGATCGACGCGCTGGACGCCACGGACGTCCCGACCGTGGCGGCGCTGCCCGGTCACACGATCGGCGGCGGTCTGGAGCTCGCGCTGGCGTGCGATCTGCGCATCGCCCGCGACGGCATCAAGGTCGGCATGCCGCCCGCCAAGCTCGGGCTCGTCTACTCGCACACCGGCCTGCGCCGGTTCCTGCACGCGATCGGCGAGCCGCGCACGCGCCAGCTCTTCCTGCTGGGCCGCAACATCGAGTCGCGGACCGCGCGGGAGTGGGGCCTGCTGCACGAGGTCGCCGGCGCGGAGGACCTCGAGGGCATGGCGCTGGACTGGGCGGCCGAGCTGGCCGCCAATGCCCCGCTGTCGGTCCGTGGCAACAAGCGCGTGCTGCGGGCGCTGCTGTCGGCCGAGGCCGAGCTCAAGCCCGACGTCGAGGCCGAGCTGATCGCGCTGCGCAAGGAGTGCTTCGCCTCCGACGACCTCCAGGAGGGCGTCAAGGCGTTCGGCCAGAAGCGACCCGCTCGCTGGCAGGGACGCTGATGTCACGCGCCGCATCGGCCAAGCAGATCGAGGCGCTCGAGGCGCGCGTCGACACGCTGGAGACCACGGGCCGCTACGACGACGCGATCGCGGTCCTCGCCGAGCTCGAGGAGCTCACGGGCGCCGACCAGCGCTGGCACGTGGCGTGGATGCACGTCCTGGCCGGCCGCCGCGGCGAGTCCGACGCGATCTGGGCCGCGCTGGAGCGCGAGCACCCGGCCGATCCAACCGTCCCGTTCCTGGCCGGCAGCGCGCATGCCGAGGCCGACGAGCCCGAGGTCGCCGCCGGCCTGTTCGCGCAGGCGCTGGAGCTCGCGCTGCGCAGCGGCGCCGATGGCGAGACGCTGCGCCAGATCGTGAGCGCCCGGACCGAGGCGCTCGAGGCCGCGGGGCTGGCGGCCGGGGAGATCGACGAGCGGGCGCGGCTGGCGCTGGCCCGCGCGGCGGCCGCCGGTGCCGACACGCCCGTCACCACGCCGTTCTTCGTGCGCGCGGAGTTCGACGCGGCGCTCGACGCCTGGCCGGACTTCGGCGACGACTGGCGCGCCGAGGGCCATGCCGCCTACGCACTGGAGCTCGACCGCCGGATGCGCGCGATCGCCCCGGGCGCCCCGCGCCACCCGGTCGTGGTGCCGCTGACCGTGACGGTCGTGCAGGAGCGCTCGGCGGCCAACGGCCTGGACGCCGACTCGGCCGAGGCCCGCACCAGGGCGGCCTACGAGATCGCGATGGAGGGCGGAGCGCTCATCTGGCCCCCGGGCCGCAACGACCCCTGCTGGTGCGGCTCCGGCAACAAGTACAAGAAGTGCTGCGGGCGCTGAGAGGTCAGACCCCTATTCGCACTGGCACTGCGAAAAGGGGTCAGACCCCTATTCGCAGTGGCACTGCATAAAGGGGTCAGACCCCTTTATGTAGTGGGATTGCGCAGATGGGCATGGAGCGTCGCCGTGCGGCGGAAGCCGAGGCGCTCGTAGACCGGGAGGCCGTCGGGGCTGGCCTGGAGCGTCGCGGTGCGTGCGCCGCCGGCGCGGGCCGCGTCGAGGAGCGTGCGCAGCAGGCCGCTCGCCAGGCCGCGGCGCCGGTGGTGCTGCTCGGTGGCGACGTACTGCACGCTGACGTCGTCGCCGACGCGCAGCGTCAGCGCCACGCAGGCCCAGCCGTCGCCGCCGTCGGCACGCACGCCGTGGACCTCCACGCGGTCGTCGCGCAGCGCGCTCAACAGCGGCTGCAGCGCGAAGGCCTGGCCGTAGGCGCGATCGTTGACCTCCCCCACCTCGGCCAGCGTCGGCCGGTGCACCGGCAGGCCACCGCCGAGGTCGACCGCGCCATCCAGCACGAGCCCGAGGCACGGCATCGCGATCGACGGCTCTTCGACGCGCCCGGCGATGGCCCCGTCGGCGAGCGTCCAGAGGGAGTGCGGCAGGCCGGGGTCGTCGCGCTCGGGCGGTCGCGCGCCGGCCGGCACCACGACCGCGTCGATCCAGTGGTTGTCGCCGGCCGACGGCACGTTGGCGCCCACGGCGTCGGGCCGGCGGACGACGGCGTCCGGGCCGCCGCTGGCGCGTCCGAGCGCTGCCACGGTCTCGGCGAAGCCCTCCACGGAGCGGCGGGTCAGCTCGGCGTCGTCCATCCCGCCGCACGCTACCGAGCGACGACCGGCGCGGTCAGGGGGCCGAGCGGCGCTGCGCGGCGTCGTGGATCGCCGCGCGGATGTCGTCGAGGCCGGTGCCCTTCTCCAGATAGGAGTGAGCGCCGATCTCGATCGACGGTCCGGCCATCCGGGCGGCGCTCAGGCTCGACAGCCCGATGATCGACGCGCCCGGCGCGCGGCGGCGCATCTTCGGGATCGCCTGCAGGCCGCCCATGCGCGGCATGGACATGTCGAGCAGGACCACGTCGGGCTGCAGGTCGGCGGTGGCCTCGACCCCGGCCACGCCGTCGGCGGCCTCGCCCACGACCTCGATCGCCGGGTCGTCGGCCAGGGACGAGCGCATCAGCGCACGGAAGCCCTCGGCGTCGTCGCAGAGCAGGACACGGATCGGATCGGCGGCGGCCACGTTGCCCACATCATCGGCCGGTGAGCGGATTTGCGCCATCCCCACTTCTGGGTAAGCGTCCTCGGACGACCGTCCGGTGACGTGCCTACTGTGCCGGTCATGCCGCCGTTGATCGACCGCGAAGAAGCCACCCGACTGGGAGAGATCGAGGACCACGACCAGATCCTCGCCCTCGTCGAGCGCGCCTGGGAGGCGCGGCAGGAGAGCTTCGGCGACTCCACCGACATGTGCTCCCTGGTCAACGCGAAGTCCGGCGGCTGCGCCGAGGACTGTGGCTTCTGCGCGCAGTCCCGGTTCGCCGAGGCCGAGACGCCCATGCACGCGATGATGGAGCCCGAGCAGATCCTCGAGCACGCCAAGGCCGCCGAGGCCGCCGGCGCCCACCGCTTCTGCATGGTCACCCAGGGCCAGGGCCTGTCCAGGCGCGACTTCGAGAAGATCCTCGAGGGCGCGCGGATGGTGGCCGAGCAGACCAACCTCAAGCGCTGCGCGTCGGTCGGGCACATGTCGGTCGACCGCGCCAAGGCACTCAAGGACGCCGGCATCCAGCGCGTGCACCACAACGTCGAGACGGCCGAGTCCTACTATCCGGAGGTCTCCTCGACCGTCCGCTACGAGGGCCGGCTCCGCACGATCGACGCGGTCCGCGAGGCCGGGCTGGAGACGTGCGTCGGCGGGATCCTGAACCTCGGCGAGACACGCGCCCAACGTGTGGAGATGGCCTTCGAGCTGTCGAAGATCGACCCGACCTCGGTTCCGATCAACCTCCTGAACCCGCGCCCGGGCACGAAGTTCGGCGACCGTGACTACATGGACCCGTGGGAGGTCGTGAAGTGGATCGCGATCTTCCGGCTGATCCTTCCGGCCGCGCTGTTCCGTCTGTGCGGCGGGCGCGTCGAGAACCTCGGCGAGCTTCAGCCGCTGGCCGTCAAGGCCGGGCTCAACGGCGTGATGATGGGCAACTTCCTGACGACGCTCAACGCCGACCCCGCCGACGATCGCAAAATGTTCACCGACCTGGGGTTGAACATCAACCGCTTCGAGGACAACGGCGCCAACCCGCGTCCCGACAACCGCTCGGGGTGGCTGGAGGGCGAGACGCCCGACATCGTCGAGGACTACCTCGACACGCTGACACAGGCCGAGAGCGCCGGCATCAAGGTCACGACGTGGAACCCGGCCGAGCAGCTGCGCTACGCCAAGAAGGACAAGATCCCGGCACGGCCCGACGGCGCGCCGAACCGCTGGCCCGAGGCGCAGCCCGAACAGCCCGCAGAGCTCTCCGGCATGCCGTTCGGCCACTGAGCCGGCCGAGCCGACCGATCCCGCCGACGACCACGACGACGAGCGCGAGCGACCCCACCGTGAGCGACATCGAAGCCCGCCTGGACGAGCTGCGCGAGTCGGGGCTCTACCGGCGCATGCGCCATGTGAGTGGCCCGCAGGGGTCGCGCGTCGTGCTCGACGGCCGCCCCGTCCTGCTGTTGTGCTCCAACAACTACCTGGGCCTGGCCGACCACCCGCGGGTGCGCGAGGCCGCGGCCGACGCGGCGATGCGCTGGGGCGCGGGCGCGGGCGCGTCGCGCCTGGTGTCGGGGACGATGACCGTCCACCGTCGCCTGGAGGAGGCGCTGGCGGCGTTCAAGGGCACCGAGTCCTCCGTGTTGTTCGGCTCGGGGTACCTCGCCAACCTCGGCGTGGTGGGCGCGACGGCCCAGCTCGCGGGGCGCGACCCGGTCGTCTTCTCCGACGAGCTCAACCACGCGTCGATCATCGACGGCTGCCGCCTGGCACGCGCCGAGGTCTTCGTCTACGACCACTGCGACGTCGAGCACCTGGCCTGGGGCCTGCGCCAGAAATGTGGCCCACCCACCTCCTCCGACCACCGCGGCGGCGTGATCGTCACCGACTCGGTGTTCTCGATGGACGGCGACATCGCGCCATTGCAGGACATCGTGGAGCTGGCCCGCCGCCATGGCGTGAAGACCGTCGTCGACGAGGCGCACGGGACGGGCTGCCTGGGTCCGGGCGGCCGCGGCGCGGTCGCCGAGGCCGGGCTCGACGGCGAGGTCGACGTCGTCGTGGGCACGCTCGGCAAGGCGCTGGGCGCCTACGGGGCGTTCGCCGCGTGCAGCGCCGCGATGCGCGACTACCTCACCAACACGGCGCGCTCGCTGATCTTCTCGACGGCGCTGCCGCCTCCCGCGGTCGCCGGCGCTCTGGCGGCGCTCGAGGTGCTCCAGGAGCATCCCGAGATGGTCGACCGGCTGCAGGCCAACGCGGACGCGATGCGCGCCGAGCTGGCCCGCGAGGGCTTCGAGGTCGCCGGCTCCTCGACGCAGATCGTGCCGCTGGTCGTGGGCGACGCCGAGCTGGCGATGCGGGTGTGCGAGACGGCGATCGAGGGCGGGGTCTTCGCTCAGGCGATCCGGCCGCCGACGGTGCCCGCCGGCACGTCCCGGCTGCGACTGGCGCTCATGGCGACCCACACGCGGGAGGAGCTGCGCGCCGCCGCCCGCACCCTGGGGCGCGCTGCGCTGCAGGCGGGATTCCGCCCCGGCGCGGGCGTGCCGGTGGCCGCCGCCCAGGCCGCCGGGCATCCCGACGAGCGCCTGCCGGCGCCGCTGGCCGACGGCCCGACCGCCGCGGCGGCCTGAGGCAGAAGTCGCGTCGGCTGCCGTGAACGGGCTCTTCGTCACCGGCACCGACACCGAGGTCGGCAAGAGCGTCGTCGCGGCCGTGCTCGTCGCGACCCTGGCGGCGCGCGGCATGCGCGTCGGCGCGTTCAAGCCGGTCGTGACCGGCCTCGACGACGCGCCCGAGCCCGGCAAGCCACACGACCACGAGCTGCTCGCGCGCTGCGCGCAGATGGAGCCCGAGGCCGTGGCGCCGCTGCGCTTCGGTCCCGCGGTCTCGCCCCATCTGGCCGCGGAGCTGGCCGGGGTCGCGATCGACCCGGCGGCGCTGGTGACCGTGGCCTCTCGCACCGCGGCGGAGCGCGGCACGCTGATCGCCGAGGGCGTCGGCGGGTTGTTGGTGCCCTTGACCTCAGACGGCTACCTGGTGCGCGACCTGGCGGTCGACCTGGGCCTGCCGGTCGTGATCGTCGCCCGTCCGGGGCTGGGGACGATCAACCACACGCTGTTGACGCTGGAGTCCGCGCGCGGCGCGGGCCTGGACGTCCGCGCCGTCGTGCTCTCGCCCTGGCCGGCGGCGCCGACGCCGATGGAGGCGTCCAACCGCAGGACGATCGCGGCGCTGGGCGACGTGGAGGTCGTGGAGCTCGGGCGCGTCTCCGGCTTCTCGGCCGCGGAGCTGGCTCGGGCGGGGGCGGCGCTGCCCGTCGCGCGCTGGCTGGAGGGCGCGGGCGCAGGGAGCCCGGCGTGAACGACGGCATCACGCTCGACCACGTCGTGATCGCGGTGTCGGACTGGGAGCGGTCCAACGCCTTCTATCGCGACGTCTGCGGCGCCGAGCTCGTCCGCCTCGACGACCCGCCCCCGACCCGCTGGCGCTACCGCTTCGGCGACATCCAGTTCAACGTCCACGGCCCCGGGATGGAGCCGACGCCCGTGGCCCGCATCCCGGCCGCGCCGGGCATGGCCGACCTGTGCCTGGTGTGGCCGGGGACCGCCGAGGAGGCGGCGGAGCATCTGGCCGAGCACCGCGTCGCGGTGGAGATGGGGCCGGTGCCGCGGAACGGAGCTGGTGGTCGTGGGATGTCGGTGTACTTCCGGGATCCGGATGGGAGCTTGTTGGAGTTCATCGCGTATGGGCCGTCATAGAGGCGTTGAAAGCGACACGGATCGCCGGCCTCGCCCTACAACTCCTCCAACATCCCCGCCATCCGCCGCATCACATCCGCCGCGGCATGCAGATCGGCCTCCGAAACGCCCTCCAGCGCGTCGCGCCCGCGGGCCCGCCAGCGCTCGCGCTTCTCGGCCAGCAGCGTGCGGCCCGACTCGGTCAGCGACACGACCACCACGCGTCGGTCCGAGGCCGAGCGGCTGCGCTCGACGATGCCGTCGCGCTCGAGGTGGTCGAGCATCGTCGACACGCTGGCGGGCGAGAGGTCGGAGGCCTTCGCGAGCTCGCCGGCGGTCGTCTCCCCCGACGCGTCGATCTTGAAGAGCGCCCGGATCTGGCCCTGGGTCAGGTCGCCGGGGCCGCACTTCTGGTCGCGGGCGCGCAGCCGGCGCTCGGCGCCGAGCAGCTCGACGAACGCCAGGCGCACCGCCTCGGTCG